>NZ_JBWKJZ010000019.1:0-180917 GCF_056431945.1 Streptomyces sp. NPDC045778
AGTTTCGCCTCCCCCCACCCCCTCCCCCCACCAAGAAAAGAGGAGGGACCGGGGGCCTGGGGTGTGGGTTGTTTTGTTGGGGGGGGGGGGGGGGGGGGGGGGGGGGCCCCCCCCCCCCCTCGGCGGCGCTCAGTCGTTCCCTTGCAGGATCGCGATCAGGCGCAGGAACTCCAGGTAGATCCAGACCAGCGTCATCGTGAGGCCGAAGGCGGCGAGCCAGGCCTCCTCGCGCGGGGCGCCGTACGCGATGCCGTCCTCGACCTGCTTGAAGTCCAGGGCCAGGAAGCACGCGCCGAGCAGCACGCCGATGATGCCGAACATGATGCCGAGGCCACCGCTGCGGAAGCCCAGGCCGTCACCGCCGCCGAAGACGGAGAACAGCAGGTTCACCGCCATCAGGAGCACGAAGCCGAGGGCCGCGGCCATCACGAAGCCGTAGAAGCGGCGGTTGACGCGGATCCAGCCCGCCTTGTACGCCACCAGGACGGCGAGGAAGACGGCCATCGTGCCGAGCACGGCCTGCATGGCCGCGCCGCTCGCGATGCGGTTGTCGACGACGCTGGAGACGACGCCGAGGAAGACGCCCTCCAGGGCGGCGTACGCCAGGATCAGCGGCGGGGACGCCTTGCGCTTGAAGGCCTGGACGAAGCCCAGGACCATCGCCACGAGGCCGGCGCCGATCGCGATGCCGTACGACTTGCTGATGTTCGCGTCGTCGACGGGGAGCAGCGCCCAGGCGAGCGCGGCCGTCACGACGAGGACGCCGAGCGTGGTGGCCGTGCGCATGACGACGTCGTCCATCGTCATGCGGGTGGTCACCGGGGCCTGCGGCGGGGCGCCCTGGAGGTCCTGCTGGCCGTACGGGTTCGCGGCGTACGGGTTGGTGGGGGCCTGCTGGCCCGCGGACGGGTTGGTCTGCGTACCGACTGCGGGGCCCCCGGCCTGCGGCTGCGCGTTGAAGCCCGCATAGCCGTTGTCGCGGCTGAACCCCCGTCGCGAGAAGACCGGGTTGCTGCTCCTCATCTCACTCCTCCATGGCCACCGTGCGTGGCTTTGGTTCAAGAGTAATGCGTAGGCAAAAGGATGTGCCTAGTGCTTGGGGAGGATCTTTCCCGCCAGGTGGCGGGGGATCCCTGTCCTGCCCCTACTCTTCGCCCGGAGAACGCCCGGGACCGGGCGCGCTGTTCCCGGCCCGCCCGCGGTCCTCCCATCGGGTGGTGTCGCGGGTCACAGTACGCCGTCCAGGGGGCGCCCCGTATAGGCCTCGGCGAGGTCCGCGCGGGCCGGGCGCGAGGTGGCGACGCGGTCGAGCTGGGCGAGCTGGACGCGGTCGTCGAACGGGGTGGCGTCCGGGTGGCGGTGCAGCAGGGCCGTGAGCGCGTTCGAGAACCGCTCGGCCTGCCAGACGCGGCGCAGACAGGTCGCGGAGTACGCGTCGAGGAGGCCGGGGTCGCCGGTGCGCTCGTGCGCGACGAGGGCGCGGGCGAGGGTGGCGACGTCGCCGACGGCGAGGTTGAGGCCCTTGGCACCGGTGGGCGGCACGATGTGCGCGGCGTCGCCGGCGAGGAAGAGCCGCCCGTACCGCATCGGCTCGTGCACGTAGGAGCGCAGGGGCGTGACGGACTTCGCGGTGAGGGGCCCGCGCGTGAGCGGCGGACCTTCGTCGGTCTCGCAGCGGCGCTCCAGCTCGTCCCAGACCTCCGTGTCGCTCCAGGCGGCGGGGTCGGTGTCCGCGGGCACCTGGAGGTAGAGCCGGGAGACCGTGGGCGAGCGGTGGCTGAGGAGGGCGAAGCCGCGGTCGTGGCGGGCATAGACCAGCTCGTCGTGCGAGGGGGGCGCGGCGGCGAGGGCGCCGAGCCAGGCGTAGGGGTACGCGCGCTCGTACGTGCGTGAGAGCGCGGGGGGCACGGCGGCGCGGGACACGCCCCAGAAGCCGTCGCACCCGGCGACGTAGTCGCACTCCAGGATTCGCTCGCGGCCCTCGTGTCGGAAGTGGACGCGCGGCCGGGCGGTGTCCGCGTCCGTCACGGCGAGTGCCTCGGCGCCGAAGAGCAGCGGGCCGCCGTCCTGGAGCTGGAGGGCGATGAGGTCCTTGCAGACCTCGGTCTGCGCGTACACCATCACGGACCGGCCGCCGGTGAGGGACGGGAAGTCGACGCGGTGCCTGCGGCGGTCGAAGCGCAGCTCGATGCCGTCGTGCCGCAGGCCCTCGCGGTCCATGCGCGCGCCCGCGCCCGCCGCGCGCAGCACGTCGGCGGTGCCGTGCTCCAGGATGCCGGCGCGCTGGCGGCCCTCCACGTACGCCCGGTCGCGGGCCTCGACGACGGTGGCCGCGATGCCCGCGCCGTGCAGCAGCCGGGCGAGCACCAGGCCGGCGGGCCCCGCCCCGATGATCCCCACCTGCGTCCGCATCCGGGGAGTGTCCGGCCGCCCCTGTCCGGGTGTCAACGGTGCGCTGCGGAGGGCGGTCGCCGCCGGTCGCTGCCATGCTGGGGACGAGCCCGTCCGACCTCCGCTGCGAAGGGGCCGCACCATGCTGTCCACCGAGTTCGTCCCCGGCGCCCCGAACTGGCTGGACCTGGGTGCCCCGGACACCGGCGCCGCCGCCGCGTTCTACGCGGCGGTCTTCGGCTGGGAGTACGAGTCCGCGGGCCCCGAGGCCGGGGGCTACGGCTTCTTCCGGCAGGACGGCAGGACCGTCGCGGGTCTCGGCGCGCTGACCGAGGAGGGCGCCTCGTCCGCGTGGACGGTGTACTTCCACACCCCGGACGCGGACGCCACCGCGAAGGCGGTGGAGCGGGGCGGTGGCAGCGTCCGCGTGGCCCCTTCGGACGTGTTCGGCTTCGGGCGCCTGGGGCAGTTCACCGACCCGGCGGGCGCGGACTTCGCCGTGTGGGAGCCGGCCGACACCGACGGGGTCGAGCTGGTGGCGGAGCCCAACGCGCTGAGCCGGGTCGAGCTGTACACGACGGACGCGGCGGCGGCGAAGGACTTCTACGGCTCGGTGTTCTCCTGGCGGACGCGTGACGTGCGGATGAGCCCGGAGCTGACGTACACGGTCCTGACCCCGCAGGGCGGTCCCGACGGGAACAGCCACGGTGGCCTGATGCAGCTGCCGCCGGAGAACCTGGAGGCGGGCTCGATGCCGGAGTGGCATCCGTACTTCGAGGTGGCCGATGTCGACGCGACGCTGGCCAGGGCCACGGAGGCGGGGGCCACGGTGATCATCCCGGCGGCCGACGCCGAGGGCATCGGGCGGTTCGCGATGTTCCTCGACCCCGCCGGGGCGCCGTTCGCGGTGATCAAAAGCGCGGATCCCGCCGGGAGTTGACGAAGCGTCAGAAGGGTGGCGGAGGTGCCCGGAACCGGACTTGAACCGGTACGCCCATGAAGGGCAGCGAGGTTTAAGCTCGCCGTGTCTGCATTCCACCACCCGGGCAGGCCGTAGGCTCCGCATCAAGGCTTCGACCCTATCGGGAGGCATCCCCCGAATAGCGGAACGGCAGCCCGACGTTGTCTTATTTTATTGACGCCTGAGGGTGCATCAGCACCTGGTACGCGCCGGTGGTACTTGCCCCGGGCCACCCCGGCCGAGGGCCGCGAACGCGAGGGAATTGACGGAATTTAGCCGTCTCCGTGGCGTCTGCGGCAAGCGCTCTCCCCCCGCCTCCGCCGAGCCTCGCGCACCGTTGTGCGCCGCCCCCGCGCACACCGGTGCGCGGGCCGTGCCACAAGCGCCTCCCCGGGCCGTGTGCCACCGGTTCCCCCGGTCGTGTCGGGACGGGCTTCACCGGGACGCGGAGGCGGCGGGACCCCGGCCCGCGTCTCAGGGAAGCCCGTCATCCCCAGGTATGACTCGGCCGCCCCGTGTCCGACCCGAGTCGCCCCCAGGAACCGGAACAGCGGCTGACTACGGGGCCGTCATCGGACAGGACGATGGAGTACGTCCCCTCGACACGCCGTCCCGACAGGAGCACCGCCCCGTGACCACCACCACTCCCTTCGCCGCCCACGCCACCGCGGTGGCCGCGCGCGCCACGGAACTGTCCAAGGTGTACGGCCAGGGCGAGACCCAGGTGGTCGCGCTCGACCGGGTCTCCGTCGACTTCGGACAGGGCCGGTTCACCGCGATCATGGGCCCCTCGGGCTCCGGCAAGTCCACCCTGATGCACTGCGTGGCCGGCCTGGACAGCTTCAGCTCCGGCTCGGTGCGCATCGGCGAGACCGAGCTGTCGACGCTGAAGGACAAGCAGCTCACCAAGCTCCGCCGGGACAAGATCGGCTTCATCTTCCAGGCGTTCAACCTGCTGCCGACCCTGACCGCCCTGGAGAACATCACGCTCCCCATGGACATCGCGGGCCGCAAGCCCGACAAGCGGTGGCTGGAGCAGGTGATCTCCATGGTGGGCCTGGCCGGGCGCCTCTCCCACCGGCCGACCGAGCTGTCCGGCGGCCAGCAGCAGCGCGTCGCCGTGGCCCGCGCGCTCGCCTCCCAGCCGGAGATCATCTTCGGTGACGAGCCCACCGGAAACCTCGACTCCCGCTCCGGCGCCGAGGTCCTCGGCTTCCTGCGCAACTCCGTGCGCGAGCTGGGCCAGACCGTCGTCATGGTCACCCACGACCCGGTGGCCGCCGCGTACGCGGACCGCGTGATCTTCCTCGCGGACGGGCGGGTCGTCGACGAGATGCACGAGCCGTCCGCGGACCGCGTCCTCGACCGGATGAAGGACTTCGACGCCAAGGGCCGCGTGAGCTAGCGCTTCCTCGGTCAGTTCTTTTCTGCGGGCCGCTCGTGGCTGGTCGCGCAGTTCCCCGCGCCCCTTGGGGGCGCCCAGCCTCACCAGGACCTCACACCATGTTCCGTACTGCCCTGCGCAACGTGCTCGCGCACAAGGCCCGGTTGTTGATGACCGTGCTCGCCGTCATGCTCGGCGTCGCGTTCGTCTCCGGCACGCTGGTCTTCACCGACACCTTCGGCTCCGCCTACAAGAACAAGTCGGCGAAGAGCTTCGACCACGTCTCGGTCGCCATCCGCCCCGACGGCGGCGGCACCCGTGACGACGACGGCCAGGAGGCCAAGCAGACCCCCCGGCTCACCGACGCGCTGCTCGGCAAGGCCAAGGAGCTGCCCGGCGCCGGTTCCGCGATCGGCACCTACTCCGGCTTCACCGCGCTCGCCGACAAGGACGGCAAGCTCGTCGGCGGCGAGTGGGGCACCACCGGCGCCAACTACTACCCGGGCCAGGACGGCAAGGACCCGCGCTACGACTTCGCCGAGGGCAAGGCCCCGCGGTCCGCGGGTGAGGTCGCCCTGGACAGCCGTACCGCCGACCGCACCGGCTACGGGGTCGGCGACACCGTCCGCTACTCCACCGACGGCCCCGTGAAGACCGCCAAGGTCTCCGGCGTCTTCGACACCGACGACGGCAGCGTCGTCGCGGGCGGCAGCCTCGTCGTCTTCGACAACGACACCGCGCGCAAGGTCCTCGGCAAGTCCGAGTACGACGAGATCGACGTGAAGGCCGCCGCCGGCACCGGTGAGTCCGCGCTGAAGGGCGCCGTCGAGAAGATCCTGCCGAAGGACACCGAGGCGGAGACCGGCGCCTCCCTGAAGGCCGAGCAGGACCGGCTGATCGAGGAGAACACCAGCGCCATGAGCCAGGTGCTGCTGATCTTCGCCGGGATCGCGCTGTTCGTCGGCATCTTCATCATCGCCAACACCTTCACCATGCTGGTCGCCCAGCGCACCAAGGAGCTGGCCCTGATGCGGGCCGTCGGCGCCTCCCGCCGGCAGGTCACGCGCTCGGTGCTCATCGAGGCGTTCATCGTCGGCCTGGTCGCCGCCGTCGCGGGCTTCGTGCTCGGCATCGGCGTGGCCGTGGGCCTGGAGTCCCTGATGAACGCGGGCGGCGCCTCGCTGCCCGACGGGCCCCTGAAGATCGGCCCGACGACGGTCCTCGTCGCCCTGCTCATCGGCGTGGTCGTGACCATGCTGGCCGCCTGGCTGCCGGGCCGCCGCGCCGCGAAGATCCCGCCGGTCGCCGCCATGAACAGCGTCCACGCCTCGCCCACCACGCGCGGCCTGGTCGTGCGCAACACCATCGGCTCGCTGATCGTCGCGCTCGGCGTGGTCATGCTGTTCATGGACGACAACTACGTGAAGTCCGGCGGCGCCGCGACGATCCTCGTCGGCGTCATCGTCCTCACGCCGCTGCTGTCCCGCCCCTTCATCGCCGCCGCGGGCCCGCTCCTGAAGCCCTTCGGCGTCACCGGCAAGCTGGCCCGCCTGAACTCGGTCCGCAACCCGCGCCGCACGGCCTCCACCGCCTCGGCCCTGATGATCGGTCTGACCCTCATCACCGCGATGACCGTCGTCGCCGTCTCCATGGGCAGCGCCATCAACAAGATGGCCACGGACTCCCTGAAGGCCGACTACGCCGTCTCGATGGCGAACTTCCAGCCGCTCACCCCCAAGGTCCACGAGAAGCTGGCCCAGCTCCCCGAGGTCGAGGCCAGCAGCCCCCTGCGCACCACCTGGGGCGAGGCCGACGGCCGCGACACCCGGATCACCGGCGTCGACCCCAAGGCCTTCGACAAGCTCGTCGGCCTGGACTTCACCAGCGGCTCCACCGCCGGGCTCACGGGCGACTCCGTCCTCGTCGACAAGGAGACGGCCGACGCCAAGGGCCTGAAGGCCGGTGACACCGTCCCGGTGAAGTTCGACGACGACAAGACCACGCGGCTGAAGGTCGCGGGCGTCTACAAGTCCAACGAGATGCTCGACGGCCTCTTCACCCCGGCCTCCGTCGTCACCCCGCACCTGTCGAAGGTCCAGGACCAGCAGGTCCTGCTGAAGATGAGGGACGGCGCGTCCGACCGGGCCGAGGACGCCGTCGTGAAGGCCCTCGGCGACAACCCCGCCATCAAGATCCAGGACAAGGACGACATCAGCAACGAGGTCGGCGGCGCCATCAACATGCTGCTGAACATGCTGTACGGCCTGCTCGCCATGGCCATCCTGGTCGCGGTCCTCGGTGTCATCAACACCCTCGCGATGTCCGTCTTCGAGCGGAAGCACGAGATCGGCATGCTCCGCGCGATCGGCCTCGACCGGGCGAAGATCAAGCAGATGGTGCGCCTGGAGTCCGTCGTGATCTCGCTGTTCGGCGCGGTGCTCGGCGTCGGCCTCGGCCTGTTCCTCGGCTGGGTCGCGGGCGACAGCATCTCCGGCTCGGTGAAGACGTACACCATGGAGATCCCCGCCGGGCGGATCCTGCTCTTCCTCGCCATCGCGGCGGTGGTCGGCGTGCTCGCGGCGGTGTGGCCCGCGCGGAGCGCTGCGCGGCTCAATCCGTTGCAGGCCATCAAGTCCGACTGACGTCGGGCTGTGCCGGGGCCCGGGTGCACCAGCACCCGGGCCCCCTTTTCAATGCTCCGTCTGCGGGTCCGTCGTGGCTGGTCGCGCAGTTCCCCGCGCCCCTTCGGGGCACTCCCGCCAGTCCCTGGCGCGTAGTGGCATGCCCGATCTGCCGTCCTCCGGGGTCCTGACCGCCAGGACCTGGTTGACCCCGATGCGGTTGCGCTCGAAGGCCAGGGCCGACGCGGCCATGTAGAGGCGCCAGATGCGGGCGCGGCCCGGTGTCGTGAGGCGCTGGCCCCGCTGCCAGTCGGCCTCCAGGTTGGCGACCCAGTGGCGCAGGGTGTGGGCGTAGTGCTCGCGGATGGACTCCACGTCGCGGACCTCGAAGCCGGCGCGCTCCAGGAGGCCCACGGTGGTGCCGAGCGGGGCCAGTTCGCCGTCGGGGAAGACGTACGCGTCGATGAACTCGTCGACGGAGTACGCCGTCTCGTCGCCGAGGGGGCGGCGCGCGATCTGGTGGTTGAGCAGGCGCCCGCCCGGCTTCAGGAGGGTGTGGAGGTCGCGCGCGTAGTCCAGGTAGCGGTCGGAGCCGACGTGCTCGGCCATGCCGATGGACGAGATCGCGTCGTACGGGCCGTCGCGCACGTCGCGGTAGTCCTGGACGCGGATCTCGACGCGGTCGGTCATGCCCTCCTCGGCGACGCGCTTGCGGGCGTACGCGGCCTGCTCGCGGGAGAGCGTCACGCCGACGACGTGTACGCCGTGCTCGCGCGCGGCGTGTATGGCCATGGAGCCCCAGCCGCAGCCGACGTCCAGCAGGCGCATGCCGGGCCGCAGGCCGAGCTTGCGGCAGATCAGTTCGAGCTTGTCGCGCTGGGCGTCCTCAAGGGTGCCTTCGGGCGACTCCCAGTAGGCGCAGGAGTAGACCATGGAGGGGCCGAGGACCAGCTCGTAGAAGTCGTTGCCGACGTCGTAGTGGTGGCTGATGGCCTGTTTGTCGCTGCCCTTGGTGTGCCGGTGCAGTCTGCCGTGCTTGCGCATCTCCTCGCGCGGCACGGGCGGCGGCAGGAACGGCGCGGCGAGCGCGAGCAGCGAGCGGACGGCGGCCCGCACCTCGGGGTCGCGCAGCGACTCCACCAGTGTGGGGGCGTCGTCGTCGCGCTCCCAGATGAACTCGGCGAGCAGGTCGAGGGCCTGGTAGAGGTCGCCCTCGACGTCGAGGTCCCCGGCCACCCAGGCCCGGGCGAGGCCCAGCTCCCCCGGCTTCCACAACAGGCGCCGCAGCGCGCGCCGATGGCGCACGACGAGCACGGGCGCCCCCGGCGGTCCTGCCTCCGAACCGTCCCAGGCACGGATGCGAACGGGAAGCTGGGCTCCCAGCACCTGCTCGGCGATGTTCTTCAGCCGCGAAGCGGCGTCCTGCATGGCACACACCTCCGCAATGGGGGTACCCCGGGGAACGGTCCGACTCCCCGTAAACACCAGCGACACGCCCGCACAGTCCCGTTACGGCGTCACGAAACGGCAAAATAAGTGTAGATAGCACGGACATCGGCGGACGGCAACGGCTACTTCCCGTTCTCTCGCTCTTCCCGTTCTCTCGCTCTTCCCGTCCCCCGGTGCTCCCCGCTCCTCCCGCCGCCCCCGCCACCACGGCGAAAACCCGAAGGGCCCCCGCTCCACGGATAGCGGGGGCCCTTCGGGTCGATACGACGTGCGGCCGGAGCCTAGGAGGCCTTGGCCTTCTCCTCGACCGGAGCGGAGGCGGCGGCCGGCTTGGGCGCGGGCTTGGCGGCCTCGTAGAACTCCTCGCGCGGGGTCTCCATCGCACCGAGGGAGACGACCTCACGCTTGAGGAACATGCCGAGCGTCCAGTCCGCGAAGACACGGATCTTGCGGTTGAACGTCGGCATCGCCATGCCGTGGTAGCCACGGTGCATGTACCAGGCGAGACGGCCCTTGAGCTTGATCTTCATCTTGCCCATGACGATCATCGCGACGCCCTTGTGCAGGCCGAGACCCGCGACCGCGCCCTTGTTGGCGTGGCTGTACTCCTTCTGCGGGAAGCCCCGCATGCCGGAGACCACGTTGTCGCCGAGGACCTTGGCCTGGCGAAGGGCGTGCTGGGCGTTCGGCGGGCACCAGGCGTTCTCGTTGCCCGCCTTGCGGCCGACGAGGTCCGGGACCTGGGCGTTGTCGCCCGCGGCCCAGATGTAGTCGGTGCCCTGGACCTGGAGGGTCGTCTGGGTGTCGACGTGGCCGCGCGGGCCGAGCGGGAGACCGAAGCGGGCGAGCGCCGGGTTCGGCTTCACACCGGCGGTCCAGACGACCGTGTTGGAGTCGACCTCAAGGCCGTTCTTCAGCACGACGTGGCCGTCGACGCAGGAGTCCATGGAGGTGGAGAGGTAGACCTCGACGCCGCGGCTCTCCAGGTGCTCCTTGCCGTACTGGCCGAGCTTCGGGCCGACCTCCGGCAGGATCTTGTCGGCGGCGTCCACGAGGACGAAGCGCATGTCGTCACGCGACACGGTCTTGTAGTACTTGGCCGCGTCCCGGGCCATGTCCTCGACCTCGCCGATCGTCTCGGCACCGGCGAAGCCACCGCCGACGAAGACGAAGGTCAGCGCCTTGCGGCGGACCTCCTCGTCGGTCGTGGAGTCGGCCTTGTCGAGCTGCTCGAGCACGTGGTTGCGCAGGCCGATGGCCTCCTCGATGCCCTTCATGCCGATGCCCTGCTCGGCGAGGCCGGGGATCGGGAAGGTGCGGGAGACCGCGCCCATGGCGATGACCAGGTAGTCGAACGGCAGCTCGTACGCCTCGCCGACGAGCGGCGCGATCGTGGCGACCTTGCGGTCCTGGTCGATGGTCGTGACCCGACCGGTCAGTACCTCGGCCTTGGGCAGCACGCGTCGCAGCGGGACGACGACGTGCCTCGGCGAGATGCTGCCGGCGGCGGCTTCGGGGAGGAAGGGCTGGTACGTCATGTACGAGCGCGGGTCGACGACCGTGACGGTCGCCTCGCCGTAGCGCATCTTCTTGAGAATGCGACGAGCTGCGTACAGGCCTACGTACCCACCGCCTACTACGAGGATCCTGGGACGCTCCGTGGTGCTCATGCCATCGAGTATCCACCCCCTCTGGGAGGGTCGCTCGTGCGCCCCTTCACAAGGTTGCGGGGGGCCTCTGCTACACTTCGCCGCCCACGTGACGGAGGTCATGGCACCTCAGGGGAACCAGTGGGTGACGCGAGTCGTTGTCAACCCCTCGTGAGCAGCCACTCCGGGCTTCGACGCCGGGTGAACCAGTCCTCGGTTCACACCCCCGTAACACCTGCGATGCGCCACGGCCGTCAGCCTCGCGCCTTCAAAACCCCGCCTCCGGGCCCGAAACTCCTCGGAACCGCGCCCTGGAGGGCCGTTTTCCTTGTGAAGAACTTCACGAACTTTTCCGATGAGATGCCACCGACGGTCCGCCGGAGCCTCCCTAGGGCTGCTCAAACGACATCCTCCCCGCTCAGGCGTTGATCGACAGCGCCTGAGCGAGGGGGAGCCGAGCGGGGCTAGCGGCCCAGCTCCTCCGCCACTTTCCAGGCGATTCCGTCCAGGATGTCGTGTTCGCTCACGACGACCTCGCGGGCACCGACCCGCTCCATGATCGCGCGCAGCACGAGGGCGCCCGCCACGATCACGTCGACGCGGCCCGGGTGCATCACGGGGATCGCCGCGCGCTCGGCGTGCGTGGAGTGCGCGAGCCGCTCCACGATCGCCTCGACCTGCTCGTACGAGACGCGCGAGTGGTGGATCGCGGCGGACTCGTAGGCGTCGAGGCCGAGCGCGATCCCGGCCACCGTGGTCACCGAGCCCGCGAGCCCCACGAGGGTCTTGGCCTCGCGCAGCGGGACCGTCTCCTCGGCGAGGTCGAGCGCGGCGTCGACGTCCGCGCGGACGGCGGCGAGCTGCTCGGCGGTCGGCGGGTCGGTGACCACGCCGTCGCGCACGAAGTGCCGCTCGGTCATGCGCACGCAGCCGACGTCCACGGAGCGGGCCGCCCGGACGCTGCCGTCCCCCACGACGAACTCCGTGGAGCCGCCGCCGATGTCCACGACGAGGTAGGGCGTCTCCAGGTCGGCGCGGCCCGTCAGCTCCTTGGTGGCGCCCGTGAAGGAGAACTCCGCCTCCTGGTCGCCGCTGATCACCTCCGGCTCGACGCCGAGGATGTCCAGGACGCCGCGGACGAATTCGTCGCGGTTCTCCGCGTCGCGCGACGCGGAGGTCGCCACGAAGCGGGTGCGCTGCGCGCCGTGCTCCTTGATGACGGCGGCGTACTCGCGGCAGGCCTCGAAGGTCCGCTCCAGGGCCTCGGGGGCCAGGCGGCCCGTCTTGTCCACGCCCTGCCCGAGGCGGACGATCCGCATGCGGCGGTCGAGGTCGACGAGTTCGCCGGTCCGCGGGTCCGCGTCCGCGACGAGGAGGCGGATCGAGTTCGTGCCACAGTCGATGGCGGCCACGCGGGTCACGCTGGGTGCTCCTTTGCGTTGACGGGTAGGGGGCAGCGGGGGGGGGCTGTGCCCACCCGTTCCGCCCTGCGGAACGATTGCCCACAGCGGGAAGACGGACGATCAGGCGCTCAGCGTCGGGGCCGGTCCTCGCGCAGCTGGGGCTTTCGGGTGGGCGGGCAGGGGGGATCCCGCCGCGGTAGCGGCGGGTCCAGGGCCTGCTCAGCCCTCGGCAGGAGAAACGCAGGGGCCCTTGCGCCACCACTCGGGGAGCATGGCGATGGCCTCGTCGCCCAGGGGGTTCACGCCCGGGCCCGCGGCCAGGGAGTGGGCGACCAGGACGTGCAGGCACTTCACGCGGTCCGGCATGCCGCCGGCCGAGGGGAAGCCCTCCAGGACCTCGATGGAGTCGCGCCGGGCGATGTAGTCCTCGTGCGCGGCGCGGTACGCGGCGGCCAGCTCCGGGTCGGTGGCGAGCCGCTCCGTCATCTCCTTCATCACGCCGTTCGCCTCAAGCGTGCCGATCGCGGAGGCCGCGCGCGGGCACGTCAGGTAGAACGTCGTCGGGAACGGCGTGCCGTCCTCGAGGCGCGGTGCCGTCTCGACCACGTCCGGGTTGCCGCAGGGGCAGCGGTGCGCGATGGCGCGCAGGCCGCGCGGCGGGCGGCCCAGCTGCTCCTTGAACGCGGCGATGTCGGCGTCCGTGGGCGCGCTGGACTCGGTCTGGGGCGGGGGCGTTTCCATGCCTGTCTTTCGGTGGGTGCGGAGGTCGGTTCAGTTGTCGTCGGGGCGGCCCGCGGCGCCGGAGCGGTCCGCCTTGTCGACGCCGTCCCAGACGTTGGAGTACCAGGGCCGGTCGGCGTCGCCCTCGTCGGAGCGCCGGCGCTCGGCGGCCTCGGGGTCGATCACCGTGAAGCCGGTCTCACCGGGCATCACGTAGTGCAGCCGGTCGCGGACGCGCTGCTCGGCGTAGGCGTCGTCCTGCCAGCGCGCCTTCTCGTCGCGCAGGCGCTCGACGTTCTCGCGGTGCTCGGCCTGCTTCTGGCGCTGGTCCGCGATCTCGGCCCGCTGCGACACGTACTGCCGTATCGGGTAGGCGAGCGCGACGACCAGCGAGCAGACCACGAGCACGAGCAGCGCCGCGCGCCCGGTGAGCCGGGAGCGGCGGGCCTGGCGCTTGGTCTGGGAGCGGTAGACGCGCTGCGCGGTCTGCTCGCCGAGCAGTTTCAGCCGCGTCGCGGTGGAGAACCGGTCCCGGTTCTTCACGGCCATGTCCGCCTCCCCAGTACGTGCGTAGTCCCCGCACACGGTACGGGACCGAGTACGGGGACGTACGTACGACTGGCTAGGGCTTAGCCCGTGAAGAGGCTCAGCCCTTGAAGCGGGGGAACGCGCTGCGGCCGGCGTACACCGCGGCGTCGTCGAGGATCTCCTCGATGCGCAGCAGCTGGTTGTACTTGGCGACGCGGTCCGAGCGGGCCGGGGCGCCGGTCTTGATCTGGCCGCAGTTCACCGCGACGGCGAGGTCGGCGATGGTGACGTCCTCGGTCTCGCCGGAGCGGTGGGACATCATGCACTTGAAGCCGTTGCGCTGGGCCAGCTCGACGGCGTCCAGGGTCTCGGTGAGCGAGCCGATCTGGTTGACCTTGACGAGCAGCGCGTTGGCCGCGTCCTCGTCGATGCCGCGCTGGAGGCGCTCCGGGTTGGTGACGAAGAGGTCGTCGCCGACGATCTGGACCTTGTCGCCCAGCTTCTCGGTGATGATCTTCCAGCCGTCCCAGTCGTCCTCGTACAGCGGGTCCTCGATGGAGACCAGCGGGTACGCGGAGACCAGCTCGGCGTAGTAGTCGGTCATCTCGGCGGCCGAGCGGGACTTGCCCTCGAACTCGTAGACGCCGTCCTTGTAGAACTCGGACGCGGCGACGTCGAGCGCGAGCGCGATCTGCTCGCCGGGCACGTAACCGGCCTGCTTGATGGCCTCGACGATGAGGTCGAGGGCCGCGCGGTTCGACTCCAGGTTCGGCGCGAAGCCGCCCTCGTCGCCGAGGCCGGTGGACAGGCCCTTGTTCTTCAGGACCTTCTTCAGCGTGTGGTAGACCTCGGCGCCCCAGCGCAGGGCCTCGGAGAAGGACTCCGCGCCGATCGGGGCGATCATGAACTCCTGGATGTCGACGTTGGAGTCCGCGTGGGACCCGCCGTTCAGGATGTTCATCATCGGCACCGGCAGCAGGTGCGCGTTCGGACCGCCGAGGTAACGGAAGAGCGGCAGGTCGGAGGCCTCGGACGCGGCGTGGGCCACGGCGAGCGAGACGCCGAGGATGGCGTTGGCGCCGAGGGAGCCCTTGTTGTCCGTGGCGTCCAGGTCGAACATGGCCTGGTCGATCAGGCGCTGCTCGGTGGCGTCGTAGCCGACCAGCTCCGGGCCGATCTGCTCGATGACGGCGAGGACGGCCTTCTCCACGCCCTTGCCGCCGTAGCGGTTGGCGTCTCCGTCGCGGAGTTCGATGGCCTCGAAGGCGCCGGTGGAGGCGCCGGAGGGGACGGCGGCACGGCCGGTGGAGCCGTCGTCGAGGCCGACCTCGACCTCGACCGTGGGATTGCCTCGGGAGTCCAGGATTTCCCGGGCTACGACGACGTCGATGGACGGCACGAGCATCTCCTTCTGGGATGTGACGCGGGGTACGCGGGGGTACTGGGGCCGCGCTGGCCCCTGCGAGACGAGCCTAACCGGCTCCGGGGCATCGGCCAGCCGACCGCCCCTCACATGGACGGGCCGGACGGCCGGTGGAGCCTGGCGCGGATAGTTCCCTCATGAAACAAACTACCGGACCAAAAGGTACCGCCCCGGTGCGGCGGGGGGACGCGCACCGGGGCGGTAGCCGGGTAAGCGGGTGGCTCCGGGCGCTGCCGGGGCCGGGGCGGGTCAGCTGAGGTGCAGCTGCTGGCCCGGGTAGATGAAGTCGGCGTCGGAGACGATGTCGTCGTTGAGCTGGTACAGCTTCTGCCAGCCGCCCTTGACGTCGTGCTCCTGGGCGATCTTGGACAGGGTGTCGCCGGTCTCGACCTTGTACTCGCCGTCGCCCTTCTTCACGACCTTGCCGGTCGGGGTCTGGACGGTCTTCTTCTCGACCTGCGGGGCGGCCTGCTGCGGCTGGTGCTGCGGCTGCGCCTGCGGCTTGGGAGCGGCCTGCTGCTGCGGCTGGGCCTGCTGCTGCGGCTTCGGCTTGGCCTGCTGCTGCGGCTGCTGCTGCGGCTGCTGCTGGCCGCCGCCGGAGGAGCCGCCGCCGGTGTACGGGGAGCTGGACAGGCCCACGCCGCACTTCGGCCAGGCACCCTTGCCCTGGCCCGCGAGGACCTTCTCGGCGATCTCGATCTGCTGGGCCTTGGACGCCTTGTCGGCGGTCGGCGCGTACTTCGTACCGCCGTACGCGGCCCAGGTGGAGGCGGAGAACTGCACGCCGCCGTAGTAGCCGTTGCCGGTGTTGATGGACCAGTTGCCGCCGGACTCGCAGGCGGCGACGCGGTCCCACTCGGCGGGAGTGGCGGCATTGGCCGTGCCGGCCGCCATCAGCGGGGCGGCGACAGCGGCACCGGTGACACCGACGACGGTGGCGGCGCGAGTGGCCTTGTCGAGCTTGGTCGGACGGCGGTGCTTGCCCTTGCCGGAACGCAGCATGAAGTGATCCCCTCACCGACGCCTGCGAGGTGAGCTGTCGGGTTCGGGCGGGTGAGTGCCCGGCCGCACGTCCTAGCGCGCGACTTCACCCCTAGCCGTGTCCGTGCGTCCCGCGGTCTCACGACCGCTCAACGTCCGGGCCCGGCACTTACCTTGGGTCCCCCGCTCCTGCCTTCGGCGCTCGAAGCGACGACTGTTCCCGTCCGGCCGTTGGCAGGATTCGGCGTACCGACCGGCGGGGCCCGCTGTGGCGAGCGGTCATGACCGTAGACAGGCAATCATCCGAATTTCAAAGACGATCAGGGCTTCTGAGACCCATCTCTCACTTGCCTCTCACCGCCTTTAAACCGGACATTCATCGCGAACCGCCGGGCAACTGCCCTACTTTTCGCCCGACTTCTCCTTGTCCTCGACGGCCTCGCGCTTCGCGTCCGCGCTCAGTTCGAGCCGCTGACCGGGGAGGATGAGGTCCGGGTCGGAGCCGACGGTCTTCTTGTTGCCCGCGTACAGATCCGTCCAGCCGCCGTCAAGGTCGTGGCTGTCCGCGATCGCCGAGAGGTTGTCGCCGGAGCGGACCGTGTACGTGCCCGCGCCGCGCTCGGCGCCGGGTACCTCACGCGCGTCGCCGCGCGAGGCGTGACGGCCGGGGCCGGTGTCGCCGGACGAGGCGTTCTCGTCGGCGCGGTCGCCGCGGTGGCGGCCGGAGGTCCGCTCGTCGGACGAGGCGTCGGACGGGGCGTCCGAGCCCGGCGTGGCGCCGCCGGAGCCCTCCGGCGAAGCACTGTCGTCCGCAGCGGACTTGCCGGGCTCATCGGCGGGCTTGCGGTGCTTGCCGCCGCTCTGGCGCGATCCGCCTTCGGCGTCCTCGGCGCCCTTCTCGCCCTTCTCGCCCTGGGCGGCGCCCGCGTCCTCGCCGTCCGTTTCGTGACTCTTGTCTCGCGATCCGGCGGAACCGCCGGGCCTCTCGGCCTTCTCGGAGCCGTCCGCGTCCTCGGCGGTGCCCGCGTCGCCGGACTCGGCTCCCTCGCGCTCGCCCTTCGCGTCCTTGTCCTTGCCGGACTCAGGGGAGCCGGCGGACTCGCCGGAGTCCTGCGCGCGCGGCGGGGCCGACGGCAGGCCCGGGTCGACGTCGGCGGCCTCGCCGCCCTTCGCCAGGCCCGCGGCCGGGGCGCAGTTCGGCCAGGCGTCGGGGCCCCGCGCGGCGAGGACGTTCTCGGCGACGTGGATCTGCTGGGAGCGGCTCGCCTGGTCGGCGCTCGGCGCGTAGGAGAGGCCGCCGTACCGCTCCCAGGTGTCCTGGGTGAGCTGGAGGCCGCCGTAGTAGCCGCTGCCCTTGGCGCTCCACGCGCCACCGCTCTCGCACTCCGCGACCTTGTCCCACGTCTCGGCGTCCGCGGCGCTCGCGCCCGACGCGCCGAGCAGCGGGATGGCGATGGCTGATCCGGTGACGCCCGCCGTGACGAGGATCGCCGGTACCTGGCGGGGGCGACGGTGACGGCCTTGGCCGGAGAGCATGCAGGTGCCTTTCGTGGACGACAGGTCAGGCACGGCACGAGTGCGCACGGGCGCGCGGGTGCCGGGCCGTCGTGAACGTAGCCGCAGTCGAACGCCGGTCACAAGTCGGTTCAGCCGAGATCACATGAAAGTCACATGCTTGACGACCCATCAGCACGGGTGACCCGAGGGGCGGGTGTGAAACCCACCGGCAACGTCCGCAGGCCCCGCATGATGAGCCCGCCCCGCCACCTCAACTCCTCCGGATCCACGCCGAGTTGCAGGTCGGGCAGCCGGCGCAGAAGGGTGGCGAGGGCGGTCCTGCCCTCCAGGCGGGCGAGCGGGGCGCCGAGGCAGTAGTGGATGCCGTGGCCGTAGCCCAGGTGCTGGTTGTCGCGGCGGGCGAGGTCGAGGCGGTCGGGGTCCGCGAAGCGTTCGGGGTCGCGGTCGGCGGCGGCGAGCACGACGAGCACCGGGTCGCCCGCCGCGACGTCCTGGCCGCCGATGCGCAGCGGTTCGGTGGCGAACCGCCAGGTGGCCAGCTCCACGGGCCCGTCGTAGCGCAGGAGTTCCTCCAGGCCCGTGGTGAGCAGTCCGGTCTCGCCCGCGGCCAGCGAACGCTGGAGCCGGGCCCGCTGCTCGGGGTGGGTCAGCAGGGCGTACGTACCGTTCCCGATGAGGTTCACGGTCGTCTCGAAGCCGGCGAACAGCAGGATGAAAGCCATGGCGGCGGCCTCGTTCTCGGTGAGGTGCTCGCCGTGGTCGGAGGCGCGGATGAGGCCTGAGATCAGGTCGTCGTCGCCCTCGTCCATGAGGGTCTCCCGCTTGCGGTGGATGAGTTCGGCGAGGTAGCCGCGCATCTTCTTCACCGAGCGGGCCACGCCGCCGCGCGGGCCCCCGCCGTGGCGGATCATCATCCCGGCCCAGTCCCGGAAGTCGTCCTGGTCCTCGCGCGGTACGCCGAGCAGGTCGCAGATGGCGTAGATCGGCAGCGGGAACGCGAACTCGTGGATGAGGTCGGCCGCGCCCCTCTCCGCGAACCCGTCGATGAGCTGGTCCGTCAGCTCCTGCACCCGGGACTCGAACTCCGCCACGCGGCGCGGCGTGAACGCCTTCGCCACCAGGCGGCGGAGGCGGGTGTGGTCCGGCGGGTCGATGTTGAGCAGGTGCGTCATCAGCTCGGCCTTGCGCTCACCGGGGATGCCGGTCCTGCCCCTGGCGTGCGCGGGCTCGTCGTGGTGCGCGGGGTTCTTGCTGAGCCGCTGGTCGGCGAGGGCCTGGCGGGCGTCGGCGTAGCGGGTGACCAGCCAGGCCTCGACGCCGCTCGGCAGCCGCCGCTTGGTCACGGGGGCGTGCTCGCGCAGCCAGGCGTACGCCGGGTAGGGGTTGGAGGCGAACTCCCAGGTGAACAGCTCGGGCCCGGCAGCGGCTGTGTCGTTCTGGTCGTGCTGGTCGTGCATGCGACGACCGTATCCGCCCGGGGCGGTGCTAGCGCGGCCGGCCCGCGTCGCCGGCTCTCGCCCGGTGGCGGGCGGCCCGGTCGGCGCCGGCCTCGGCGGCCTCGGCGGCCTCGGCGGCCTTGGCCAGCCAGTGGCGGGCGCGGTCCCGGTGCAGCTTGCCGAGGACGGCGTACGCGCTCTCGCGGCCCGCCTCGGCGGCCTTCTCCAAGTAACCGATGGCCTCCACGGCGGCGCCCCGGCCCGCGAGGAGGTGGCCGAGGCGGTCGCAGGCCTCGGCGTTCCCCCGGTCGGCGGCCCTGCGGTACCAGGCCTCCGCCTCCGTCGTGTCGCCCGCCAACTCGGTGACCAGGCCGATCAGGACGTACGCGGCGATGTCGCGGGCGGCGACGCGACGGGTGAGGACGGTACGGCACGCCTCGGCCATCGGTGCGGCGTCCAAGCCGTGCCGGGTCACCGCCGACGTCGCCTTGACCCACACCTCGTCCGACACCTCCCCGAGCGCGCCGGAGCGGACGGCGTCCGCGACGAGGGAGCCGTACGCCCGGTACGTGTCCCCCTTCTCCCCGGGGACGAGCAGGCCCGTCGCCCCGTACCGGGGGCGGACGGCCCAGGCGAGGGCGTCATCGAACGGCTCGGCCTCCGCGGTGGACGCGGGGCACGAGTCGCTCGCCCGGCACACCGGGTACAGCTCGTGCACCTCCCGCAGCACCGCCAGCGGCACGTCCCCCCACAGACCGCAGCGGGCCAGGTCCACGGCCGCCCGCACCAGCAGATGGCCGCGCGGGTGTGCCTGCGCACGGCGGGCCCTGCGCCACTCGTCCCACAGCTCCGGGGCCAGGGCGAGGTATTCGGTGACGCCCCGCCTGCCGCGCCACGTCCGCGCGTCCGCGAGGCCCGGATCGTCGGTGCCCGCGAGCCGCTCCAGCTCGGCCTCGCTCCAGCGGCGGCTCAGTTCGACGGTGTGGGCGCCGCTCAGGACGCGCGCCGCCGCGTCGCCGCCGAAGCGGTGTTCGTCGTACGTCGTGTCGCGCATGGTGGCGAGGACGAGGACCCGCTCCTGGGCGAGCCGGGCCAGGAGCGCCGCGCTCAGGCCGTCCGGGCCGAGGTGGCCTTCCAGGTCGTCGAGCCAGAGGACGCGGGAGGCCTCGGGCCCCGGCAGCCCGGATGCCGTGCCCCGCAGGTCCGAGCCGGGGTGCGGGGCGTGGATCCGGATCTCGGCCCCGGGCCCGGCCCCGGCCCGCAGGACCGCCCGGGCGGCAGTCATGGTCTTGCCCGACAGCGGGCCGCCGGTGACCACGACGAGGCCTCCCGCGCGCAGGCCCCGCGCGACCAGGGCGCCCAGCTCGCCGTCGCAGTCCCTGGCCACGTACGGGGGCAGGCCCTGCTCGTTGCCGAAGCGGCTCGTGAGGCGTACGCCGAACCAGCGGAGGCCGAGCCCGTCGACGGGAAGCCAGCTGTCGGGCGGAGGCGGCCCGAAGGCGTTGACGGTGATGCCGCCGTCGACGGTCCCTGCCTGGATCACCGGGCCCGCCGCGTCCCCGATGACCGTGTTCCGCGTCGTGGCCACCAGCGGCACGGGGGGCGGGATCGGCGCGAGGGCGGCGTACGCCTTCCGGTCATGGCCGCAGTCCGTGCAGAAGCGGTCGTCGTAGGACAGCGCCGCTTGGCACACCGGGCAGGTCACCATCGCCTCCTCGGGCATGAACTCCCGCTCGGCCGGGCCACGTTCGGCGGTGAGCGCCTGAACCGGCCGAGGAGGCAACCGTACTAACTGCCGGTCGCCTCCACCTCGCGTACCGCGTCGCGGTAGGCGCGGGCCGCCGCGCGCAGGGCCGCCTCGGGGTCCACGCCCTCGGCCTCCGCGCGCAGGGCCATCGCGAGGAGTTCGTAGCCGATGCCGTCGCCCTGCGGCAGGGGGACGGCCAGGCCCGCCGTGCGGACGCGGGAGGCGAGTTTGGCGGCGAGGGCGAGGGCGGGCTGGCCGAGGGGGATGCCCTCGGTCACCGAGTCGCGCTGCTTCTCCACGGCCTTGGTGCGCAGCCAGTGCGCCTTGACCTCCTCGGGCGTGGCCGCCGTGTCCTCACCGAAGACGTGCGGGTGGCGGTGGATGAGCTTGTCCACGATCGTGCCCGCCACGTCGTCCACGGAGAACGGCGCCTGCTCGTCCTCCTGCGCGATACGCGCGTGGAAGACGACCTGGAGCAGCACGTCCCCCAGCTCCTCGCGCAGCTCCGCGCGGTCGCCGTCCTCGATCGCCTCGACCAGTTCGTACGCCTCCTCGATGCCGTACTTCGCGAGGCTCTTGTGGGTCTGCCGCGACGACCAGGGGCACTCGGCCCGGATCCGGTCCATGACCTGGACGAGGTCGAGGAGGCGGGCGCCCGGCAGGTCGTACGAGGCGGGGAGCAGCTCCAGGTCCGGCATGGCGACGCGGCCCGAGCCCGCGAGCCGGGCCAGGCCGTCCGTCAGCGGGCGGTCGCCCTCGGCCGTGGCCACGACCAGGACCGTACGGCCGCCCTCGCAGGCGCGCACCAGCTCCTCGGCGGTGGGCGCGGCCTGCTTGACGTCGACGCCCGCCTCGCGCAGATACGGCAGCTGCGGATGGGCGGCGTCGGCGCACAGGACGTCGTCGGCGCCGCGCAGGGCCTGCCAGGCGGGCCAGGACAGGAGGCCGGGGGCGACGCGGTGGCTGGTGGTGAGCAGGACGACGCGCCCCGCCGGGGTTTCGTTCACCGCTCGAACGTAACCCACGGCCGCGCCCGGGGCGGAGTCGCGGGAGGGCTCAGGCCGCCGCTTCGCGGAGCCAGGGCGTCCTGGTGTCGACGCGCTTGTTCTGGGCGGCGTCCCACTTGCCGTAGCGCGGGTTCACGTTGACGTCGAGCTTCTTGGAGGCCTTGGTCAGGGCGGCCCAGAAGGTGTCCTGGCCGGCCTTGGAACTCATGTCGGCGCCGAGCCTCGCCGCCAGCTTCTGGGCCTGGATGTCCGTGCGGATGCTGTCGTCGAGGTGCTGGGGCGCGACGTTGTACTGCTGGAGCCAGCCCGCCTCCAGGGCCTTGCGGCCGCCCGCCTGTTTCGCCATGGCGGCGCGCGTGGTCTGGATCTCCTTGCGGGAGACGGTCACCCCCGCGTCGCGCGCGGCGCGGTGCAGGACCCGGTCCAGGACCATCGTCTGGAGCGTGAAGCGGGTGAGGCCGCCGGTCTTGGCGACGACCTGCTCGTACTGCCGCTCGTCGGGGACGGCGGCGCGCTGCGCGTCCCGCACCTCGTTCACCCGGTGCTCGAGCTGCGCCATGGTGATGCGGTCGTCGCCCACGACGGCCGCCGCGCCGGGGCGCACGTCGCTGCCGCAGGCGGTGAGGAGAGGGGCGGCGGCGAGGGCCGCGGCGGAGAGGAGGAGCGCGGTGCGACGACGGCGGCGGCGGTGCAAGTGGGCCTCCCGGTGGAGAGATTGTGCTTCGCTGCACAAAGTCTTGCGGTGATCGATGGTAGGCAGCGGTGGTCGTCTCGGCCACCCTTCCCCCAGAACTTCGTCCAGTTCGTTCAGGGGGACGCGCCACCACCAACGACTCACCGGGAGTTCGGGCACCCCCGGCGCCCGGAAAACGCCCTATCCGCGCACTTGCCCCAGCCACTGGAGGGTTCTGCGGATCTCCGCGGGGAAGGGGTGCCCGAGCCCGTGGACGCGCTCCGCGTCCAGGACGAGCCGCGCCAGGGCGTCGTGGGCCGCCGAGCGGTCGCCGAGGGCGAGCAGGAGGTGGCCGACGCGGCGGCGGATCTCCAGGGACTGGCGGATGTCGTCGGTCGCGTACTGGTTCTCGTAGTAAGGGAGCAGGGCGCGGTACTCGGCGAGGGCAGCCGCCGGCTCGCCGAGCTGCTCCAGGCACTGGGCCGCCTCGTAGCGGAACTGGAGGGACTGCGGGTCGGCGTGGCCGGACTCGGCTGCGCGCTGGTCGGCGAGGCGGCGCAGCTCCGGCAGGGCGCGGCGGTACTGGCCGTCGTCCATCAGCGTCGCCGCGTACTGCTTGCGCAGGGTGCGGACGACGGGTGAGTGCTCGCCGTGCTGGGCGGCGGCGGCCGGCAGGATCGAGCCGAGGACGTCCACGGCCTGCGTGATGCGGCCCTCGCCGAGCAGCCGCTTGACCTCGTCGACGGCGCGGGCGACGTCCTGGCCGTGGCCCGGTCGGGGCGCCTGTGCCTGCGGGGTGGCGGCGGGGGTGGCGGCCCGGTCGGGCCAGGGCGCGTGCGGGCGCAGGAAGGGACGGGTCGGGTCGAGCGGGCGGCCGGAGGGCGCGGAGCGCGCGGGCAGCAGCGGCACGAGGTCCTCGTAGACGTCCTGGGCGCTGGCGGGCCGGTGCTGGGGGTCCTTGGCGAGCAGCCGCAGGACCAGGGACTCGACGGGCTCGGGCACCTCGGGGCGCAGGCGGCGCACGGGCAGCGGCGGCTCGTACAGGTGCCGGTGCAGCACGCCGAGGGCGGTGGAGCCGGCGAACGGCACGTCGCCGCTGAGCAGTTCGTGGAGCAGCACGCCGAGCGCGTACAGATCGGTGTACGGGCCGACGGCGCCGCCCATGGCCTGCTCCGGCGCCATGTACGAGGGGCTGCCGATCGGGGAGCCGGTGTGGGTGAGCCGGGTGGTGTCGGTGTCCATGACCGAGGCGATGCCGAGGTCGAGGATGGTGAGGGTGCCGTCCTGGCGGACCATCACGTTCCGCGGCTTGAGGTCGCGGTGCACGATCGGCACGGCGTGCACCGCGGAGAGCACGGCGCACAGCTGGGCGGCGACGGCGACCGCCCACTGCCAGGGGTAGGGCGTGTGCTCGGCGAGGTGGTCGCCGAGGTCGGCGCCGTCGACGTACTGCATGACGAGGTAGAGGTCGTCGTCGTCGCTGCCCGCGTCGTGCACGGTGACGAGCCCGGGGTGGTCGACCTGCGCGGTGACCCGGCACTCACGGATGAAGCGGCGGCGCAGCTCGTCGGCCTCGGCGCCCGCGACCTTGTCCGGGCGGAGGAGCTTGACCGCGACGCGGCGGTCCAGGCGCTGGTCGTACGCCGTCCAGACCTGGCCCATGCCGCCCTGGCCGATGAGCGTGGCCAGCTCGTAGCGCCCGGCGACGACGCGTCGGTCGGTGCCTTGCGCCACGGTCAGCTGCCGCCTTCGTGCTTGCGCAGGTAGTCGCTCAGCTCGTCCAGCTCGGCCCGGACCTGGTCGATGCGGGCGGGGGCCTGGCGGGTGGGCGGTGCCGGCGGCGGGGTAGGGGCCGGCGCGGGGGCGGGCGTGCTCTGCGCCGGGTAGCCGTAGGACGGCTGGGGCTGCTGCGGGGCGTAGCCGGGGTACTGCGTCTGCCGGTACAGGGCGTGGGCCTGCTCCAGGCGGTTGAAGTGGCGGATCTCCATGGTCAGGTAGTACGCGGCCACGGGCGCGTAGGTGGCGATGAGGATCGTCATGCCCGCGTTGCCGGGGCCCTTGAACTCCTCGTCGCCCGGGTCCACGCCGATGAGGACGACCGCCACGACGACGAGGGCGAGGACGGCCAGGAAGAGCAGCCAGTCGCGCGTCTTGCGGGTCACGAGGGCGAGCCGCAGCATCATGGCCCACGAGAGGAAGCCGCACGTCAGGAACGCGAGCACCACGAACAGCACCCGCAGCGTCACGGGCGAGGCCGCCGGCGGGGCCGGCGGGGGCGGCGGCGCGTAGCCGTGGCCGTGCATGGCTGCTCCTGGTTACCTGACGGGACGGACAGTTGAGGGTTCGAGCGTATAGGCCGACTCCGGGGACCCGGCTCGGGTTGTACCGAACCGTTGTCGTACTGATCACGTGGTACGTGTCAGTCCGCCGCCCCCGGGGCCTGTGGGGCCCGTGGTGCCTGCCGCGGGGCCGGCCCTGCCCCGTCCGGTGCGACCGTGCCGTCGGTGAGCCCGTCGTACATTCCGCGGACGAGCCGTTCGCCCAGGCGGCCCGCGAGCCGCAGCGCGTCCTCGAAGGCGGCGAGGGCGCGGAAGTGCTCACCGTAGCCGCGCTGGCGCTCCGGCGGCAGGCGGGGCAGCTGGAGGCGGCGCACGTCGAGCCGGGCGGAGGTGGAGGCGTAGCTGCTGGCCTGGCGGTTGTTGGCGGTGCCGCGCAGGAACCCGGCGAGGAACCAGGGGTCGAGCGCCGCCGGGTCGGGGCGGAGCAGGGCGAGGCCGCGGCCGATGGCGGCGCCCGCGGTGGCCTCGTCGACGACGCGGGCGGCGGCGCCGCCGGAGACGGGCACGACGACGTCGCCGGGCTCGGTGAGCACGGGCGGCTCCGCCTGGCCGGTCGGGGCGGTGTCGTCGTGGGGCGCGGCCGGGGTGGCGGGGGCCGCTCCGGTGAGCACGTCGTGGTCGGTGAGGACGGGCACCCCGGGGGGTCCGCCGACGCCGCCGGTGTGGATCACCAGGGCGCCCGCGCGGGCGAGTTCGCCGACGGTGGTGAGCGGCCGCCGTGCCGTGTCGGGGGTGGCGGGCACGGCAGGGGGCGGGGTCAGCCCCGCGGTCAGGCGCAGCGTCTCGCCGAGCCGGTCGCGGACCGCGCGCAGCTCGTCGGCGCCGCCGCCCGCGGCCCGTGGCGGCAGGCGGCGCGCGGGCGCCAGGTCGACCTCGTCGTCGAGGAGGTCGAGCACGGGCACGGACAGGGCGAAGCCCGGGATCTCGGCGAGGGTGCCGTGCCGCTCGAAGCGGTGGTAGGCGTCGAGCACGGCGTCCTGCACCGGCGGCCAGGCGCGCGGGTCGCGCCCGTCGGTGTGCCGGGACTCGGGGGGCCGGGACGCGGGGTGCCTGCCGTCGGCGGCGGCCGTGGCCTCGGCCGCCTCGACGAGGAGGGCCTCGGGGGCGGCGGGCACGCCGGGCCCGGGCCTGCGCAGGACCCAGACGTGCAGCGGCAGGTTGTACGGGGGCGCCGCGCCCGGCGGGAGCGCGATGACCGCGCGCAGGGCGCCCCGGCGCAGCAGGTCGGCGCGGATGCGGCGCCCCGAGCGGCGGGACGCGGCGGCGGGCGGCATCAGCAGGACGGCGGTGCCGCCGTCGCGCAGCCGGGCCAGGGCGTGCTGCACCCAGGCGAGTTCGGACTCGGTGCGCGCGGGCAGGCCGTACTCCCAGCGGGCGTCGTAGGACAGCTCGTCGTGGCCCCAGTTGCGGTCGTTGAACGGCGGGTGGCACAGGACGGCGTCGGCGGTGACGTCCGGGTGCGCGTCGGCGCGCAGAGTGTCGGCGGCGGCGGTGCGCACGGTGGCCGGGGCGTCACAGCCGAGGGCCAGGCGCAGCGCGGTGAGCGCGGCGAGGTCGGGGGCGCTGTCCTGGCCGTACAGCCGCTGGCCGGGGGCGCCGGCGGCGGCGCGCAGCAGGGCGCCGGTGCCGCAGGCCGGGTCGAGCACGCTGCGGGCGGGCCCGGCGAGCGCGGCCATGAGGTCGGCGGGGCCCTGGGGGGTGAGCGTGTACTGGCGGGGGTTGGCGTCGAGGTGGCGCCCGAGCAGGAACTCGTACGCCGTGTGCGCGCCGAGTTCCGCGGCGAGTTCGGCGGCGGAGCGCAGCAGCCCGATGGACGGCAGGAGTTCGGGCGTCGCGGGGACGCGCACGGCGCGGGTCCGCCGGGGCTTGCCGAACCTCGGCGTGAGCACGGCGTCGAGGGCGTCGGGGAGCTGCCGCGCCAGGTGCGCGTCGGACACGGCGCTCAGGCGCAGCCAGTCGGTGTGCCGGTCGTGCACGAGCAGCAGGCCGCAGCCCGCGTGCAGCAGGGCGGTGACGGGGCCCGCGGGGTGTCCGGCGACGTGCTGCCAGACCCGTTCGCGCAGCGGCACTTCGGAGAGCTTGCCCTGGCCGCGCAGCCACCGCTCGACCTCGGCGAGGGCGAAGGAGGGGCTGGTGTCGGTGCCGCCGACGGGCTTGGGGAAGTCGGCGTGGCGGCGACGCCAGTTGCTGACGGCGGCGCGGCCGACCCCGGCGAGGCGGGCGATCCCGGCGGCGGTCACCTCGGTGGGGGTCGCGTCGGTGGCACCCGGCCCGGCGGCACCAGGCCCGCCCGATCCGCCTGGCCCGCCCGATCCGCCCGATCCGCCCGGCCCGCCCGATCCACCCGGCCCGCCCGATCCACCCGGCCCGCCCGATCCACCCGGCCCGCCCGATCCACCCGGCCCGCCCGCCCCGCGCCCGTCGTACGTCACGTCCCCCGTGCTCCCGCCCGGCCGCGTCGGCCCGCTGGTCCCCACTGGCCCGCCCCTCGTCGCTCGATTCCGCGTGCGGTGCGCGTCGGTCATCACCCACCGCCTGTGTCGCCGAGCCTACCCACGCGGGTCGGGCGAACCCCTTTCACGGCCGTTAATCGCCCGTCGACCGTGAACAGTGTTGACTCGGTTCACAAGCATCTGGTGTGATGTCCGAGCTGAACACGACTTCCCTGGGGGACTCTCCATGCACGCCTACTCGCGCTCGCGCCGCACGGCCTTCGCCGCGCTCTGCCTCGCCACCGCCGCGACCGTCACGCTGACGGGCTGCGGGGACGACAAGTCCGACGACGCCAAGAAGGCGGCGGCCACGAAGAAGGAGCCGTTCGCGGACCTGTCGGGGCCGCAGATCATCGACAAGGCCATGAAGGCCACCAGCGGCGCGTCCTCGCTCCGCATGAAGGGCTCCATGTCGGACGGCGGCGGCCCCGGCCACATCGACCTCGCGCTCGACACCAAGGGGCAGTGCGTCGGCACCATCGGCACCGGCGCGGAGGGCTCGGTCGACCTGATCGGCAAGGGCAGGACCGTGTACATGCGGTACGACGCCGCGTTCCTGCGCTCCGAGATGAAGGACGAGCCGAAGGCCGACGTGAAGGCGTCGGTCGACATGATGGCGGACCGCTGGGTGAAGACCGCCACCACGAAGTCCGACGAGCAGGACTTCGCCCAGTTCTGCGACCTGAAGACCGTCCTCGCCGACTTCAAGGACACCGGTTCGGTGGCGCGCAAGGGCAAGGCGACCACGGTCGACGGCACCCCGGCGATCGCGCTGCACGAGACCGACGGCAAGGCGCGGGCGACGCTCTACGTGGCCACCGAGGGCAAGCCCTACCTGCTGAAGGCGGTCAACGACCCCGGCAAGGGCAAGAAGCGGGACACCCTCGTCTTCACCGACTTCGACAAGCCCGTGAAGGCGACCCCGCCCAAGGGCGACGTGCTCGACCTCGACGAGCTGGAGGGCTGACGCCCGGCCGGGCCGCGGGGCGCGCCCGCCCCGGGGCGAGGGGTGTGCGGGGCGCCCCTCACAGGGCGTGCCGCACCCACACGTTGGGCTCGGCGTAGACCGCGTAACCCCGCCCGGGCACGCAGTGCACCGGCACGAGGGCGCCCTCCACCTCGACCAGGCCCTCCTCGTCGAACGGCAGCCCCGTCCACTCCCGCCACTGCGCGAGCGAACCCGACACGGTCATCGACACCGGCGCCACCTTCTCGACGACACCGCCCACGCGGACGTGGACGCGCAGCCACGGGTCGTGGGGCAGCCCGTCGTCCCGGGTGCGGAAGGCGTACTCCTCGACCGGGGTCGCCGGCTCCAGGTGCTTGGCGTTGGGCCGCACCGGCGCGACGACCTCCGCGAAGCCGTGGGCGCGCGCGTTCTCCCGCATCGCGGCCAGCATCCGGCCGGAGAGGCCGTGCCCTTGGCACGCGGGATCGACGGCGACCTCGATGGCGCTGACCGTGTCCGTCCCGTCGCCGTACCGCCGGTCGGCGAACGCCCAGACCAGGACCTGGTCCCAGCCCCCGTCCGGCAGTTCGCCGCGCTCACCGCCCCGCTCCTCGGTCCACAGCGCGAACGGCACGCTGAACGCCCGCGCCACCACCCGCTCCTGACCGTCCGTGGCCAGCAGCACGTACTCCGGGAACTCGTCGGGGATCCGGCTCATGTGCGACCGGGCGACCAGGTCGTGGCCCACGAACTCGGCCCAGGAGTCGTCCATGGCCCACATCGGCTCGACGAGACCGGGACGCTCGGCGAGGGTGGTAATCGTCAAGTCCACGCACAGCACGCTAGCGGCGCGGCCCCGGCCCGCCCACCGAATTTGTGCCTCACCGCGCCCGGAAGCGCTCCGGGGCCCGGGTCGGACTGCCGCCGCCGGGCAGCTTCTCCCGCGGGCAGCCCGACAGGACCTCGCGCATCGCGTCCCGCTCGGCGCCCGTCACCGAAAGCCCGTACTTCTTCTTCACGGCCACCTGCCGGGCCACGTACGCGCACCGGAAGCCCTTGTTCGGCGGCAGCCACGTCGCGGTGTCGCCGTCGCCCTTGCCGCGGTTGGGGCCCGCGTCGACGGCGAGCAGGTTCAGCGGGTCGTTGGCGAGGGCTATGCGCTTGCTCGCGTCCCAGCGCCACGCGCCCTTCTGCCAGGCGTCGGAGAGCGCCACGAGGTGGTCGATGTCGACGCGGCTGCGACCGCGCGTGAACCGCACGTCCTTGCCGGTGTACGGGTCCGGGGCGAGGGTCCCCGCGCTGACCACGCAGTCGCCGCCGCGGAACTTCACGCTCTTCAGGTCCCGCTTCAGTATGTCGTCACGGGTCCCGCAGCCGTTGGAGTCCGTGTCCGCCCAGGCGCTGCCGAAACGCGCGCGCTCGTAACCGGTCTTGGGCGCGCGGCCCTTGACCTCGAGCGAGTCGACGGCGGCCAGCGCGGAGCCCGCGCGCCCGCCGGGAGCGCCGCTCTTCCCCGCCCCGTCCTTCCCGTCCTTGTCGCAGGCGGCAAGACCGCCTAGGGCGACTGCCAGGACGACGGCGTGAGCGGCCGCGCGCCGCCCCGTGACTGCGAACCTCACGGATTTCCCTCCCCATGGAACGGTCCCCACCGTACTTGCATTGCCGCGCCAGGCCGTCGGCAACCTGCGGGTTCGTGGCGGCCGGGCGCGCCCGCGCGGCAGAGCCGCACATCGGCACGGCCCCGCGCCCCGTCGGGGCACTACCCGTGAGGTAATCGCGCGCCGGCGCGCGCCCTGGCAATCTCAAGAGCGTCAACGGGCCCCGCACAGGGGGCCGGTCACGTCAACGAGGGAGACCCCATGGCCACGGAGACCCGCACGGTCGAGGACGCCACCCGCGCCACCGTCGACGCCTTCTTCGCCGCGCGCATCGCGAACGACACCGCGCGCCTCACCGAGATCTTCGCCGACGACGTCGACTGGCTGCTCGCCGAGAACCCGGTCGTGCCGTGGATACGCCCGCGCTCCACCGGCGCCGAATGCGCCGCCCAGGGCGAGGAGCTGGCGGCCCACACGGTCGCCGATGACGCCCGGGCGAGCGTGGACACGTACCTGGTGAGCGGGCAGGACGCCGTCATCATGGGCCACCTGTCCGGCACCGTGCGCGCCACCGGCAAGTCCTTCGAAGGCCCGTACGCGCTGCGCCTGACCGTCGAGAACGGCCGGATCACCCGGCACCACCTGTACGAGAACAGCCTCTCGGTCGCGGCGGCGTGCACGCCCTGAGCCCGGCCCGGACGCGCACGCCGTACGCCGTACGCCGTACGCCGTACGCCTACGAACCGAGGACGGTGGCCAGGAACTCCCCCACCCAGCCGAGCAGTTCCCGCCCGACGAGCGGCTTGCCGCCGACCTTCGCGGTCTTCGGGCGCGGCACGAGCACCTGGTGCGTGGCCGCCTTGATGACCGAGCCGGGGTGGAGCCGCTTCAGGCGCAGCTCCTGGGACTCCCGCAGCTCCACCGGCGCGAAGCGGATGTTCGAGCCCTGGAGCACGATCTCGCCCACCCCGCAGGCGCGGGCCAGCATGCGCAGGCCCGCCACCAGGAGGAGGTTCTCCACCGGCTCCGGGAGCTTGCCGTAGCGGTCGGTCAGCTCCTCGCGGACCGCCTTGACGTCGTCCTCGGAGTTGGCGGAGGCGATCGCGCGGTAGGCCTGGAGGCGAAGCCGCTCGCCGGGCGCGTAGTCGTGCGGGACGTGCGCGTCGACCGGCAGCTCGATCTTCACCTCAAGGGGCGGCTCCTCCTCGGCGCCGCCGCCCTCAAGGGACTTGCGGTAGTCCGCGACGGCCTCGCCGACCATGCGGACGTACAGGTCGAAGCCGACGCCCGCGATGTGCCCGGACTGCTCGCCGCCGAGCAGATTGCCCGCGCCGCGGATCTCCAGGTCCTTCATCGCCACGTACATGCCCGCGCCCATCTCCGTGTGCTGGGCGATCGTCGCCAGCCGTTCGTGCGCGGTCTCCGTGAGCGGCTTCTCCGGCGGGTACAGGAAGTACGCGTAGCCGCGCTCGCGGCCGCGGCCCACGCGACCGCGCAGCTGGTGCAGCTGGCTGAGGCCGAAGTTGTCGCCGCGCTCCACGATCAGGGTGTTGGCGTTGGAGATGTCGATGCCGGACTCGACGATCGTCGTCGACACGAGTACGTCGAATTTCTTCTCCCAGAAGTCCACCACGACCTGCTCCAGGGCCTGCTCGGACATCTGGCCGTGGGCGGTGGCGATGCGCGCCTCCGGCACGATCTCGCGCAGGCGGGCGGCGGCCCGGTCGATGGACTCCACCCGGTTGTGGATGTAGAAGACCTGGCCCTCGCGCAGCAGTTCACGGCGGATGGCCGCGCCGATCTGCTTCTCCTCGTACGGACCCACGAAGGTGAGCACCGGGTGGCGCTCCTCCGGCGGCGTCGTGATCGTCGACATCTCCCGGATGCCGGTGACGGCCATCTCCAGCGTACGGGGAATGGGCGTGGCCGACATCGTCAGGACGTCCACGTTGGCGCGGAGCTTCTTCAGCTGCTCCTTGTGCTCGACGCCGAAGCGCTGTTCCTCGTCGACGATGACCAGGCCCAGGTCCTTGAACTTCGTCTCGGAGGAGAACAGGCGGTGCGTGCCGATGACGATGTCGACGGAGCCGTCCTTCAGGCCCTCCAGGGTCGCCTTCGACTCGGTGTCGGTCTGGAAGCGGGACAGCGCCCGTACGTTCACGGGGAACTGGCCGTAGCGCTCGGTGAACGTGCCGAAGTGCTGCTGCACCAGCAGCGTCGTCGGCACGAGGACCGCGACCTGCTTGCCGTCCTGGACCGCCTTGAACGCGGCGCGCACCGCGATCTCCGTCTTGCCGTAGCCGACGTCGCCGCAGATCAGCCGGTCCATCGGGACCGACTTCTCCATGTCCTCCTTGACCTCGGCGATCGTCGTGAGCTGGTCGGGCGTCTCCGCGTACGGGAACGCGTCCTCCAGCTCGCGCTGCCAGGGCGTGTCCGGGCCGAAGGTGTGGCCCGGGGCCGCCATGCGCGCCGAGTACAGCTTGATCAGGTCCGCGGCGATCTCCTTGACCGCCTTCTTCGCGCGGGCCTTGGTCTTGGTCCAGTCGGCGCCGCCGAGCCGGTGCAGCGTGGGGGCCTCGCCGCCCACGTACTTGGTGATCTGCTCCAGCTGGTCGGTGGGGATGTACAGGCGGTCGCCGGGCTGGCCGCGCTTGGCCGGGGCGTACTCCACGACCAGGTACTCGCGGGTGGCGCCCTGCACGGTGCGCTGCACCATCTCGATGTAGCGGCCGACGCCGTGCTGCTCGTGGACGATGTAGTCGCCCGGCTCCAGGGTGAGCGGGTCGATGGTCTTGCGGCGCCGTGCGGGCATGCGCTGCCCGTCCTTGCCCGCGGCCTTCTGCCCGGTGAGGTCGGTCTCCGTCAGGACGGCGAGCCGCAGCTTCGGGTCGACGAAGCCGTAGTCGATGCAGCCGCAGGCCACGTGCACCACGGACGGGGTGATCCCGTCGAGGTCCGTGTCCAGGCGGGCCGCGATGCCCTCGCCGCCGAGGACCTCGACGGTGCGGGCGGCCGGGCCGTGCCCCTCCGTCACGTACACCGTGCGCCAGCCGTCGGCCAGCCAGCCCTTGGTGTCGGCGAGGGCCTTCGCGGTGTCCCCGCGGTAGGTCTCCGGGGCGTGCATGCCGAGCGTGAGCGTGTCGTCGTCCGCGTCGAGGTCGGCCGCGAACGGGCTCACCGACCACCACATCATGCCCAGCTCCCGGGCCCGGTCGCGGACGTCCGCGATGCCCCAGAGCGAGGCCGCGCCCACATCGATCGGGGCCTCGCCGCCGCCGGCCGTGGCCGCCCAGCTGGCCTGGAGGAACTCCTGGCTCGTCGCCACCAGGTCGGCGGCCCGGGTGCGGACCCGCTCCGGGTCGCACACGACGGCCATCGCGCCCTCGGGCAGCACGTCGAGCAGCAGTTCCATGTCGTCCACGAGCACCGGGGCGAGGGACTCCATGCCCTCGACGGCGATGCCCTCGGCGATCTTGCCGAGCAGCTCGCCCAGCTCGGGGTGCGCCTCGGCGAGCGCCCGCGCGCGGTCGCGCACGTCGTCGGTGAGCAGCAGTTCCCGGCACGGCGGCGCCCACAGGCCGTGCTCGGCCACCTCCAGGGACCGCTGGTCGGCGACCTTGAAGTAGCGGATCTCCTCCACGTCGTCGCCCCAGAACTCCACCCGCAGGGGGTGCTCCTCGGTGGGCGGGAAGACGTCGAGGATGCCGCCGCGCACGGCGAACTCGCCGCGCTTCTCGACCAGCTCCACGCGGGAGTACGCGGCGGCGCCGAGCGCGTCGACCACCTCGTTCAGGTCGGCCGACCGGCCCGTGCGCAGCTCCACGGGCTCCAGGTCGCCGAGCCCCTTGACCTGCGGCTGGAGCACCGAGCGCACGGGCGCCACGATGACGCTGACGGGGCCCGTCTCCGGGTCGGCGCCGTCGGTGCTCGGGTGCGCGAGACGGCGCAGGACGGCCAGGCGGCGGCCCACGGTGTCGCTGCGGGGGCTCAGCCGCTCGTGCGGCAGGGTCTCCCACGAGGGGTACTCCGCCACCCCTTCCGGCGGCAGGATCGTGCGCAGCGCCGCGGCCAGGTCCTCGGCCTCGCGGCCGGTCGCCGTCACGGCGAGCACGGTCCGGCGCGTCTCGCGGGCGAGCGCGGCCACGGCGAAGGGCCGGGCGGCCGGGGGACCGACGAGGTCGATGTGGTGCCGGTTGCCGTCTGCGGCGGCCTTCACCGCTTCGGTGAGGGCCGCGTCCTTGACGACGGCGTCCAGCAGTCCGTGCAGGGTCATGAAGGGGCATCCCGTCCGGGGGGCGTGGACAACGCGAACCACCCGACACGTCTCACGGGCCGGGGGGCCTCCCAGGGTACGTCGCCGCGCCGCCGCTCACCCGATCGAGGGACTGTACAGAAGGCGCGTGAAGCGTACTGTTTTGTGTATGAGCGAGACGCTGCCCATCACCGAGGCGCGAGCCCGATTCGGCTCCCTGGTGCGCCGCACGGCCCACGCGCGTGAGCGAATCACTATCACTGATCATGGCCAGGCCGCAGCCGTCTTCATAAATCCGGCTGAGCTGGCCGAGATGGAGGAGCGAATGCTGGAGCTGGAGGAGCAGCTCGCGGTGGCCCGCTATCGAGCCGAGAAGGCGGACGGCACGTTCGTCGGCGTTCCCCACGAGGAAGTACGCAAGCTGCTCGGTCTGGAGCGTGAGTGAGTTACCAGATCATCTGGCGCGAGCAGGCGACCAACACCGCCGTGCGCTTCCTGAAGGACGACCCTGACGGTCTGAGTCAGGTGTACGCCGCTGTCGACCTGCTGGCCGACGACCCCCGACCGCGCGGGACCGTCGCCTACGGATCGCCCGAGGTCCGCCGCTTACAGGTCGGTTTGTACCGCCTGATGTACGAGATCGACGAGGACACCATCACCATCGTGGTCATGCACATCGGCCGCATCGCCCTCTGAACCGAAGCCAGGGCCGGGCCCGGTGGAATCCCACCGGGCCCGGCCCTGGTTCCTGCTCTCCCCGTCCGGGAGGACTACTCCGTCGCGATCGCGTTCAGCACATTCATCCGGCCCGCCCGGAACGCCGGGACCAGGGCCGCGAACAGGCCCACGAACGCCGAGCCGATGAAGACCGTGATGATCGTCGGCCAGGGGATCTCCAGGACCTTCAGGCCCTCCAGGGCGAGGAGCTGCTGGGCGGTCGCGCCCCAGCCCATGCCGAGGCCGAGGCCGAGGAGGGCGCCGAAGAGGGCGATGACCACCGACTCCATGCGGATCATGCGGCGCAGCTGGCGGCGCGAGAGGCCGATGGCCCGCATCAGGCCGATCTCGCGGGTGCGCTCCACCACGGAGAGGGCCAGGGTGTTCACCACGCCCAGGATGGCCACGATGATCGCGAGGCCGAGGAGGCCGTAGACGATGTTCAGGAGCTGGCCGACCTGGTCCTTCAGGGTCTGCTTGAAGTCGGTCTGGTCCTGGACCTTGAGCTGCGGGTCCGTCTTCAGGGTCTTCTTGAGCGCCGCGTAGGCCTCGTCCTGCTTGCCGTCGACCGCCTTGGCGAAGACGATGCTGCTCAGCGGCATCCGGTCGGGGGAGACGTACTTCTCGACGGTGTCGATGCCGAGGTACATCGCGCCCCGGTCGAGGGTGCCCTCCTCCTCGGTGATCGCCGCGAGCTTCAGCTCCCCAGTGCGGCCGTCGTCGAAGGCGACCTTGAGCTTGTCGCCCACCTTCAGGTGGTGGTCCTTGGCGAAGCCCTCGCCCACCGACATCGCGTTCGCCTCGTACGCGGCGGACATCTCGCCCGCGGTGGTCTCGCGGCGCAGGTCCTGCACATAGGTGCGGTCGTTCGCGCTGAGGTCGACGCCCTTGTCGGTCTTGCCGTCGGGGGTGGTGATGTCGGCCTTGACCTCCTTGTAGCGCGTGGTGTGGGCGACGTACGGGGTGTCCTTCAGGCGCTTCTCCACCTGATGGCTGACACGCTGTTGGCCCTGCACGATGAAGTCCGCGCCGACGGATTTGTCCAGCTCGTCCGTCGCCGAGGCCACCATCGACGTGCCGACCACCGAGAGGCAGGCCACCAGGGCCAGGCCGATCATCAGGGCGGCGCCGGTGGCGCCGGTGCGGCGGGGGTTGCGCAGGGCGTTGCGCTCGGCCATGCGGCCGACGGGGCCGAACATCCGCAGCAGGACCGCGCTGATCACGCGGACCACGAAGGACGCGAGGACCGGGCCGATGACGACGAAGCCGATGAGCGTGAGGACCACGCCGAGGCCGAGGAAGAGGGAGCCCTCCTTCGCCTTGTCGGCCGCCGCGGCGGCGTAGAGGCCGAAGACTCCGGCGCCGGTGAGGACCAGGCCGAGGACGGCGCGCACCGCGGATGACTTGCCGTCGGCCGGGGTGCCCGCGTCGCGCAGGGCGGCCATCGGGGAGACCTTGCCGGCGCGGCGGGCCGGGAGGTACGCGGCGAGGACGGTGACGATGACGCCGAGGAGCAGGCCCACCACCGGGGTCGTCGCGGAGATGGTGAGGTCCTCGGTGGACAGCTCCATGCCGATGCCCGACATCAGCTTCATCAGGCCGACGGCGAGGCCGATGCCCGCGCCGATGCCGAGGACGGAGCCGACGACGCCGAGCAGCAGGGCCTCGACGAGCACCGAGCGGTTGACCTGCTTGCGGCTGGAGCCGATGGCCCGCATCAGGCCGATCTCGCGGGTGCGCTGGGCGACCAGCATGGAGAAGGTGTTGATGATCAGGAAGATGCCGACGAGGAAGGCGATCCCGGCGAATCCGAGCATCGCGTACTTCATGACGTCCAGGAAGCCGCTGACGGACTTGCGGTTGTCGTCGGCGCTCTCCTTCTGCGTCTTGATCTTGTAGTCGGCGGCGTCGGCACCGAGGGCGGCCGCCACGTTCGCCTTCAGGCGCTCGTCGCTGACGCCGCTCGCGGCGGTGACGCCGAGGTGGGTGAACCGGCCGGTGGCGCCGAGCAGTTCGCGCTGGGCGGTGGCGGTGTCGAAGTAGACGACGGTGGCGCCGGGGTTGGTCACCTTGAAGGTGGCGATGCCGGTGATCTTCGCGGTGAAGGTGCCGGTGGCGGCGATGGTGCGCAGCTCGTCACCGATCTTGAGGTTCTTCTTGTCGGCGGTGTCGGCGTCGAGCATCACCTCGGTGGGGCCGCGCGGGGCGTGACCGGAGGTGATCTCCATGGACCGCAGGTCGTTCTTCGTCCAGTTGCCCGCGAGGGTGGGGGCGCCGCTGGAGGGGCCGATGTCCTTGTTCTCGGAATTGACGACGGTGACGCTGTCGCTGCTGATCGCGCCCTCGACGGACTTCACTCCGTCGGCCTTCTTCACCTGGCCGATGGCGGAGGCGGGCAGGGTCTCGGGCTTGCCGGTGCTCGGGCCCTCCTCGCCCGCGTCCGGGGCGTTCTTCGGGGTGAGCGTGACGTCGGAGGACGTGGCCGCGAAGAGCTTGTCGAAGGTGGTGGACATCGTGTCGGAGAACACCAGCGTGCCGCACACGAAGGCCACCGAGAGGACCACGGCGACCGCGGAGAGCGCCATGCGTCCCTTGTGCGCGAGGAAGTTGCGCATCGAGGTCTTCAGGACCGTCATGACGTACGCCCCCGGGCGTCGAAGTGCTTCATGCGGTCGAGGACCTGCTCAGCGGTCGGGTTGTACATCTCGTCGACGATGCGGCCGTCGGCCAGATACAGCACGCGGTCCGCGTACGACGCGGCGACCGGGTCGTGGGTGACCATGACGATGGTCTGGCCGAGCTGCGTCACCGACGTGCGCAGGAAGCCGAGGACTTCGGCGCCCGCGCGGGAGTCGAGGTTCCCGGTCGGCTCGTCACCGAAGATGATCTCGGGCCGGGAGGCCAGGGCACGGGCCACGGCGACGCGCTGCTGCTGACCGCCGGACAGCTCCGTGGGCCGGTGCTTGAGGCGCCCGGCCAGGCCGACGGTCTGGACGACCTGGTCCAGCCAGCCCTGGTCGGGCTTGCGGCCCGCTATGTCCATCGGCAGCGTGATGTTCTCCAGGGCGTTCAGCGTCGGCAGGAGGTTGAACGCCTGGAAGATGAAGCCGACGCGGTCGCGGCGCAGCTGCGTGAGCTTCTTGTCCTTCAGGCCGGTGATCTCGGTCTCGTCGAGATAGATCTGCCCGCCGCTGACCGTGTCGAGGCCCGCCAGGCAGTGCATCAGCGTCGACTTGCCGGACCCGGAGGGGCCCATGATGGCGGTGAACTGGCCGCGGGCGATGTCCACGTCGATGTGGTCGAGCGCGACGACCCGGGTCTCCCCTGAGCCGTACGCCTTGACGACCTGGCGCGCCCGCGCCGCCACGGCCGTACGCCCGCCAGTTCCCCCGTGCCTGGGAGTGGATACAGCCGTTGTCACGGTAAGTCTCCTATGTCGGTGACGAGATGAACGCGTCTCGGCGCGCTCACGCGATCAGTGTGGATCGCCGGGGTACTCCGGCGCCCTGGTGCGCAGCGCAGTCTTTTCCTGGGGAAAACCCCACCCCCCGCGCTGTGGTTCGTCGCAGGGCGCGGAGCCGGACCCCCGATACCGGCCCCACGCCCCCGTGCCCGTGCCCGGCGCTTTCGCCCCGTGCCCTGCGGCGTAAAGCAAATCTAAGGACCGGCTCCCGCCGTCTCGTCCTCCGCCGGTACCAACATCCCCCTGCCCCAAATACGGAGGTCCCCCTAAGGGTTCTCCACCCGGCGGTGGAGCGCTTCTCAGGGTTCCTCCACCCCCTTGTTGACCGAGCAACCGCCCTACCAGCAGAGAAGCCCTCCACCCTCCCTGGAGCGCGCCATCAGTGAGAAGGTGACTAGGGCAACCGGTGCAGGGGGAAAGGACTTTCGCCATGGAGGCAACGCGGGCGCGCCGCGCGGACCGGCGCGGGGCCGTCGTCGCCGCGCTCATGCTCGTCATGGCGCTCGTCGCCCTCGACGCCACCATCGTCTCCACGGCCGTACCGCAGATCGTCGGCTCCCTCGGCGGCTTCTCCGTCTTCTCCTGGCTGTTCTCCGGCTATCTGCTCGCCGCCACCGTCACCCTGCCCGTCTACGGCAAGCTGTCCGACACCTTCGGCCGCAAGCCCGTCCTGATCGCCGGCTGCGCCCTCTTCCTCACCGGCTCGGTGCTGTGCGCGCTCGCCTGGAACATGGGCTCCCTCATCGCCTTCCGCGTCCTCCAGGGCCTGGGCGGCGGCGCCCTCCAGGGCACCGTGCAGACCATCGCCGCCGACCTGTACCCGCTCAAGGAACGCCCCCGCATCCAGGCCAGGATCTCGACCGTGTGGGCCGTGTCGTCCGTCGCGGGCCCGGCGGTCGGCGGCCTGCTCACCGCCTACGCGGACTGGCGCTGGATCTTCCTGATCAACCTGCCCGTCGGCACCTTCGCCCTCTGGCTGATCGTCCGTCACCTGCACGAGCCGGTACGTCCACGGGGCGAGCGGCACCGCGTCGACTGGCCCGGGGCGCTCGCCGTGTTCGCCGCGGGCGGGGTACTGCTCACCGCGCTCGTGCAGGGCGGCGTGGCCTGGGACTGGCTGTCGCCGCCCTCGCTCGCGCTGTTCGCCGCGGGGCTCGCCTGCGTCGGCGCGACCGTGGCCATCGAGCGGCGCGCGGCGAACCCGATCATTCCGGGCTGGGTGTGGCGGCGCCGCCCCATCGCCGCCGTGAACCTGGCGCTCGGCTCGCTCGGCCTGCTGATGGTCGCGCCCACGGTGTTCCTGCCGACGTACGCGCAGTCGGTGCTCCACCTCTCGCCGACAGCGGCCGGTTTCGTCCTGTCCGCCATGACCCTGAGCTGGCCCGTGTCGGCCGCCCTGAGCCAGCACGTCTACCGGCGCATCGGCTTCCGCGACACCGCGATCATCGGCATCAGCGCCGCCGCCTGCGTCCTGTTCGCCTTCCCGCTGCTCCCCTACCCCGGCGCGGCCTGGCAGCCCGCGCTCCTGATGCTGCTGCTCGGCGCCGCGCTCGGGCTCTTCCAGCTCCCCCTGGTCGTCGGTGTCCAGTCGACCGTCGGCTGGGCGGAGCGCGGCACGACCACCGCCTCCGTCCTCTTCTGCCGCCAGATCGGGCAGACCGTCGGCGCGGCCGTCTTCGGGGCGATCGCCAACGGCGTCCTCAGCGCGAAGCTGGGCGGCGCGGGCTCGCTCGACGCCGTCGCGAAGTCCCTCGACGACCCGGGCTCCGTCGCCGACCCGGACCGGCTGCGCCGGGCGGTCGACACGGCCGTCGACTCCGTGTACGTGGGGGCGGCCTGCGCGGCGGTGCTGTGCCTGCTCGTCCTGCTGCTGCTCGCGCCCCGGCGGTTCCCGGTGCTCCAGGAACCGGAGCCGGAGCCGGGTGCCGAGGCCGGGGCGCGCCAGGTGCCCCAGGAGACTCAGCTGACCCGTACGCGCCCCGAGAAGCCCCCCGCCGACTGAGAACCCCGGATCAGGAGTCCTCGCCCTGGGCGGGGCCGGGGACGTCTCCGTAGCCGCGGCCGGTCAAGGAGGCCAGGCTGCTGCGGACGTGGTCCATGTGCGCCCGAACCTCCTCGCGGCGCTCCCCGTGCTCGCGCAGCACCCGCTCCGTCTCCCGCCCCACCCGCTCCTCCCGCACCCGGGCCTGCGCGACCAGCTCGGCGGCCCGCGCGGCCGCGTCCTCCGCGCCGTGCCGCGCGGCCTCCTCCGCCTCGGCGTACGCCCGCTTGGCCTCGGTGAGACGGGCCTCCGCCGCGGCGACGAGGGCCGCCTCGCGGGCGTCCGCGACGGCCTCGCGCTCGGCGATCTCGCGCTCCGTGGCCTCCCAGCGCTCGGCGTGCTCCTTCTCCTGCTCGGCGAGCAGCCCGCTCGTGCGCCTGCGCATCTCCCGCAGCGCGGCGAGCGCCTCGCCGCGCCACTCCTTCGCGTCGCGGCGCGCGGCGATCCGCAGCTCGTCGGCGGCGGCCCCCGCGGCCAGCAACCGCTGCCGGGCCCGCTCCTCGGCCTCGCCCCGCACCGAATCGGCGTACGCGCGCGCGGACTCACGCAGCTCCGCGGCGGCGGCGTCCACGGCCCGCCCCAGCTCGTACGTCTCGGCCGCCGCGGCCTCCCGCACGGCCGCGGCCTCCTCCTCGCTCAGCGCCAGCAGGTACTGGGCGCGCCGGCCGAGGTCGTCGTACGTCTGCGGAGCGAGCCGCCCCACGGCCTCGCGCAGGCGCGCGGCCTCCTCGCCCATGTCCCGGGCCAGGACGGTGAGCCGCGCGGCGCGCTCCCACGCGGCGTCACGGTCCCGGGACAGCGCGTCGGCGTACGCCTCCACCTGCTCGGGGCGGTAGCCGCGGCCGCGTACGGTGACGAAGCCATGAGGTGACGCACCGCTGCCGCTCATCCTGGTTCCCCTCTTTCGCCCACACGGACTCTCACCGTCGCGCTGACTCTCTCCACCGCGCCACCCGCGTACAACGCGATTGGCGCACATACTGATGGATCAAGCGGAAATGGTCATAACACGACACTCCGTCAGCGCCGTCCGCTCAAGGATGCGCCAATTGAGGCCAGAAGCCGGAATCGGGGTGTCGTTCCCCGGCGCGTCCCCGCCCGGCCCGCGGAACGACGACCGGAACAACGACCGGAACGACGCGGAACAACGACCGGGGCGCCCGGCCCGCCGTGCGGGTCGGGCGCCCCGGTGACCCGGCGAACCGGGCGGGCCGCGTACGGACGCGGGCTACAGCAAGCCGTCCCACATCTGCTCCAGGAGCACCGACCACCAGCTCTCCGGCGAGGCGAGCGCCGCCGGGTCGAGCGCGGCCAGCTGCGCCTGGAAGTCGACAGTCCAGCGACCCGCCTGCTCCTGGTTGAGGCCGTAGCGCAGCCGCCACATGCGGCCGAGCAGGGCCAGACAGCGCACGAACTCGGGCAGCCCCGTGTTCACGAACTGCGGCGGCACCGGAACCCCGCCAGGACCGGCCTCGACCGGCACCGCGACGATGTGCGCCGTGCCGTACTGCACACAGATCGCCCGGCCGAAGTCGCTGCCCATCACGAGGTACGAACCCGCGTCCGGCGCGGGCGCCACGCCCCGCTCCTGCGCCAGCTCGGCCAGCGTCGGCACCGGCCGCCCCGGCTGGGCCTGCGCCCAGAAGAACGGCCCGAAGTCGACGGGCAGGCCCGCCACGACGAGCGTGTGCGCCACGACGTCCGGCACACCCTGCCGCGACACCGCCCGCTGGTCGAACCGGAACACCCCGGGCCCGAACGCCCCCGCCAGCTCCTGCGCCACGCCCTCCGGCGGCACCGGCTGCGCGGGCGGCACCTGCGGCAGCGGCGCCCGCACCGGCGCCGGACGCGCCGGGCCGTCCGCGACCTGGTGCAACTCGCCCTGGTGCGCAAGCAGTTGCCGCATCCCCTGCTGCCGCGACGCATGATCCCTGCCGTACGGCGCGATCGAGGTGATACGCGCCTGCGGCCAGGTCTCCCGGATCATCCGCGCGCAGTACGCGCCCGGCAGCTCGCAGGACTCCAGCTCCGTGTGCAGCTCCAGGACCTGGTCCGGCGGCACGTTCATGCCGCGCAGCTCGTGGAAGATCTGCCACTCCGGGTGCGGCGTGCCCGGCGCCGACCGCCGGATCACCTGCTGCTCGGAGCCGTCGGCGGCGCGGTACCGCAGCACGGCCTGGTAACCGGGGCCCACGGTGGGCTGCCCGGTGGGCGGCTGCGGATAGCCGTACGGCTGACCCGCGCCGGGCGGCGGCATGCCGGGGCCCGGCGGCACCATGCCCGGGGCGGGCGGCGGCATGCCGGGAGCGCCCGGGGCACCCGGCGGCTGCGGGGCCGCGGGCGGGCCGCCCACGGCGGGACCCGCGAGCATGGTGGCGGCGTGGTGGACACCGCCACCCGGGGCGCCCGGGGCGCCGGGCGGGCCGGGCGGCTGCGGGGCGCCGGGAGCACCCGGGGCACCGGGAGGCTTGGGCGCGCCGCCGAGGCTCGGGTCCGCCAGCATCGTCGCGGCGTGGTGCACCCCGCCGGGGGGCGTGCCCGGGGCACCGGGCGGGCCGGGCGGCTGGGGCGCACCAGGAGCGCCCGGGGCGCCAGGCGCACCAGGAACACCGGGGGCAGCCGGAGCGGCCGGAGCCCCTGGAGGCTGCGTCCCGCCGCCCGCGCCCGGGTCGGCCAGCATCGTCGCGGCGTGATGCACCCCGCCGGGAGGCGTACCCGGGGCACCGGGAGCGGCGGGCGGCTGCGGCGCGGCGGGCGGCTGCGGCCCCTCGGGGCCGAGCGAGGCCACGTACTGCGTCGCCACATAGCCGCCACCGGGCGCACCGGGCGGCGGCGTCCCCGCGCCACCGCCGACGGCCGCGCCCTCGGACGAAGACGGGGACGGCGGCGCACCCGGAGAGGGCGGCGGAGTCGCACCGACGGGCGGAGGCGGCGCACCGGGACCGGCGACCGCCGCACCCGCGGGCGGAGGCGGCAGATGCGGACCACTCACGGCCGCACCCGCGGGCGGAGGCGGCAGGTGCGGACCACTCACGGCAGCCCCGGCGGACGGCGGCGGAAGCGGCACACCGGACCCGACAGGCGCACCCGGCGCGGCAGGCCCCCCAGCAGTCGCCCCCGCAGGCGGAGGCGGCACCTGAGGACCACCCACCGCCGAGCCCGCGGGCGGAGGCGGAAGGTGCGGGCCGCTCACGGCCGCACCCGCGGCCGGCGGCGGCAGCTCCGGGCCCCCGCCCGGCTCCCCCGGCACCGGCTCCTCCAGAGCGGGCGCGACCGCCGTCTTCGGGAGCTGACTGCCCCCCGACATCAGCGCGGTCTTCGCCTCCGGCGACACCGAGGGCGGCGCGTCCTCCTCCTCGCCGTCCAGATTCACCGGCGGCGAGAACACCGTCGCGGGCAACGGCACCGCCACGTCCTCGTCATCGGCCCCGACGTTCGTGTCCGTACCGGCCCACGGCGTCTCCGACGACGGCCCCGCGGAACCGGACACCCCCACCGACCCACCGGCCGACCCACCGGCGACAGGCCACGGCGTGCCACCACCCTGAGACCGAGCCTCCTCGGGAACGGGCCCCGCCGACGTCACCGCGGGCTCCGCAGCCACAGGCCCCGCCGGCCCCGCAGGCTCCGCGGCCGACGACGAACGCCGGTCCGGGATCCCCAGCTTGTCCGCCGCCTCCTGCAACCACTCCGGCGGACTCAGCAGGAACGACGTCTGATTCAGATCCATGCGCTCCGGCGCCGCCGGCGCCACCGCCGGCTCCGCCGCGTCCGGCACCCCGTACTCCTCCTCGTACCGGCGGATCACCTCACCCACCGGCAGCGCGGGCCACAACGTGGCCTCGCCGCTGTCCCGGGCGATGACCAGCCGCTGCCCGCCACCGTCCGACCGCGGACCGCCCTCGCGGTCCTCGGCCCACACCACGAAGCCCAGGTCGAACTCCCGCACCCGCACCTCACGGTGCCCGGGCGGCGGCACGTCACCGTTGACCCACTCCTCGGCGCGCTCCTGCGCCTGTGCGAACGTCACCATCTCGGAGCTCACTCCCCCACCGGGACGGCACGCGCGAAGCCGCCGTCCACCATCAGGTTCGCCACGGTCTCCAGCTCGGGCGGACTGCCCGCGAGCCGGGACAGGAACGCGTCGAAGTCGTCACCGCACGGCAGCAACAGCCGCTGCACCCGCTCCGCGGGCGCCCACGACGGATCCACGTCCCGCGCGTCGTCGTACGCGCAGAACCACACCGAGCCGATCCGGTCGCCCTTCACCTTCACCGCGAGCAGACCGCCCTGCACGAAGCCCACCCCCAGGAAATCCTTGGTCAGATGGTCGCGCAGACACTTGTTGACGTACACCAGGTCGTTCACGGCCGCCTCGTCACGGACCGTGAAGAACGGCTGATCGATGAGCAGACCCAGCTCCGCGTCCAGCGCCGTGCCCACCGGCGCGCAACCGCCCGCCGCCTTCAAGAACGAGCGGTACGCCCCCGGCAAGCGGTAACCCAAGTCCTCCTCGACCCCCAAGACCTGGCTCTCCGTGACGGCGAGCGCCCCCTTCGGCAGGGCCAGATGCACCGGACGGGTCTCCTGAAGCGGACGCGTACCGCGCTTGCCGTGGTCCACGGCCGACGTCGCGATGCCGCCGTGGTGCCGCAGCAACGCCTTCACCTCCACCGGGACCAGCAGAAGCCGGCGGCCGTACGGCGCGTGGTGCCACGTCCAGCCGTGCGGGGTCGCCACCGCCGGAATCGTGTCCCACAGCTCATGCCCCGACGCCGCGAGCGCCGCGTTCGCCGACACGTAGTCCGTGAGCCGCAGCTCGTCCACACCGAAGCCCTCCGGCGGCTCCGCGATCTCCGCCGCGGCCCGCGCGTACGGCGAGAAGTCCGGGAAGCCGTCGCCGTCCACCCGCACCCCCCTGGGATGGCGCGCGGCACGGACCGGATCCGGGAAGTGCACGACCTGCCCGGCGTAGGCCGCGTTCGGCGGCGCGGCCTGCTGCCCGAGCCGACCTGGCCGACCTGTCGTCATGGCGGTTGCCCTCCTGCGGCACTGTCGAGGTTCACGAATGGCGACAGCCTATGCGGAAGGACGACACGGGTCATCGGGCCGCCGGATCCGTGACCACCCGCCACGAGCCCGTCACCCAGAGACGAAACCCGCTCGTGTCACACCGACCCAGCTTCCGTACCACGCGCCCCATTTGGCAGTCTGTTCCCGCAACGCGGGGGCGTGGCACAGCGGCCGACACCGCGGGCACGGGGAGGGAAACACCACATGCACACGGCACAAACCAGCATGTCACGGACCACCGATACATCCACCGAAAGCGCCGGAACCGTTCACTCCACGACCACAGGCACCACGGCGCACACCCCGGGCACCCCCGGGACCACAGGCACCCCCAGGACCACGGGCACCCACAGCACCCACGGCCCCCCAGGCACCACCGCCGCCACCGCACCCGCCCAACCCGGCGGCGACCCCCGCGTCGGCTGGAGCAGCGTGCCCGCCGACGCACCCATCCTGCTCCAACGCCGCGACGGCATCCTGCCGACCGTCGCCGCCGCACTCTCCGTACGCGGCACCACCCTCACCGCCACCCCCAGACGCGGCGAGGAACCACCCCGCCTCCACCCACTCGTCCAGGACTTCCTCGACGCCCTCCCCAGCGCCCAACGCGAACGCTTCACCGGACGCTGCGCCGAAGCCCTCCTCGTCTCCCGCCACCTCACCACCGCCGACGCCGGCCGCTCCAAACGCGCCCGCCGCAAACCCATGACCAACGGCGAAGCCCGCAAAGCCCTCAAACACGCCAAACTCACCACCCGCCGCATCCGCGAGGACGGCGACCCCCTGCACGGCTCCTTCGCCCGGCCCTGCCGCTCCTGCACCGCCCTCACCGACCACTTCGGCGTCCGCGTCGTGGACCCCACGGCGGCCGACGGCTGACACCCCCACCCGCCGCCCGTACCCACACCGCACCACGAGGGCTCCCACCACCATGCGCACCGACCACACCACCCGCTTCCCCGTGCCCGTCGACGCCGCCCTGCGCACCGCGGGCTGGCGCCCCGGCCGCTGGGACATCAAACAGGCCGAGATCTGGGCCGACGTCCTGCGCCGCCACACCTCACCCGCCGGACACCGCCACGCCGTCTTCCCCGCCGCCGTCGAAGCCTGGGCCGAATTCGGCGGCCTGCACATCACCCCCCAGGGCCCCGGCCGCCAGATAGCCCCCGCCACCCTCCACCTCGACCCCATGTACGGCCTCCACACCGCCCGCACCCTCGGCGACCTCGGCCGCGCCCTCGGCACCGAAGTCAGCCCCATCGGCGAGGAGACCGAGACCCAGGCACTCCTCGCCGTCGACGCCCGCGGCCGCGTCTACAGCCTCGACCACACCGGCGACTGGTACCTCGGCCAGCACATCGACCAGGCCCTCACCACCCTCATCGCCGGCACCCGACCAGTACGCCTCACCGCCGGCACCTGAACCCCCCGCCGCTCACCGGAACAGGCCCCGCTCACCAGCCAAGGCCCCCGCTCACCGGGTCAGGCCCCCGCCGGAAGCACCGCCGACACCCGGAAACCCCCCGCGTCCGTCGGACCCGACACGAACACACCCCCCAGAGCCGTCACCCGCTCCTTCATCCCCACCAGACCATTGCCACCACTCGGCAACCGCGCGTCCGCCGGAGCCGTCTCCGGCGGCGGCCCGTTCTCCACCTGCATCGCGATCTCCGCACTCCGATGCGCGAGCCGCACATACGTCTTCGCACCCGCCGCGTGCTTGTGGACGTTCGTCAACGCCTCCTGCACCACCCGGTACGCCGTCTCCTCCACATCCGCCGCATACAGGCGCGACTCACCCTCCACCGACAGATCCACCACCATGCCCGCCGCCCGCGACTGATCCACCAACTCGTCCAGCTCCGCCAGACACGGCCCTTCCGCCGCCTCCCCGGCCTCCTCACCCCCGGCCCGCGACGCCGCCCGCGACGCCGCCTCCCGCACCGCCGCCAACGGCACCGCGGCCGGGGCAGGCCTCGGCGGAGCCTCCCCCGCCCGCAACACCCCCAGCATCTCCCGCAGCTCCGTCAGCGCCTGCCGGCCCATGTCCCCCACCAGCGCCGCGTTCTTCACCGCCTTCTCCGGATCCTTCCGCGCCACCGCCTGCAACGCCGCCGCGTGCACCACCATCAGACTCACCCGGTGCGCCACCACGTCGTGCATATCCCGCGCGATCCGCGTCCGCTCCTCGTTACGCGCCCACTCCGCGCGCTCCTCCGCCCGCTCCGCCAGCAACTGAAGCTCCCGCTCCAAACTGTCCGCCCGCTCCCGCAACGACTCCATGAGCCGACGCCGCGCACCCACATACAGACCCAGCAGCAACGGCGGCGCCGTCACCCCCAGCGACGTACTGATCGCGATGAACGGGATGACCCCCTCGCCGATCGTCAGATCCCCACTCGCTATGTCCTGATTGGCCCGCACCATCGTCACGATCAACGTGCCCGCCAGCGACATGCCCGCCAGCGCACCGATGATCCGCCGCGGCAGCTCCGACGCCGCCAGCGTGTAAAGACCCACGATCGTCATCAGGACGCCCATCTGCGCCGGCGTGACCGCCACCGCGATCAGCACCACCGCGATCGGCCAGCGGCGCCGCAGCACCAGCATCGCCCCGGCCAGCACCCCGAAACCCACACCCACCGCGAGCGGCAGCCCCGCGTCCCGCGCGAACTCCACACCCTCCGCACCGCACTCGGCCGCCGACACGACGCCGAGCCCCACATCGAGCACGGCACTGCGCCGCCGCTCCCACCACCACGGCCCGGTCCTGGCCGCGGCTCCGCTGTCCCCCGTCGTGGTCATGCCTTCCAGCCTACGGGCGCCGCCGCCCGGTTTTCCGGTGAGTTTCCAGCACACGATCGCACCGCGGCCCTACCCGGGCGGGCCTCGGACGACGCCCGAACCGCCAGGTAACCCTCGAACAGTTGAACCGCCCAGATTTTCGACCCGGAACCCAAAATTCCGAACGAGGCTCGCCGCATGACCGAGATCACCGACTTCGCGTCGCTGCGCCACCGGGCCGTCACACTGCGCCGCGCAGGCCTGAGCCTCCGGCAGATCGCCGACGCCCTTCAGGTCCGCAGCAAGGACCTCCTCCAGCGCCTCGTCGAGGGCGAGCCCGCACCGGAGTGGACCAAGCGCCCCAGGGCCAAGGACGACCTCCGCGAACGCGCCCGCGAGCTGCGCCTCAAGGGCTGGACGTACAACCAGATCCAGGCAGAGCTGGGCTGCTCGAAGAGTTCCGTCTCACTGTGGGTACGAGACCTGCCGAGGCCGGAGCGCCCTCGGCGAACCCGTGAAGAAGCTTCAGCCATCGCCAGACGCGGCTGGGAGCCGAAGCTGAGGCTGCGCGAAGAAGAGCGGCAACGCACCACAAAGGCAGCGCTGGACGCGGTGGGGCAACTCACGGACCGCGAACTGTTCCTGATCGGCGTCGGGCTCTACTGGGCCGAGGGCTCCAAGAGCAAGCCCTACGCTCGGCGCGAGCGCGTCACGTTCGTGAACAGCGACCCGGGAATGGTCAAGGTCTTCCTGCGCTGGCTCGACCTCCTCGAAGTCGAGCGCGAGCGCGTGCGGTACTACGTGATGATCCACGAGACCGCAGACGTGCCGGGCGCCGAGCAGTACTGGTCGGACCTCGTCGGCGCCGACCGCTCCGCGTTCCACAAGACGACCATCAAGAAGCACAACCCCAAGACCGTGCGCAAGAACGTGGGCGAGACCTATCGCGGCTGTCTAGTGATCCAAGTTCGGCAGAGCGCGGAGTTGTACCGTCGCATCGAGGGCGCTTGGTACGGCATAGTGTTGTCCGCGAGCGAAGCCGATCAGCAGAATCGGACATAGCGGACGAACCATCCCGGGTCGTCTAATGGTAGGACAAAGAGTTTTGGTCTCTTGAATGAGGGTTCGATTCCTTCCCCGGGAGCTCAGATACATCGCCCAGGTTCGGGTCCTGACCGCAAGGTCGGGACCCGCCCCCATTTCCGCCCCCTTACGCCCCGGTATCCTGCGGATGTCCAACCCCACGCCATCCGAAGCCGAAGGGCACCCCCGTGAGCGCCAATTGCCCGGCAGCCGTCGTCGTCCTCGCAGCGGGTGAGGGCACCCGTATGAAGTCGGCCACCCCGAAGGTCCTGCACGACATCTGTGGCCGTTCCCTCGTCGGGCACGTGCTCGCCGCCGCGCGCGAACTCGCGCCGGAGCGTCTGGTCGCCGTCGTGGGGCACGAGAGCGAGCGCGTCACCGCGCACCTCGCCGAGATCGACCCGGAGGCCCGCACCGCCTACCAGGCGGAGCAGAACGGCACGGGGCACGCCGTCCGCATCGGCCTGGAGGAGATCGGCGGCGCGGTCGAGGGGACCGTGGTCGTCGTGTGCGGGGACACTCCGCTGCTGACCGGTGCGACGCTGAGGCGGCTCGCCGATACCCACGCCACCGACGGCAACGCCGTGACCGTCCTGACCGCCGAGGTCCCCGACGCGACCGGCTACGGCCGCATCGTGCGCGACCCGGCGTCGGGCGCGGTGACCGCGATCGTGGAGCACAAGGACGCGAGCGAGGAGCAGCGGGCGATCCGGGAGATCAACTCCGGGGTTTTCGCGTTCGACGGGCAGTTGCTGGCGGATGCTCTGGGCAAGGTGCGTACGGACAACAGTCAGGGTGAGGAGTACCTGACGGATGTGCTGGGGATTTTGCGGGAGGCGGGGCACCGGGTGGGGGCGTCGGTGGCGGCGGATCACCGGGAGATCGCTGGGATCAACAACCGTGTGCAACTGGCGGACGCGCGGCGCGTGTTGAACGACCGGTTGCTGACGGAGGCGATGCTCGCGGGTGTGACGGTGGTGGATCCGGCGTCGACGTGGGTGGACGCGACGGTGACGTTCGAGCGTGACGCGCTGGTGCACCCCGGGACGCAGCTCCAGGGGGCGACGCACCTGGGTGAGGGTGCGGAGGTGGGTCCCAACACGCGTCTGACGGACACGACGGTGGGTGCGGGCGCGCGGGTGGACAACACGGTGGCGACCGGCGCGGAGGTCGGCGAGGGGGCGAGTGTGGGCCCGTTCGCGTATCTGCGGCCCGGTACGCGGCTGAAGGCGAGGGCCAAGGCCGGGACGTACGTGGAGATGAAGAACGCGACGATCGGTGAGGGCACGAAGGTGCCGCACCTGTCGTACGTGGGGGACGCGACGATCGGTGATCACACGAACATCGGGGCGGCGAGCGTCTTCGTGAACTACGACGGTGAGGCCAAGCACCACACGACGGTGGGGTCGCACTGCAAGACGGGTTCGGACAACATGTTTGTGGCGCCTGTCACGATTGGCGACGGTGCTTATACGGCGGCGGGGTCCGTGATCACGAAGGATGTGCCGCCCGGTTCGTTGGCTGTCGCCCGTGGCCAGCAGCGGAATATCGAGGGTTGGGTGGCTCGTAAGCGTCCGGGGAGCGCGGCGGCGAAGGCGGCCGAGGCGGCCTCCGGGGGGTCCGGGGACGCGGTCGGCGAGGGCTGACCGTCAACCTGACTGGAAAAAGGTGCGCCGAACACCGCGTACCGTGATAGGTGCACACCAATCGGCTGACTCGTGGCGCGGCCTATGTCCTGGGATGCGGGTGATCGCTCCTGGACCTCTGGATGTATCGCGGGTGCAGCAGCGGAAGAACTCGTCTGAGGAGACAGTGCTGTGACCGGGATCAAGACGACCGGCGAGAAGAAGTTGATGTTCTTCTCCGGCCGCGCCCACCCCGAGTTGGCCGAGGAGGTGGCCCACGAGCTGGGGATCGGCGTCGTACCGACCAAGGCTTTCGATTTCGCCAATGGTGAGATCTACGTGCGGTACCAGGAGTCGGCACGTGGTGCGGACTGCTTCCTGATCCAGAGCCACACGGCTCCGATCAACAAGTGGGTCATGGAGCAGTTGATCATGATCGACGCTCTGAAGCGGGCTTCCGCGCGGAGCATCACCGTGATCGTGCCGTTCTACGGCTATGCGCGTCAGGACAAGAAGCACCGCGGCCGTGAGCCGATCTCGGCGCGTCTGGTCGCGGATCTGATGAAGACCGCGGGTGCGGACCGGATCGTCACGGTCGATCTGCACACGGACCAGATCGTGGGCTTCTTCGACGGTCCTGTCGACCACCTCTTCGCGCTGCCGATCCTCGCGGACTACGTGGGTGCGAAGGTGGACCGGGACAAGCTGACGGTCGTGTCCCCGGACGCGGGCCGGGTGCGTGTGGCCGACCGCTGGTGCGACCGTCTGGGCGCGCCGCTTGCGATCGTGCACAAGCGGCGTGACAAGGACGTCGCGAACCAGGTGACGGTCCACGAGGTGGTCGGTAACGTCGAGGGCCGGGTGTGTGTCCTGGTCGACGACATGATCGACACGGGTGGCACGATCTGTGCCGCGGCGGACGCGCTGTTCGCGCATGGTGCGGAGGACGTCATCGTGACGGCGACGCACGGTGTGCTGTCGGGTCCGGCGGCGGACCGGCTGAAGAACTCGAAGGTGAGCGAGTTCGTGTTCACGAACACGCTGCCGACGCCGAACGAGCTGGAGCTTGACAAGATCACGGTCCTTTCGATCGCTCCGACCATCGCCAACGCGGTGCGGGAGATCTTCGAGGACGGCTCTGTGACCAGCCTCTTCGAGGAGCAGGCGGGTCCGAAGGACTGAGTCCTGCTTGATCGTTTTGGGGTACGGCCTCCCCGCCGAGTAGACTGTCGAAGTTGCTCGGCGAGGGAGGCCGTACGCGTTTGTCGCAAACGTGAGTACGGCGGTCCGTTATCGACGCGCTCTTCGTAGCAGGCCAGTCGTATGGCCGGGTGACGCATCCGTTCACCTATATCTACGAGGAGTGCTCCATGTCTGAGGTCAAGCTCAGCGCCGAGACCCGTTCCGAGTTCGGCAAGGGCGCCGCCCGCCGCATCCGCCGCGAGAACAAGGTTCCCGGCGTCCTGTACGGCCACGGCACGGACCCCGTGCACGTCACGCTGCCGGGTCACGACCTGATGATCGCGCTGCGTACGCCGAACGTCCTGCTGTCCCTGGACATCGACGGCAAGAGCGAGCTGGCCATCCCGAAGGCCGTGCAGCGCGACCCGCTGAAGGGCTTCATCGAGCACGTCGACCTGCTGCTGGTCAAGCGTGGCGAGAAGGTCACCGTCGAGGTCCCGGTCCACACCGAGGGCGAGCTGGCCGCCGGTGGCAACCTCCTTGAGCACGTTCTTTCGGCGCTGCCGATCGAGGCCGAGGCCACGCACCTCCCCGAGGCCGTCACGGTCTCCATCGCGGGCCTGGAGGCCGGTGCCTCCATCCACGCCAAGGACATCACGCTGCCCGCCGGTGCGACGCTGGCCGTCGACGGTGACGCCGTGGTTCTCCAGGTGCTGGCCGCGCAGGCCGAGGAAGCCCCGGCCGAGGGCGAGGGCGACGCGGCCGCCGAGGCCTGAGCCGCGCCTCAAGGCACTGTCAACCGCCGTCCAGCGCCTCGGCGCTGGGCGGCGGTTCGGCTATGAGCAGCGATGGAGGAGACACGCAGATGACGACGGACCCGAGTGCTCCCTGGCTGGTCGTGGGTCTCGGCAACCCGGGGCCGGGGTACGCCATGAACCGGCACAACGTGGGGTTCATGGTCGTCGACCTGCTGGCCGAGCGGATCGGTGGCACGTTCAAGCGCGCGGGGAAGGCGCAGGCGCAGGTCCTGGAGGGTCGTCTGGGGCCGATGGGGCCGGGCAGCCGCCGGGTCGTCCTGGCCAAGCCGACGTCGTACATGAACTTGTCGGGCGGTCCGGTGACGGCGCTGCGCGACTTCTACAAGGTGCCGACGGCGAACGTCGTCGCGGTCCACGACGAGCTGGACATCGACTACGGCACGCTGCGGCTGAAGCTCGGTGGTGGTGACAACGGGCACAACGGTCTGAAGTCCATGACCAAGGCCATGGGGTCCGACTACCACCGGGTCCGCTTCGGCATCGGCCGGCCGCCGGGGCGGATGCAGGTCGCCGACTTCGTCCTGAAGGACTTCTCGTCGGCGGAGCGCAAGGAGCTGGACTACTTCGTGGACCGGGCGGCGGACGCGGTGGAGTGCCTGGTCGTGGAGGGTCTGGAGCGGGCGCAGAGCACGTACAACTCCTGAGCCGGGCCTCGGTCGGCGCTCCGCGGCACTCACACCCCCGCCCGCCCCCCTTCTTGAGGGGGCGGGCGGGGGTGTTCTGTCTTACAGGTGGTCGCGTACCTCACGTCGTCTGCGGGCGATGGCCGCGAGCAGCGCGCCTGCCGCGAGCAGCGCCGCGGCGATCCCGGATGCCAGCCACGCACCGCCGGACCCGGTGTCCGGGAGGGACGGGGTGGGCTTCGAGGGTGAGGGCGAGGGGGGTCCGGTGGGCTTGGTCGGGGTGGGCGAGGGCGAGTCGGACGGGGAGGGCGAGTCGGACGGGGACGGGGAGTCCGACGGCGAGGGCGAGTCCGACGGAGACGGGGAATCCGACGGCGAAGGCGACGGGGACGGGGACGGCGACGGCGAGTCCGAGGGGGACGGCGACGGCGACGGGGAATCCGAAGGCGACGGGGACGGCGACGGCGAATCCGACGGAGACGGCGAGGGCGACGGCGAGTCCGAGGGGGACGGCGACGGCGACGGGGAATCCGACGGCGACGGGGACGGCGACGGCGAATCCGACGGAGACGGCGACGGGGACGGCGAATCCGACGGCGAGGGCGACGGGGACGGCGACGGGGACGGCGACGGGTGGACCTCGTCGACCACCCAGGGGGCCTCCGTGGCCAGGAGGCCCCGCGTGGAGCCGTCGGGCTGGCGGCGGTCGCCCTGGATGGCGATCTTGTTCCAGGTGCGCTCCCCGCCCTCGAACGGCTCACCGTCCGCGGCGCGTTCGGGCACCTCCATCAGCCAGCGCAGCGTATAGCGCTCTCCGGCGGAGAAGACGTGTCCGTCGAAGTCGAAGCGGATGGAGCGGATGCGGCTCCAGTCGGTGACGTCGTCGGCGGGTACGAAGGAGGGGTCGGGTTCGCCTCCGCACTGGAAGGGCGCGCTCTTGTCGGGGGTGTTGTCCATTTCGGGGCGGCAGGGGTCGGGCTCTTCGGAGTACGTGATGGTGACGGGGGCGCCGCCCGCGTCGACGGGTCCGGTGAGGGTGGGGCGCCACTGGCTGGTCACGTCGTCCTCGTAGCGGCCGCTGGTGACGCCGTAGGTGCCGGGTGCGGGCAGCAGGTCGTAGGCGACGACGTTGGTGAGGTCGGTGTTGCCCATGTTGCCGAGGACGGTGCGGTATTCGACGGTGCCGCCGATGGTGGACTGGCCGACCTCGTCCTCCTTGCCGGGGACTTCGGCGGAGCCTTTGAAGGCGTCGTCCTTGTCGCCCTTGACCTCTTTGGTGACGAACAGGGCGGAGGATTCGGCGATGGCGAAGTCGTCGGTGGCCTCGGCGACGTTCTCGGTGGTGTCGCCGTCGCCGTCGATGTCGTGGGTGTCGGTCCTGCGGGTGTTGATGGGGCGCTCGGCGTCGTAGAGGCCGGCGCGGTTGCCGGCGTAGTCGGCGCTGTCGGGCGAGCCGCCGTAGGTGCCGCTGGCGACGCCGGGTTCGACGGTGGTGCGGAACTCGTACACGCAGGAGGAGTCGTCGGCGGGGATCTCGGCGCCGGGTTCGGCGGTGAGTTCGACGCGGGTGCGGCCGTCGGGGCCTTCGGAGACGGTCTCGGTGAAGCGGTCGGCGGCGGGGCAGTAGTCGGGCTGGCCGTCGGCGAGGGTCCAGGAGCCCCTGTCGTAGGCGAGCTGGCGGGGGACGAGGTCGACGAAGCGGGGGCGCAGCGGGGAGGAGCCGGTGCGGTAGCGGTCGTTGCGGAGGGTGACGGTCCAGGTGTGGCTGCCGCCGGGGCCGACGGGGGTGGGGTCGGTGGACTTGGCCAGCTCGGGCTGGGAGACCTGGGGTTCGATGTGGAAGCTGGTGCAGGACTGTTCGTCGGCGGTGCCGGCGGAGCCGGTGAGGTGGAGGTCGGCGCAGTTGTCGACGTCTCCGCTGCCGTCGGGGAGTTCGGAGGCGTCGGCGCGGCCGGAGATCTGGAGGACGAGGTTGGTGCGCGCGGCCAGGTCCGGTACGTCGACGCGGACGGCCACCAGGTCGCCGAGGTCGCGCAGGCTGATGGTCTGCCCGGAGGGCGTGACCGTCTCGGAGCTGCCGTCGCGACGGGTGACGGTCACCGTCCAGGGGCCGGAGTAGACCCCGCCGGACGAGGTGGACAGGCTCAGGGTCTCGGCGTCGAACCCGGCGGGCAGTGCGTCGCTGACGCGGGCGTCGGCGGGGTCGGTGCCGGTGTTGGCGAAGCGCAGGACGTAGGAGACGCGTTGTCCGTCGGCGGCGAGGGGGGTGTCGACGGATTTGTCGAGGGTGCCGGAGACCTCGCCGCCGCCGGTGCCGACGACGGTGTCGGCCGTGTCGGTCCTGGTGATCTCCTCGGGGTCGGGGCCGAGGGGGTCGCCGCTGATGGCGGCGGTGTCGGTGAGGGTGGTGCCGTCGGGGACGTCGTCGCGGACCTTGACGCGGATTTCGTGGACGACGCCGTAGGGGTAGGTCTTGACCTGGGCGAGCTGGTTGCCGGGGCGGTCGGGTTCGGTGTCGACGGGCCAGCTGATGGTGCGGGTGGCGGGGTCGTAGGTGTATCCGGCGGGGGTGGCGTCGACGAGGTCGACGCCTTCGGGGAGGACGTCGGTGAGGGTGGCGTTCTCCAGGGCCAGGTTGCCGCGCGGGCGGTTGGCGTTGCGGGGGTCGTTGGTGGCGGTGACCTTGTAGGTGATGGTCTCGCCGGGCCGGGCGCGGGAGGGGCCTTCCTTGCGGACGGCGGGGTTGGGCTCGGCGGTCACCTCGACCGCGGCGTCGTCGGTGCTGGGGGTGCCGTCGCCGTTGGTGGCGGTCGCGGACATCTCGGCCCGCTGGTCGCCGGGGGGTGTCCAGTAGTCCTCGGTGGGCCAGCTGACGGTGAGCTGGGAGCTCTGGCCGCTGGCGATGGAGCTGTAGGTGACGGTGACGCTGCCGTCGTCGTGGGCGGTGACGCCGGTGACGCCGGGCGGGTAGGGCTGGGAGACGACTCCCTTGCCGGATGCGCCGGGCGGTGGGGTGAAGGTGACGGTCACCGACTGGCAGTCGCCGGGGATGGAGCACTGGATGAAGCCGTTGTAGGTGACGTGGTCGCCGGAGGGCACCGGGGTGGTGCCGGGGTCGAGGCGGACGCTCATGCGGGCGTCGGCGCGGGCCGCGCTGTCGTGCGGGACCAGGGCGAGTGCCGCGAGGGCGGCGAGCAGGACGGCCACCGTGGCGCCGAGCGCGCGACGGTACCGGTGGGCGAGGAGGACCACAGCACTTCCGACCACGAGGGGACCTGAGGACGGGTCAACTGTGGGGTGGTGGTCGGGGCGTCCACCGCTACGACAAGGCGTTAAGCGCACTTTTCACCTGAAAGGCCCCGCACCAGGAGGGTGCGGGGCCTTTCGGCGGCGGGTGGTGGGGTCAGCCGGTGTTGCGCAGTCCCGCGGCCACGCCGTTGACGGTGAGCAGCAGCGCGCGGGCGAGGAGCGGGTCGGCTTCGGCGCCGGCGGCGGCCGCGTCGCGCTGTCGCTTGAGCAGGGCGACCTGGAGGTAGGAGATCGGGTCGAGGTAGGCGTCGCGGATGGCGAAGGTCTGGCGGAGTACGGGCTGGGCGTCGAGGAGTTCGGCCTCGCCGGTGATGCGCAGGACCTCGCGGACGGTCAGCTCGTGTTCGGCCTCGATGGTGGCGAAGACGTGCTTGAGGTCGTCGGGGACGAGGGTGTCGACGTAGTGCCGGGCGATCCTGAGGTCGGTCTTGGCCAGGGTCATCTCGACGTTGGAGACGAAGTTGCGGAAGAAGTGCCAGTGCTCGTGCATCTCTTCCAGGACGGTGTCGAGGCCGGCCTCGCGCAGCGCCTTGAGGCCGGAGCCGACGCCGAACCAGCCGGGCACGATCTGCCGCGACTGGGTCCAGCCGAACACCCACGGGATGGCGCGCAGGCCGTCGAGTCCTGCGCCGGAGTCGGGGCGGCGCGAGGGCCGTGAGCCGAGGTGCAGTTCGGCGAGCTGGTCGACGGGGGTGGAGGCGAAGAAGTAGGCGGGCAGGTCGGGGTCTTCGACGAGCCTGCGGTAGGCGGCGTGCGCGGCGTCGGAGACGACGTCCATGGCGGCGTCCCAGCGGGCGAGGGCCTCGTCGGACTGGCGTGGGGCGGTGTGCAGGGCGGAGGCCTGGAGGGTGGCGGCCACGGTGAGTTCCAGGTTCTCGCGGGCGAGCGAGGGGACCAGGTACTTGTCGGAGATGACCTCGCCCTGTTCGGTGACCTTGATCTCGCCTTCGAGGGTGCCCCAGGGCTGGGCGAGGATGGCGTCGTGCGAGGGGCCGCCGCCGCGGCCGACGGTGCCGCCGCGGCCGTGGAAGAGGCGCAGGCGCACGCCGTAGCGGTGGGCGACGTCGCGCAGGCGCCGCTGGGCGCGGTGGATCTCCCACTGGCTGGTGGTGATGCCGCCGAACTTGGAGGAGTCGGAGTAGCCGAGCATGACCTCCTGGACGTCGCCGCGCAGGGCGACGAGGCGGCGGTAGGAGGGGTCGGCGAGCATCTCGTCGAGGATGACGTCGGCGGCGCGCAGCTCGTCGGTGGTCTCCAGGAGCGGCACGATGCCGATCTTCGCCCAGCCGGCGTGCAGGTCGAGCAGGCCTGCCTCGCGGGCGAGGACGGCGGCGGCGAAGACGTCGTCGGCGCCCTGGCACATGGAGATGATGTACGACTCGATGACCTCGGGTCCGAAGACGTCCAGGGCCTTCTTGACCGTCTCGAAGACGCCGAGGGTCTTGTGTCCCGCGGCGTCGAGGGGGGCCGGGCTCGGCGCGAGCGGACGCCTCGACCGCAGTTCCTTCGCGAGCAGCTTCTGGCGGTACTCGCGCGGCATGTCCGCGTAGCGCCAGGATTCCTCGCCGAGCCGGTCGAAGAGCTGGCCGAGGGCGTGGTGGTGGGCGTCGGCGTGCTCGCGTACGTCCATGGTGGCGAGCTGGAGGCCGAAGGCGGCGAGGGTGCGGATGGTGCGGTTCATGCGGCCGTCGGCGAACAGGGCGCCCTTGTGGGCGCGCAGCGACGTCTGGATGAGCGTGAGGTCGTGGAGCAGCTCGGTGGTGCCCAGGTAGTCGCGGCCGGGTTCGTGCGTGGTGCCGTTGGCCAGGCGCTGCTTGGTGTTCTCCAGCTTCTGCCGGACGCAGGTGGCCTTGAGGCGGTAGGGCTCCTCGGCGTTGAGGCGCTTGTAGCGGGGGCTGATCTCGGGAAGGCGTTCCAGGTCGGCCTGGAGGGAGGCGAGGAGTTCCTCGGTGGCGCCGGTGTAGCGGATGGAGTTCGACAGGAAGCTGCGCAGTTCGTCGACGGTGTCGAGGGCGTCGTTGATGCCGTGCTCGTGCTGGAGGATCAGGACGTCCCAGGTGACGTCGGGGGTCACGTTCGGGTTGCCGTCGCGGTCGCCGCCGATCCAGGTGCCGAAGGTGAGCGGCCGGGTGCCTTCGGGCAGTTGGACGCCGACGCGCTCCAGTTCGGCGGTGAGGTCCTCCAGGACGTCGCCGACGGCTCCGGCGTGCAGTTCGTCGAGGTAGTAGATGGCGTTGCGGGCCTCGTCGGTGGGCTCGGGGCGGACGACGCGCAGTTCGTCGGTCTGCCAGACGAGGTCGATGTTCTCGGCGAGGCGGATGTCGTGGCGGCGCCGGTCGGAGGGGATGACCGGGGTCTCCAGGAGTTCGGCGACGCGGCGCAGCTTGTTGAGGACGGAGCGGCGGGCGGCCTCGGTGGGGTGGGCGGTGAAGACCGGCCGCACGTTGAGGTGCTCGACGCTCTGGCGCAGGTGCTCGGGGTCGGCGTCCTTGAGGCGGTCCGCGGTGCGGGCCAGGAGGCCGCCCTCGGCGGCGCGGCGGGCGCGCAGCTCGCGGCCGCGGTGCACCTGCTCGGTGACGTTGGCGAGGTGGAAGTAGGTGGAGAAGGCCCGGACCAGCTTGGCGGCGGTCTCCAGCTCGGTGCCGCCGAGGAGCTTGGCGGCGGCCTCGCCGTCCTCGCGGGTCAGGCGGCGGACCTTCTCGACGAGGTCGAGCAGCTCGGGGCCTTCCTGGCGGACGAGGGTCTCGCCGAGGAGGTCGCCGAGGCGGCGGATGTCGGCGCGCAGCTCGCTGGTGGCCGTCGTGGCGGCCTGCGGGGCGGTCTGGTCGTCGGCACTGCTCACAGGTGCGGCTCCTTGCGGTGAATCCCGGCCCTCGCGGGGCGCTGGGAGACGGTGGGCACGTCTGGGAGGGGTCCCGGTGGGTGAACCGGGGGAGATATCAGAGCGGACCGCGCTGTCCGACCGATCCAAGGATAGGTGTCGATGCGATCCGGGTGTCTCGCGGCCTCTTGCCGCGGCGCCGCTCGCTGCGATACTTACGTGCCCGTAGGTTACGGTCCCGTAGGCGCGGCATACGCCGGCCGCCGCGCGGGCACTCGCTCTCATGGCACATGGCCTGTGCCCCCACCCTCGACCCCCCAGGGGAACGCCCTATGACCACAAGCCCCGACGTCATCGAAGAATCAGAGGGGGCGCCGAGCGGCGCCCCGCTTCCGTCCGCGAGCCCGTCCGTGAGTCCGTCGAGCCCGTCCGCGACGCTGGGCGGTGAGCGGAAGGGTTCGCTGGAACAGATCACGCTGCTCCTGTTCATCGCCGTGCCCTTCGTGGCCCTGGTCGCGGCGGTGCCGCTGGCCTGGGGCTGGGGGGTGAGCTGGCTCGATCTGGGCCTGCTCGTCTTCATGTACTTCCTGGGTTGCCACGGCATCACCATCGGTTACCACCGGTACTTCACGCACGGCTCGTTCAAGGCCAAGCGTCCGCTGCGGATCGCCCTCGCGGTGATGGGGTCGCTCGCGGTCGAGGGGCCGCTGGTGCGCTGGGTCGCCGATCACCGCAAGCACCACAAGTTCTCCGACGCGGAGGGTGACCCGCACTCCCCGTGGCGGTACGGCGAGAGCGTGCCGGCCCTGATGAAGGGCCTGTGGTGGGCGCACGTGGGCTGGATGTTCGACGAGGAGCAGACGTCGCAGGAGAAGTACGCGCCGGACCTGATCAAGGATCCGGCGATCCGTGCCGTCTCGCGCCAGTTCGTTCTGTGGACGCTCGTGTCGCTGCTGTTCCCGCCGCTGGTCGGCGGGCTGGTGACGATGTCGTGGTGGGGCGCTTTCACGGCGTTCTTCTGGGGCTCACTCGTCCGTGTGGCGCTGCTCCACCACGTCACGTGGTCCATCAATTCCATCTGCCACGCGGTGGGCAGGCGCCCCTTCAAGTCCCGTGACCGCTCCGGGAACGTGTGGTGGCTCGCCGTGCTGTCCTGCGGTGAGTCCTGGCACAACCTCCACCACGCCGACCCGACGTCCGCGCGGCACGGTGTGATGCGGGGGCAGATCGACTCCTCGGCGCGTCTGATCCGCTGGTTCGAACAGTTCGGCTGGGCGTACGACGTGCGCTGGCCGTCGCGGTCCCGGATCGACGCGCGCCGCAAGCCGGCCGACGCGGTCGATGCCCCTGGCAACCGTCAGGCCGCTGACGCGGCATGATGGAACCTGTGGCCACCGACTCCAGCACTCCGGGCACGAAGGGCTCCTCGCGGGCCCCGAAGAGCCCGTCGAATTCGAACAACGACAAGCCCCGGCGTACCCGCCGGACCCGTATGACCGGCGCCGAGCGCCGCGAACAGCTGCTGGACATCGGCCGCACCCTGTTTGCCGCCAAGGGCTTCGAAGGCACCTCCGTGGAGGAGATCGCGGCGAAGGCCGGGGTCTCCAAGCCGGTGGTGTACGAGCACTTCGGCGGCAAGGAGGGCCTTTACGCGGTGGTCGTGGACCGTGAGATGCGGCAGCTCCTGGGCATGGTGACGGGGTCCCTGACCGCCGGGCACCCGCGGGAGCTGTGCGAGCAGGCGGCCTTCGCCCTCCTCGACTACATCGAGGAGTACACCGACGGCTTCCGCATCCTGGTCCGCGACTCCCCCATCCCCCAGTCCACGGGCTCCTTCGCCTCGCTGATCTCCGACATCGCGACGCAGGTCGAGGACATCCTGGGCCAGGAGTTCAAGACCCGCGGCTTCGACCCGAAGCTGGCTCCGCTGTACGCGCAGGCCCTGGTCGGCAGCGTGGCCCTCACCGGCCAGTGGTGGCTGGACGTACGCAAGCCCAAGAAGGCGGAGGTGGCCGCGCACCTGGTCAACCTGGCCTGGCACGGGCTCGACGGGCTCGAGCCGAAGCCGCGCCTCATAGGCCACCGCAAGGCCTGACGGCGGCACGCAGGCCCCCCACCGCTACCGCGGCGGGGGTTCCCCCTCCCGCCCCGGCGCCGCCCGGGCCCCGCCCCGCTGTGGGCAGGCGTCCCGCAGGGCGGGACGGGTGGGCACAGCGCGCAGGTGCCGGGCAGCCGGTACACAGGGGCGCGGGCCCCGGAGGCCGGGCCCGGGCGCAGGCCTAGGCGGAGGTCGGCTGCAGGAATTCCAGGCGGTTGCCGACCGGGTCGTGGGCGTAGAAGCGGCGGTGCCCGGGCAGCCCGTCGTCCCAGGTGACCTCGACGCCGTGGGCCGCGAGCCGCGCGGCACAGGCCTCGATCCCGCTGACCCGCAGCCCGGGATGCGCCTTCTTCGCGGGCCGGAAGCCGTCCTCCACCCCGAGGTGGAGCTGGACGGCTCCCGCCCGGAACCAGCAGCCGCCCCGCGCGGCGAGCGCGGGTGGCTTGGGCACCTCCGTCATCCCGAGGACGCCCGCGTAGAAGGCGCGGAGGGCGGGCTCGCTGCCGGGCGGCGCGGCGAGCTGCACGTGGTCCAGGGCGGTGAGCATCAGGCCGCCCCCTCTGCCACGCGGGCCACCACGAAGACGCGGCGGAAGGGAAAGACCGTGCCGTGCTCCCGCCGCGGATAGGCCTCGCGCAGCAGGGCCCCGTACTCGGCCAGGAAGTCCTCCGCCGCCGGGGGGTCGTCGGCGAGGGCCGTGAGGACGGGGCGCAGCCCGGTGCCCTTGACCCAGTCGAGTACCGCGTCCTCACCCGGCAGGACCTGGAGGTAGGTGGTCTCCCAGACGTCGGCGGCGCAGCCGAGCCCGGTGAGGAGGGCCAGATACGCGGCGGGGCCGAGGACCGCGTCCGCGTGCCGCAGGCACCCCGCGAGCCGCTCGCGCCAGCGCGGCGCCGCCGCCAGGTCCCGCATCAGCGCGTGGCTGGGCGCGTCGAAGTTGGCCGGGACCTGGAAGGCGAAGGTGCCGCCGGGCGCGAGGGCGGCGATCCAGGCGGCGAAGGACCCGGCGTGCCCGGGCACCCACTGGAAGGTGGCGTTGGACAGGATCAGGTCGTACTCCTCCACCGGCACCCACCCCGTGAGGTCGGCGGACGCGAAGTCCACGCGGCCCCCGCCCGGCGTGGCGCCCGCGAGGGCCGCGGCGCGCGAGAGCATCTCGGGCGAGTTGTCGTAGCCGGTGACGTGCGCGTCGGGCCAGCGCTCGGCGATGAGCGCGGTGGAGTTGCCGGGCCCGCAGCCGAGGTCGGCGATGCGCAGGGGGCGCCCGGCGGGGGCGCTCACGTGGGCGAGCAGGTCGGTCAGGGCGCGGTTGCGGTGGCCCGCGTGGCGCAGGTACTGGTTCGGATCCCAGGTGGGAGACGGCATGAGGGGCTCCTCTGCGGCGCACGAGCGTGCAGGCGTACGTACGCGCGTGCGTGCACGCGTACAGGTGCGCGTGCGGACGGGCGGGGCCGTGCGGGCGGCGGCGCGCCGGCGGTCGTCAGCGCGGCCCGGGAGCGCGGTGCGCGGCACCGGGGGCGTGCGGAGTCACGCCGTACGACCACCCCGTACGGACAGGGCGTGCCGATCGGTCGCCGTCATCCTCACCTACGACTATCTTGACGTCAAGAGACTTCATGTCGACAGACCCCCTACACTGATCGTCATGGAGGACGAGGTCGACCGGCTGGTCGCTGCATGGCGTCGGGAGCGCCCTGACCTCGACGTGGAACCGCTCGAGGTGCTGAGCCGCGTGAGCAGGCTGGCGCGCCATCTCGACCGGGCACGTCGGCTGGCGTTCTCCGAGCACGAGCTGGAGCCGTGGGAGTTCGACGTACTGACGTCGCTCAGGCGCGCGGGCGCCCCCTATCAGCTGTCTCCGGGCCAGCTCCTCACGCAGACCCTGGTGACGTCGGGCACGATGACGAACCGCATCGACCGGCTCGCCAAGAAGGGTCTCGTCGAGCGCCTGCCCGACCCGAGCGACCGCCGCGGTGTGCTGGTGCGGCTCACCGACGAGGGCCGTGACCGCGCCGACCAGGCCCTCGCGGGTCTCCTTGAGCAGGAGCGGGCGATCCTGGGCGAGCTGTCGCGCGCCCAGCGCGGCGAACTGGCCGCGCTGCTACGCCAGTTGACCGCCCCGTTCGACAACATCCCCGGCTAGGTCGACCGGCCCGACCCCGGCCCTGCGGGCGAGGGCGACGGCGGCGAGCGTGGAGTGCACGCCGAGCTTGCCCAGCACGTTCTGCATATGGGTGCGGACGGTGTGCGGGGACAGGAAGAGGCGTTCCGCGACGGCCTTGCGGCCGAGGCCCGCGACCATGCAGCGCAGCACTTCGCGCTCGCGCGGCGTCAGGGACTCCACAAGGCGCTCGCTCTCGGTGCGGTGCTTGCGGGCCGCGGTCAGTTCGCGCAGGACGCCGGTGAGCAGGGCGGGCGGCAGATGCGTCTCGTCCCGCAGGACACCGCGGATGACGGTGAGCAGGCGGGAGAGGGAGCAGTCCTTCGCCACCCAGCCCGAGGCCCCGGCCTGGAGCGCGAGCGCGGCGCGGCGCGGGTCGTCCTTCTCCGCGAGGACGACGGTCCGCACGGCGGGCTGCGCCGAACGCACGCCCGTGACCAGGGAGATGCCGTCCACGAGCCCGTCCGCCTGGCCGTCGTGCACGGGCACCGCCGGGCGGGCGGCGCTGTGCAGCACGGGCGCGGTGCCGCCGAGGTCGGCGTCGACGAGCAGCACGTCGTATCTGCGGCCTTCGGCGGCCGCGCGGTCGAGGCAGCGCAGCGCCGCCGGGCCGCTGCCCGCGGCGGACACGTCCACGTCGGGCTCGGCGGCGAGCGCGGCCGCGAGCGACTCGGCGAAGATGCGATGGTCGTCGACGACCAGGACTCGGATTCGAACCACGGAAACCCCCACAGGCTGGAGGACGGTGGACCAAGTGCGGATACGGCGCCCGGCACGAGGGAGCGCCACAGCAGCACGGCCGCCGCCGTGCTGTGACCGCCACCCCCAGGCCGGGCGTCGTACCCGACTGTCTCGCCCCCTGAACGGCGCCGGCCCCCACCGGCGCTGTCCTTCAGAGTACGGACGGGGGCCCGGAGCGGAAGTGGATTTGCAGAACTGATTGCCCGGCGCGTTTATGGTGAGCCGTATGTTTCGTATTGAGACAGGAGTCGACAAAGAACGGCTTCGTCTGCTTCGAGCGCGGCTGCGGGCGGCCAATACGGACGCCTCACCCGTGTTGCGGGCGATGCGGGGGACCCCCGCCGAGCGGGAAGTGCCGCTCGGGGTCTGGGCGTTGGGGGACGGCGAAGCGCTGGTCGGGGGCCTGTCCGGGCATACGTGGGCGGGGTGGCTGCACGTCGGCCTGCTGTGGGTCGCGCCGGGCGCGCGGGGCTCGGGCCTCGGCGCGCGGCTGCTCGCCCGGGCGGAGTCGATGGCCCTGGCGGAGCGTGGCTGCCGCAACTCCCGCCTGGAGACCTGGGACTTCCAGGCCCCCGCGTTCTACGAGAAGCAGGGGTACGAAGTCGTATGCGCCATCCCCGACTACCCGGAGGGCGCCACGGAGTACACCCTGACGAAGCACTTGGGCTAGCCCTCGCGGGGGCTAGGCCACCCGGCGCGCCCCGGGGGAAGGCTCCGCCGCGAAGACGCGGGGCTCGGGGAAGCCCGCCCGGGCGAAGGCGGCGTGGAGGGCCTTCGTGAGGGCCTGTGTGTCCGCCGCCTCCGCGAGGACCACCGCGGAGCCTCCGAAGCCGCCCCCGGTCATGCGCGCGCCGAGCGCCCCCGCCGCGCACGCCGTCTCGACGGCGAGGTCGAGTTCGGGGCAGGAGATGCGCAGGTCGTCGCGGAGGGAGGCATGCCCTTCGGTGAGGAGGGGGCCGATGCCGCGCACGTCACCGGCGTCGAGGAGCGCCCCGACGCGCTCGACCCGGTGGTCGTCGGAGACGACGTGGCGGACGTAGCGGCGCACGCGGTCCTCGCTCAAACGGGCGAGGGCGGCGGGGAGTTCGGCGTAAGGGATGTCCCGGAGGTGGGAGACGCCGAGGGCGCGCGCGCCTGCCTCGCAGCCCGCGCGCCGCTCCGCGTACGCCCCGTCGCCCAGTGCGTGCTTCACGCGGGTGTCGACGACGAGCAGCCCGAGGCCGTGCGCGGCGAGGTCGAAGGGGACCTGGCGCACGGACAGGTCGCGGCAGTCGAGGCGCAGGACGTGGCCGGGCTCGCAGACGGCGGAGGCCATCTGGTCCATGACACCGCAGGGCACGCCCACGAACGCGTTCTCGGCGCGCTGGGCGGTGAGCGCCAACTCCCGCCGGTGCAGGCCGAGTTCGTAGAGGTCGTTCAGGGCGAGCGCGGTGACCACCTCAAGGGCCGCCGAGGAGGACAGGCCCGCGCCGGTCGGCACCGTGGAGGCCAGGTGGAGGTCCAGGCCGCCGACCGGGTGCCCGGCCGCGCGCAGCGCCCAGACGACGCCGGCCGGGTAGGCGGCCCAGCCGCCGCTGTCGGAGAGCGGCTCGAGGCCCGCCACGGCGAGTTCGACGACGGGGCCCTCGACGTCGGCGGAGTGCAGCCGCAGGATCCCGTCGTCGCGGCGGGCGACCGCGGCCACCGCCGTGTGGGGCAGGGCGAGCGGCATCACAAAGCCCTCGTTGAAGTCCGTGTACTCGCCGATGAGGTTGACGCGGCCCGGTGCCGCCCACACCCCGGCGGGCTCGTATCCGTATAGGCCGGTGAACTCCTCGGCGACGGACATGGGCCCCTTACCCCTTTCGCTGGGCGAAGGCCCAGGCGTCGGCGACGATGCCCGCGAGGTCGGCGCGGGCGGGCCGCCAGCCGAGGCGCTCGTGGGCGGTGGCGGCGGAGGCGACCAGGACGGCGGGGTCGCCGCCCCGGCGCGCGGCGACGACCTCCGGGATCGGGTGCCCGGTGACCTGGCGGACGGTTTCGATGACCTCGCGCACGGAGAAGCCGCTGCCGTTGCCGAGGTTGCAGATGAGGTGCTCGCCGGGGGTCGCGGCGTCGAGGGCGCGCAGATGGGCGTCGGCGAGGTCGGCGACGTGGATGTAGTCGCGGACGCAGGTGCCGTCGGGCGTCGCGTAGTCGTCACCGAAGACGGAGATCGCCTCGCGCCGGCCCTGGGCGACCTGGAGGACGAGCGGGATGAGGTGGGACTCGGGGTCGTGGCGCTCGCCGAACTCCCCGTACGCGCCTGCCACATTGAAGTAACGCAGGGAGACCGCGCCCAGGCCGTGGGCCTTCGCCTCGCCGGTGATCATGTGGTCGACGGCGAGCTTGGAGGCGCCGTAGGGGGAGGTCGGCGCGGTCGGGTCGGTCTCCTTGATGGGGGTGCTGACCGGTTCGCCGTACGTCGCGGCGGTGGAGGAGAAGACGAGGGTGCGCACGCCCGCGTCGCGCATGGCGGCGAGCAGGGCCATGGTGCCGCCCACGTTGTTGTCCCAGTACTTCTCGGGCTTGGCGACGGACTCGCCGACCTGGGAGGAGGCGGCGAAGTGCAGGACGCCCGCGTACGAGGAATCCAGCCACTTGGCGGCATCGCGGATGTCACCCTCGATGAACGTGGCGCCTGCGGGGACCCCCTCGCGGAAGCCCGTCGAGAGGTTGTCGAGGACCGTGACCTCGTGTCCGGCCTCGACCAGGTGCTGTGCCACGACGCTGCCGACATAGCCCGCGCCGCCCGTGACCAGGTACTTCGCACTCATCAACTCGCTACCTCTCGCAGTCGCTCGGCCGCGGCCTCCGGCGGCACGTCGTTGATGAACACACTCATGCCGGATTCGGAACCCGCGAGGAACTTCAGCTTGCCCGAAGTGCGGCGAATGGTGAAAAGCTCGAGGTGGAGCGCGAAGTCGTCGCGGTTGACGGCTTCGTACGCGTCGAGGGCCGCGAAGGGCGCCTGGTGCCAGGCCGCGATGTAGGGAGTCGCGGACCCGTCCGTCCCGTCCGCGGCGAAGATCCGGTCGAAGCGCTTGAGCAGCTCCAGATAGACGCCGGGGAACTCCGCGCGCGCCGCCTCGTCGAGGCCGAGCAGGTCGGGGACGCGGCGCTTGGGGTAGAGGTGCACCTCGTAGGGCCAGTGCGCGGCGTAGGGCACGAAGGCCACCCAGTGCGCGGCGTCCAGGACGACGCGGTCGCCCGCGCGCTCCTCGGCGAGGACGTCGTCGAAGAGGCTGCGGCCCCCGGTCGCCTTCTTGTGCGCGGCCAGGGAGCGGAGCATCAGGTCCGTGCGGGGGGTCACGAAGGGGTAGGCGTAGATCTGGCCGTGCGGGTGGCCGAGGGTCACGCCGATCTCCGCGCCCCGGTTCTCGAAGCAGAACACCTGCTGGACGGCAGGCAGGTGGGACAGCTCGGCGGTGCGGTCGGTCCAGGCGTCGAGGACGAGCCGGGCCTGCTCCTCGGTGAGGTCCGCGAAGGACACGGTGTGGTCGGAGGTGAAACAGACGACCTCGCAGCGGCCCGCGTCACCCGCGAGGGACGGGAAGCGGTTCTCGAAGACCACGACGTCGTACGTGGACTCGGGGATCTCCGTGGGCCGCCCGGCCGTGGAGGGGCACAGGGGGCACTGGTCGGCCGGAGGGTGGTAGGTGCGGCCCTGGCGGTGGGAGGCGATCGCGACGCTGTCGCCGAGGAGGGGGTCCCGGCGGATCTCGGACGTGGTGGCGACGGCGTCGAGGGGGCGCCGGTCGGGGGCGTCGCGGACGGTGTCGTCACGGACGTCGTAGTAGATGAGTTCACGACCGTCAGCGAGACGCGTCGAGGTCTTCTTCACGTGTGGGGCTCCTCATCCGGCCCGCCAACAGAACCCAACATAACAAACCACAAGCCAACAGTGGCGTCAATGCGGGGCGGCCCTGCGTCACCTCGGGTCGAGCCCGCCCTCAGCTCGATCACAATCAAACAAAGAACATCAACAGAAGTGTTCACTTCTCGAAGGGCGAGGCGTAGGTTCCGCTCAGATCATTCGCGCGACGAAGTGAGTGCTCCCATGCAGGCACCTTCCACCCAGATGCTGGCCGAGGGGCTCCGGCTGCCCACCAACGGCCTCGACTACACGATCCTCGCCCTGTACTTCGTGGTCGTCCTGGGCATCGGCTTCGCCGCCCGGCGCTCCGTGCGGACCAGCCTCGACTTCTTCCTCTCCGGCCGCTCGCTGCCCGCCTGGGTGACCGGCCTCGCCTTCGTCGCCGCCAACCTCGGCGCCACCGAGATCCTCGGCATGGCGGCGACCGGCGCGCAGTACGGCGTCGCCGTCGTGCACTGGTACTGGATCGGCGCCATCCCCGCCATGGTCTTCCTGGGCCTGGTGATGATGCCCTTCTACTACCGCTCGAAGGTCCGCTCGGTCCCCGAGTTCCTCCTCCAGCGCTTCGACAAATCCGCCCATCTGCTCAGCTCGGCGCTCTTCGCCTTCGCCGCGATCCTCATCGCGGGCGTGAACCTCTACGCCCTCTCGATCGTCGTGGAGGCGCTGCTCGGCTGGCCGCAGTGGGTGGCGATCGTGGTCGCCGGGGTCTTCGTGCTCGCGTACATCACCATCGGCGGCCTGTCCTCGGCGATCTACAACGAGGTCCTCCAGTTCTTCGTCATCCTCGCCGCGCTCATCCCGATCTGCGTCATCGGCATGAAGAAGGTCGGCGGCTGGGACGGCCTGAGCGGCAACCTGGAGAAGAGCCACGGCGACACCTTCCTCACCGCCTGGGGCGGCACCGGCATCGGCGACCCCAACCCGCTCGGCGCCAACTGGCTCACGATCATCCTGGGCCTCGGCTTCGTGCTCTCCTTCGGCTACTGGACGACGAACTTCGCCGAGGTGCAGCGGGCCCTGTCCGCGAAGAACCTCTCCGCGGCCCGGCGCACCCCGCTGATCGCCGCGTTCCCGAAGATATTCATCGTGTTCCTGGTGATGCTGCCGGGCCTCATCGCCGCGGTGCTCGTCCCGAAGATCGGCACGGCCGGCTCCGACCTCACCTACAACGACGCGATCCCCTACCTCATGCAGGAACTGCTGCCCAACGGCGTGCTCGGCATCGCGGTCACCGGGCTGCTCGCCGCCTTCATGGCGGGCATGGCGGCCAATGTGTCGTCCTTCAACACCGTGTTCACGTACGACATCTGGGCGCGGTACGTGATCAAGGGGCGCGAGGACGGCTACTACCTCGGGTTCGGGCGGCTCATCACCGCGATCGGCGTGCTCGCCTCGATCGGCACGGCCTTCATCGCCTCGTCCTTCTCCAACATCATGGGCTACCTCCAGACCCTCTTCTCCTTCTTCAACGTCCCGATGTTCGTCGTCTTCGTCATCGGCATGTTCTGGAAGCGGGCCTCCATGAAATCCGGGGTGTGGGGCCTCGTCGCGGGCACCACCGCCGCGATGCTCAACTACTTCTGGATCTACAAGCAGGGCGTCGTCGACATCCCCACCGACCAGGGCGCCAACTTCGTCTCCGCGATCGTCGGCTTCGTCGCCGGCGCGGTGGTGATGGTGGTGGTCACGCTCTTCACCGCGCCCAAGCCCGAGGCCGAGCTTGCGGGGCTCGTGTACGGCACCGTGTCCAAGTCGGCGCCGGGCCCGGAGGACGACGGGGCCGAGCCGGGCGACTCCGTCTGGTACCGCAGGCCCGCGCTGCTCGGGTGGGGCGCGGTGGTGCTCGCCGCGGCCTGCTACGTCCCCTACTCGTTCTGACCGGAGGTCCGAGCCATCATGTCCGACCTGCACAAGGAAGTCTCCGACCTGGAGCGGAAGTCCGCGACGGCCGCGCGCCTCTTCGACATCCGGCGGATCATCGGGGGCCTGTTCGTCGTCTACGGCGTGATCGTGACGGTCGCGGGGATCACGGCGTCCGACGCCGACCTCGACAAGGCCGAGGGCATCAACATCAACCTCTGGACCGGCCTTGGCATGCTCGCCCTCGGCCTCTTCTTCCTCACCTGGCTGTGGCTGCGCCCGACACCCCCGCCGCCTCCGCGGGACTGACCCTCGCGGTGCGCCCCGGACCCACCCCTTCCCGAACCGAGGGCCGCCGCCCCCGTGCCCCCGCCTTTTCGGCGCTCCGCGCCTCGTCTGCCGGCCCGCACCGGAGATATCCAGCCCGTCCGGCGTTCGAGGACGAGGCCGGAGGCCGATTAGGGCCGGGCCACGGAGGGCCGCGGGGGCTACTGGGGCGAGCCCGAGTTGTTCACGCGGCCGCCCGGGGCGGGGCGCTCCGCGCGGTCCAGGAGGCCCGTGCGGGCGGCGAGGGCCGCCGCCTCCAGGCGGGAGCCGACGCCCAGTTTCATCAGCACGCGCTGCACATGCGTCCGCGCCGTGCTGGGCGCGATGCCCATGCCCGCCGCGATGAGCCGCGTGTCCTCACCGTCCGCGACCCGTACGAGCACCTCGACCTCACGCGGTGTGAGCATCTGGAGGAGCCGCTGTCCCTCGTCGTCTGGCTGCGCGGCGGGGTTGAGCAGCTCGCTGAAGGCGCCTTGGAGCAATTGGGGCGCGACGGCGGCCTCACCGGCGCGCGCCTTCATGATGGCGCGCTCGACTCCTTCGATGCGCTCGTCGTGCCGGACGTACCCGGACGCGCCGGAGGCGAACGCCGCCGCGATGCCGCGCGGCGACGGGACGGGCCCGAGCACCACCACGGCGACCTGCGGACGCTCCCGCTTGATCTTGACCACGGGGTCGAACATGCCCGGCTCCGCGGGTGTCGCCGTGCCGAGCAGGCACACCTCGGGAGCCCTGCTGATGACCAGCTCGGCCGCGCCCGCGGCGGGCGCGGCCGCGGCCAGCACCCGGTGCCCGCGCAGCTTGAGCGCCGAGGCGAGCGCCTCGGCGAGCAGTCGGTGGTCGTCGACCACCATGAGCCGCACACCCATCGAGCTACCCCCCAATGTCCCCCACGGATTCCCCCACTGGTCCCCCCACGGACCCGGGGCCCCGGCCCTCCATCCCCCGGAAGCTACACGCTTGTTCGACGTTGCGCTGCCCCTACCGTCCAGATGCAGCCCTGGATGCCGAAATCACTGCCTTTGGGGTAGCGGCAGTACGGGAGTACGGAGAGTGAACGGCCCCCGGGACGGGAACGGCCCCGGACCGTGCGGTCCGGGGCCGTCGGTGGCGGTGCGTGACCGGTGCGCGACCGGTCACGGACCGGTCATCCCGTGGTGAAGGCCAGCGCGATGTACTCCTTGTCGTCCTTGGAGTACGGCTTGCTGATCAGCTCCTTGCCCATGAACAGGTGGCCGTTGCCGTACAGGACCTCGTTGGACTTGGGCACCATGCCGCTGATGGCGCTGCTGACCGATTCGGTCGCGGGCGTCTCCAGGAGCGTGGTCTCCTTCATCGACTTGCCGTCGAGCGAGACGACCTGGGCGCCCTTGTTGTAGCCGCCGCCCTTGTACGCGAGGACGTTGCCGCCGTCCATGCGCAGCGGGAACATCTCGCCGTCCTTGCCCGCGTCCGCGCGGTCACCGGTGGTCTTGCCCGTGGCCAGCGAGAAGCCGATGATCTCGTTGGTGAAGCCGTAGCCCGAGCCGCCCGCGTCGTGCTGGCGCGTGGGGACGTACAGCTTGTCGTTGCCGACGGCGATCGCCTTGCAGCTGTAGACCTTGTTGACGTCGCAGTCGTGGGAGTACTTGCCGTCCTGCAACTTGATGCGGGCGCGCAGCTTGCCGTTGGCACCCAGCGAGAAGACGTCCGTGGCACCGCTCGCCGTGATCTTGTCGGTGTCCTGGCCGAAGACGACCGGGTTCGTCGAGATGATCTTGGCGTTGTCGATGCCGGGGGCGAGCGGGTAGCTCCACTTGTCGTCGCCCGTCTTGGGGTCGAGGAGCTGGATCTTCAGCTTGGGGTCGTCGTAGTCACCGCACTTGCGGACCGCGACGAGCTGGTCGCCGCCCGCGTAGCCGACGTCCTTGCACTTGTCGCCGATCTGCGGCTTCCACAGGAGCTTGCCGGAGAGGTCCCAGGCGGCGCCGGTGCCGCCGGTGCCGGAGCCCGCGGCGATGGTGGAGCCGGAGAGGGTGATCTCCTCGAACTCCACCTTCATGCCGCTGTTGGTGACGTCCTTCGTCCACAGCTTCTTGCCGGTCTTCAGGTTGATCGCGGAGACCTGGCTGCAGTCCGGGTACTTGTTCGCCTTGGTGGCCTTGGCGTCCTTGGCGACGACGGCGGTGATGCCGTCCTTGGTGATCTCCTTGGAGACCGCGCAGGTCTCGCCGGTGAGCGGGATCGACCACTTCTCCTTGCCGGATGAGGGGTCGTACGCGATCAGGGCGTGGTCCTTGTCCTTGCCCTGGTAGCCGGACTTGACGACGGCGTCGTCGGTCAGCCAGGAGCCCTCGACGTTCCACACGTCGTCCTTGGGCACGGCCGGGGCGGGGACCTGGAAGGCCACCTTGGCGCTGGTGTCCGCCGGGGCCTTCTCCTTGGCAGGGCCGCCGGAGGGCAGGTCCTTCTCGCCGCCCTTGCCGTCCTTGCCGTCCTTGTCGTCCTTCTTGGCGCTGGCGGTCTTGTCGTCGCCATCCTTCTGCGACGCGTAGATCACGCCGGCGCCGACGATCAGCGCGATCGCGGCGACCGCCGCGACGATGATCGTCATCTGCTTCTTCTTGCCGCCGGAACCGCCCGGGCCGCCGGGGCCCGCGGGCTGCGGCTGCATCGACACGGTGGGCGGCTGCGGGTAGCCGTACTGCGGCTGGCCGGGGGCACCGGGCTGGCCCGGGTAGCCGTAGCCGGGCTGCTGGCCGTAGGCGGGGGCCGCGGGCTGGCCGTAGGCCGGTGCGGCGGGCTGGCCGTACGCCGGGGGCGCGGGCTGGCCGTAGGCGGGCGGGGCGGCCGGGGCCTGCGGCGGGGCGGCGGGCGGTGGCGTCTGGGGCGGCTGCGGGGCCTGGGGCGCCTGCGGGTAGCCGTACGGGCCCTGGCCCGGCTGGCCCTGCGGGGGCGGGGGCGGTGTGCCCGGGGCCTGCGGGTAGCCGTAGCCCGGCTCCGGGGCCTTGCCGAAGCCGCCGGACGGCGGTTCCTGCGGGGCGCCGAACCCGCCCTGCGGGGGCTCGTTGGGGGGCTGAGGCGGCTGAGTCATGACGTCTTTCCTTGGGGGACGGAAGGGGAACTAAGCGGTCTAGTGGAAGTGTGGTGCGGTTCGGCAGCGCCCCGAAGGGGCGCGGGGAACTGCGCGACCAGCCACGACGGTTCCGCAGGCGATCGACGGCCCATCGCAGCAATTCCAGCGAAGCGCTTAGGCGGTGCGGAGGGTCACTTGCCGTAGGCCAGCATCAGCTTCTCGCGGCCCTGCGCGGAGCCGGAGAGGCGCGTGGTGGAGAGGTAGAAGCGCCCGTCCACGTAGTCGATCGCCTTCGAGAAGAAGCCGTTCTCGATCTTCGACGTCCCCTCGGGGTTCTTGAGCAGCGTCTTCGGCGTGTGCGAGCCGCTCGGCGCGATGGAGACGACCTGGCCGCCGCTGGTGTACGACGGCTTGACGTACGCGACGAGCCGGCCGTCCTGCATCTTCATCGGCATCATCGAGGTGTCCGACGGCGACTTGACGCGCCAGTTCGCCTTGCCGGTGTTCAGGCCGATCGCGACGATCTCGTTGGCGCCGGTGGTCTTCTTGGTCGGCAGGTACAGGTACGTGTCGTCCGCGACGGCGCCCGCGCAGCCCTGGAGGTCGCTCACCATGACGCCGCCCCAGCCGCACTCGGGCGCGAAGTCCTCGTTGACGCGGACCTCGGAGCGGGTCGCGGAACTACCCGGCTTGAGCGTGGTGATGTTCCACTGCTTCTTGTCCTCGTTGGTGAGGTAGAGGACGGCCGGGGTGGTGGAGTAGACCTTGTTCAGGCGCCAGCCCTTGGGGAACTTCTTCGTCCACTTGGCCTTCCCTGTCTTCGGGTCCAGCTCCTGGATCTCGTGGTGCTCGGTGGGCGTGCTGGCGCCGCAGGACAGCGCCCGCAGCAGCCGGTCACCGCCCGTGAAGCCGTTCGGGAAACAGGTGCCCTCGTCCTTCTTGCGCGAGACGAACAGCTCGTCGCCGCTGCTCATGCTGTACGCGGTGCCGGACTGCGAGCGGCCGACCATCAGGGTGTCGCCGGTGATGGTCAGCTCGATGCTGAGCGTGGAGTCGAAGAGACCTTCCTCCTTGATCTGCTTCTTCCAGCCCTTCTTACCCGTCTCCAGGTCGATGACCTGGAGCTGGTCGCACTTGGCGTCGCTCTTCGTGCCGCCCTTGTACGCGACGACGACCTTGCCGTCCTCGCTGACCTGCTTGGAGGCCGCGCAGATCTCCTGGGGCAGCTCGATGGCGGGCCACTTCGGCGCGCCCGACTCGACGTCGTAGCCCAGGACTTCCTTGTAGACGGCCTTGACCGCGACGCCGTCCTCGACCCACATGCCGGGGGCGTCGGCGCCCTTGCCGGGGGCCTTGGGGGCCTCCTTGTACCAGAGGACCTTCGACTCACCGGCCTGGCGGCCCTCGTTGAGGTCCTCCTTGCCTTCGTGGCCGTCGCCGCTGCCGTCGCCCGGGTTGACCGGGGCGGAGGCGGTGGGCTTGGGGCCCTTCTTCTTCGACTCGGACTTCTTCTTGTCGTCATCGCCGCCGCTGGTGAGCGCGTAGACCGCGCCGCCCGCCACGAGCAGGGTGGCCACGGCGGCCCCGATGATCACCGCGGTCTTGCCCTTGAAGGGGCCCTTACCGCCGCCACCGCCGGGCGGCGGGGTGACCGGGCCGCCGGGGCCTGCGGGGTACTGCTGCTGCGGGAAGCCGTAGCCCGCGGGCTGCGGGGGCTGGCCATAAGGGCCGGGCTGCGGGGGCTGACCGTACGGACCGGGCTGCTGCGGCTGGCCGTACGGACCGGGCTGCTGCGGCTGACCGTACGGACCGGGCTGCTGCGGCTGGCCGTACGGGCCCTGCTGCTGCGGATAGCCGTACGCGCCGGCCTGTGCGGGCGGCTGCTGCGGGTAGCCGTAGCCGGGCTGCGGGGCCGGGGGAGGCGACTGCGGCGGACCCGCGGGAGGCGTCGGCGGCTGCGGCGGACCGGGCTGCCGCGGGTCCTGTGGATCCTGGGCGGCTCCGAAGCCGCCATGGGGCGGCTGGTTGGGCGGCTGAGTCATCAGCGCTTCCCCCTTCACTGATTTTTCGGCACGCCAAGTGGTGCTCAGGCCGACCTTTCTATCACTCCAATCAAGCCATGGCCGGGACCGGTCCTGACCCTGTACCCAAGGGCGGACCGGCCCGTGATGCCTCCGTTATGCGATGCTCACGCGTTCTCCGCCAGCTCCAGCCAGCGCATTTCCAACTCTTCACGCTCGGAACCGAGTTCACGCAGTTCCGCGTCCAGTTTGGCCACCTTCTCGAAGTCTGTGGCGTTATCGGCGATCTGCGTGTGGAGCTTGCTCTCCTTGGCCGAGATCTTGTCCAGCTGCCGCTCGATCTTCTGGAGTTCCTTCTTCGCGGCGCGGGCGTCGGCGGCCGAGACCGCGGGGGTCTCCGGCTCGGGGCGCGCGGCGGGCGCGGGGGCCGCGGCCTCGGTCATCCGCTGCCTGCGCTCCAGGTACTCGTCGATGCCGCGCGGCAGCATCCGCATCGTGGCGTCGCCCATCAGCGCGTGCACCCGGTCCGTGGTGCGCTCGACGAAGAACCGGTCGTGCGAGATCACGATCATCGAGCCGGGCCAGCCGTCGAGCACGTCCTCCAGCTGCGTGAGGGTCTCGATGTCGAGGTCGTTGGTGGGCTCGTCCAGGAAGAGCACGTTCGGCTCGTCCATCAGGAGGCGCAGGAGCTGGAGCCTGCGCCGCTCACCGCCCGAGAGGTCGCCGACCGGCGTCCACTGCTTCTCCTTGCCGAAGCCGAAGGTCTCGCACAGCTGGCCCGCGGTCATCTCCCGGCCCTTGCCGAGGTCGACGCGCTCGCGCACCTGCTGCACGGCCTCCAGGACGCGCGTGGCCGGGTCCAGCTCGGCGACCTCCTGGGAGAGGTAGGCGAGCTTCACGGTCTTGCCGACGGCGATCCGCCCGGCGACGGGCTGCGTCTCGCCCTGGGAGCGGGCGGCGTCCGCCATGGCCCGCAGGAGCGAGGTCTTGCCCGCGCCGTTCACGCCCACCAGGCCGATGCGGTCGCCCGGGCCGAGCTGCCACGTCAGGTGCTTCAGGAGCAGCTTGGGGCCGGCCTGGACGGACACGTCCTCCAGGTCGAAGACGGTCTTGCCGAGCCGGGTGGTGGCGAACTTCATCAGCTCGCTGGTGTCGCGCGGTGCCGGCACGTCCTTGATCAGCTCGTTGGCCGCCTCGACGCGGAAGCGCGGCTTGGAGGTGCGGGCCGGGGCGCCGCGGCGCAGCCACGCCAGCTCCTTGCGGACCAGGTTCTGCCGCTTGGTCTCCTCGGTGGCGGCGATGCGCTCGCGCTCGGCGCGCGCGAAGACGTAGTCGGAGTACCCGCCCTCGTACTCGTAGACCGTGCCCTTCTGGACGTCCCACATGCGGGTGCACACCTGGTCGAGGAACCAGCGGTCGTGGGTCACGCACACGAGCGCGGAGCGGCGCTCGCGCAGGTGCTGGGCGAGCCAGGCGATGCCCTCCACGTCGAGGTGGTTGGTGGGCTCGTCGAGCACGATCAGGTCCTGCTCGGCGATGAGCAGCTGGGCGAGCGCGATGCGGCGGCGCTCGCCGCCGGACAGCGGGCCGATGACCGTGTCGAGGCCCTGGGGGAAGCCCGGCAGGTCGAGGCCGCCGAAGAGGCCCGTGAGGACGTCCCGGATCTTGGCGTTCCCGGCCCACTCGTGGTCGGCGAGGTCGCCGATGACCTCGTGCCGGACGGTCGCCTCGGGGTCGAGCGAGTCGTGCTGGGTCAGCACGCCCAGGCGCAGGCCGCCGCTGTGCGTGACGCGGCCGGTGTCGGCCTCCTCCAGCTTGGCGAGCATCCGGATGAGGGTCGTCTTCCCGTCTCCGTTGCGCCCGACGACTCCGATCCGGTCGCCCTCCGATACGCCGAGCGAGACGCCGTCGAGCAGCGCGCGGGTGCCGTACACCTTGCTGACGTTTTCGACATTGACCAGATTGACGGCCATTTCACTCCTGACGAGGGGGTGGATCAGCCTTCAAGAGTAGGGCGTGGACCGGCGTCGACGGCACGCGGTCGAACAGTCACTCGATGTGATGACGTGATCCGGAAGCGGTCGCTACCGTGGAGGGGCAGGCCGAAGAATCCCGCGCATGGGAGGAACCACCATGACCGCCGAGCCGATTGACAAGGCCGCCGACCCCGTGCCCGAGCCGACGCCGCAGTGGCCGAGACCTCCGGTGGACGGCTGGACAGTGGACGACCTGCACACCTTGCCCGACCTCCCGCCGCACACCGAGATGATCGACGGGAGCCTGGTCTTCGTGACTCCGCAGCGCGCGTTCCACAACCTGATGATTCGCCTGCTGACGAACGGACTGCTCGACAGCGCGCCGCCAGCGTTCAAGGTCTTCAACGAGATGACCGTCGTCATCGATCGTAGGAACGGTCCCGAACCGGACGTCCTCGTCGTCCGCGAGGAAGCCTTCGAGAGCCTGCGGCAGACCTCGTTCGACGTCGCCGACGTCCTCCTCGCCGTCGAAGTCGTCTCGCCGGAGTCCGAGGCCCGGGACCGCAACACCAAACCCCGTAAGTACGCGGCGGCCGGGATCAAGCACTTCTGGCTCGTTGAGATGGAGGGCAAGGACGACCACCCGATCGTCCGCGTCTACGAACTCGACCCGGTCACCCGTGAGTACACCTCGAGCGGCACCCACCGTGACCGACTCAAAGTTCGCGCACCCTACGACATCGACATTGACCTGACCGCCCTCCACAAGCGGTAAAGCGCCGCTCAGACAACCGTCGCCCCCGGGGCGGGCGCGACCGCCACCCGCGCCGTCCGGCACGTGCCCGACGCGCGCAGGGCCGTGGCGATCTGCTGGGCGGTGGTCGCGTCCTTGGCCAGGAAGGCGGTGGTCGGCCCCGAGCCGGAGACGATGCCCGCGAGCGCGCCCGCCTCCGTGCCCGCCTTCAGGGTCTCGGTGAGCGCGGGGAAGAGGGAGAGCGCGGCGGCCTGGAGGTCGTTGGAGACGGTGCCTGCCAGGGCCACGGCGTCGCCCGCGCGCAGGGCGTCGAGCAGGGCCGCCGAGGCCTCCGGGGCGGGCGCGTGCGGGGTCAGGCGGTCGAACTCGCGGTACACGGCGGGCGTCGAGAGGCCGCCGTCGGCGACGGCGAAGACCCAGTGGAAGGCGCCGCCCACCTCAAGGTCCTGGAGCCTCTCGCCCCTGCCCGTGCCAAGGGCCGCCCCGCCGACCAGGCTGAACGGCACGTCGCTGCCGAGTTCCGCGCAGATGTCGAGCAGCTCCTGCCGGGACGCCCCGGTCCCCCACAGCGCGTCGCAGGCCAGCAGGGCGCCCGCGGCGTCCGCGCTGCCGCCCGCCATGCCGCCCGCGACGGGGATGTCCTTGGCGATGTGCAGGTGCACGTCGGCGGGGCGGCCGTGGCGCTCGGCGAGGGCGAGGGCCGCGCGGGCCGCGAGGTTGGTGCGGTCCAGGGGCACCTGGGCGGCGTCCGGGCCCGAGCAGGTGACGCGCAGCTCGTCGGCGGGTGCCGCCGTCACCTCGTCGTACAGGCCGACGGCGAGGAATACGTTGGCGAGGTCGTGGAAGCCGTCGGGCCGTGCGGGGCCCACGGCGAGCTGCACGTTGACCTTCGCGGGCACGCGGACGGTGACGCTCACGCCGTGGCCCCCTTGTGCTCGGCGATGGCCGCGAACTCCTCGACGGTCAGGGACTCGCCGCGCGCCTGCGGGGACACGCCCGCGGCGACCAGGGCGGCCTCGGCGGCGGCCGCGGAGCCCGCCCAGCCGGCGAGGGCGGCGCGCAGGGTCTTGCGGCGCTGGGCGAAGGCGGCGTCCACGACGGCGAACACCTCCTGCTTCGAGGCCGTGGTCTTCACCGGCTCGGCGCGCCGCACCAGGGACACCAGGCCGGAGTCGACGTTGGGCGCGGGCCAGAAGACGTTGCGGCCGATGGAGCCGGCGCGCTTGACGTCCGCGTACCAGTTGGCCTTCACGGACGGGACGCCGTACACCTTCGAGCCCGGGGCGGCGGCGAGGCGGTCGGCGACCTCGGCCTGCACCATCACGAGCGTGCGCTCCAGGGTGGGGAAGGTGTCGAGCATGTGCAGCAGCACCGGCACGGCGACGTTGTACGGGAGGTTCGCGACCAGGGCCGTCGGGGCGGGGCCCGGCAGCTCGCGCACCAGCATGGCGTCGCTGTGCACGAGCGCGAAGGCGTCCGCCTTCGCCGGGAGCCGGGCCGCGATCGTCGCCGGGAGGGCCCCGGCGAGTACGTCGTCGATCTCCACGGCGGTGACGTGCGCGGCGCTCTCCAGGAGCGCGAGGGTCAGCGAGCCGAGCCCCGGGCCCACCTCGACCACGACGTCGTCGGGGCGGACCTCCGCGGTGCGGACGATGCGGCGGACGGTGTTCGCGTCGATGACGAAGTTCTGGCCGCGCTGCTTGGTCGGCCGGACGCCGAGGGTCGCGGCAAGGTCGCGGATGTCGGCGGGCCCCAGGAGGGCGTCGTGCTCGGTGCTACTCACCGCCCCAGGGTATCCGCGCCCCGCCCCCGGCCCATCCGGCCGCCCGGCCGTCAGAGGCGTTTGCCGCAGTGGGGCCACGGGCTCGCGCCGCGCTGGACGTAGAGCTTCTTCGCGCGGAGGGTCTGTTCGGCGGCGGGCGCGTCCTGGGGGCGGCCTGAGCCGCCGAGGCCCTGCCAGGTGCGCGTGTCGAACTGGTAGAGCCCGCCGTAGGTGCCGGAGGGGTCCACCGCGCTCGCGCGCCCTCCGGACTCGCAGGCCGCGAGCGCCCCCCAGTCGAGCCCGTCGGCGCCGGGCACGGCGGTCGTGGGCGGGGCCTTCGTGCCGACCTTCACGATCCGCGTCTGCGGCTCGCGCACCACCTCGCTCTTGATGCGGCGCGGCTTCTGCTTCACGCCGTTGACGGTGCGCAGCGCGTACGTGACCCGCCGGGCGCCTTCGTGCCCGGCCTGCACCACGACCTCCGTGCCGCGAAGCAGCGAGGCGTCCTGGGTCTTGCGGACCTCGTACGGGATGACCTCCTCGCGCACCTCCTTGCGGCCGGAGATCCGCATGACGGTGATGGTCTGCCCGTCGCGCGGGAAGCTGTCGGGCGGCGCGGACGTCGTGTCGGAGCCGCGCAGGGTGACGCCGGACTCCTCCACGGCCTCGCGGACGGTCGCCGCGTTCGTCCGGAGGGTGCGGGCCCGTCCGTCGGCCATGACGGTCACGGTGCGCTCGGTGCGCACGTCGAGGTCGAGGCCCTCGCGGGCGATGCGCTTGCTGCGCGACGCCGACAGGTAGGCGCCCTCGGCGCGCACGCCGAGCTGGCGCAGGGCGTCGTCGACGGTGCGGGCGGTGGTCCACACCTGGCGGCTCTTGCCGTCGAGGGTGAGCCGCACCGGGCGGCCGTAGCGGACGGCGATCTCGTCGCCGCTGGCGAGCACGGTGCCTGCGGTGGGCGCCACGATGTCGTGGGCGCCGACGTCCACACCCTCGTCGGCGAGGAGTTCGCCGACGTCGTCGGCGAAGGTGTGCAGCGTGCGGGACTTGCCGTCGACGCTGAGCTGGACGGCCTTGTCGTTGGCGACGAAGGCGGAGGTGCCGCCCGCGAGGAAGGCGACGACGAGGGCCTGCGGCACGAGCCGGCGCAGCCCGTCGGGCCGCTCGCCGCCCCGCTTGCGCCGCGCGGCGCGCCGCGCCCGGGCCCGTCCCCCGGCCCGGGGCCCGTCGGCCTGCCGGGGCAGCAGGGGCCCGGGGCCGGTCTCGGCGTCGGGGGCCTCGGCGTCGGGGTCTTCGGCGTCGTCCGGGGCCGGAGCGGCCTCGGGGTACGCCGTGTCGTGCGGGTACCCCGCGTCGTGGACGGCCTCGGCGTAGCCGCCGTACTCCCCGGCCTCCGGCGTCATCTCGTACGCCGGCCGGTAGGTGTCCCCGTACTCCTCGTACCCCTCGTACCCCTCGTATCCCTCGTATCCCCCGTGCCCCACGGCGGCCCCGGCGCCCCCGTACGGCTCATAGGGCGTGAACGGCGCCTGCCCGTACGTCTCGTACTGCGGTTTGCTCACGACGACGCTCCAGCTGACATGTGGACCACTGACAAGCCATGTGCAGATCGGCTTGCAGAACCTAGCGGAGCAGCCGTCACTCTCCAAAGCAGGGTGGCTACTCTGTGTCGCGGTACTGCCCCAGGCTGTCAGGCCCTGGAACGCTTCGGTCGTTATCGATCAGTAACCAAAGGCGCGGGCCGTGTTCGCCGAGACGGCCGCGGCCATGGTGTCCTCGTCGACGCCCTTCACCTCGGCCATGGCGCGCAGCGTGACCGGAATGAGATACGGGGCGTTGGGCCGTCCGCGGTAGGGCGCCGGGGTCAGGAACGGGGCGTCGGTCTCGACCAGGACAAGCTCCGGCGGGGCCACGGCGAGCGCGGCGCGCAGGTGCCCGGCGTTCTTGAAGGTGACGTTGCCCGCGAAGGACATGAAGTAGCCGTGCTCCGCGCAGACCTCGGCCATCGCGGCGTCGCCGGAGTAGCAGTGGAAGACGGTGCGCTCGGGGGCGCCCTCCTCCTTGAGGACGCGCAGCACGTCGTCGTGGGCCTCGCGGTCGTGGATGACCAGGGCCTTGCCGTGCCGCTTGGCGATCTCGACGTGGGCACGGAAGGACCGTTCCTGCGCGGCCATGCCCTCGGGTCCTGTGCGGAAGTAGTCGAGGCCGGTCTCGCCGACGCCCTTGACGTGCGGCAGCGCGGCGAGCCGGTCGATCTCGGCGAGTGCCTCGTCGAGCGCGGCCTCTCCCCCGGCGGCGCGGGCCCCCTGCCGCGACCATCCGTCGGGATCCCCGTGCACGATGCGCGGCGCCTCGTTCGGATGAAGGGCCACCGCCGCGTGGACGGCGGTGTGCGCGGCGGCGGTCTCGGCGGCCCAGCGCGACCCGGCCACGTCGCAGCCGACCTGGACGACCGTGGTGACGCCCACCGACGCGGCCTTGGCGAGCGCGTCGTCGACGGTGCCGGACTGCATGTCGAGGTGGGTGTGGGAGTCGGCGACCGGGACGCGGAGCGGGGCGGGGGCTGGGGGCGGGGTGGTGTCGGCGGGCATGCCTCGATCCTACGGAGCCCGGCCGCCGGGCCCCTCGCCCCGCCCCTCGCCGAAGCGGGGCTCAGCCCTCCTTGCGGTGGTTCTGGAAGGGGTGCAGCAGGTCCGCGAGGTGCCAGTGGTGCTTGGCCGGGCCGGCGGCGGAGTCGGCGGGGCCTGCGGAGTCGTCGCTCGCCGGGACCTTCGTGGCCGACGGCGGATGCTCGGTGTGGGGCTGCCGGTGCAGGGAGTCGAGGGCGGACCGCACGGTCGACACCTGGCCCGCGCGCATGATCCGGACGACGTGGCCCCCGCAGTTCAGGCAGGTGGGCCGGGTGAGCGGGGACGGCACGCGGTGCCCGCCCGCCAGGTACGTCACGAACTCCTGCCCCCTGGCGTCCACGTGGTGCTCTATCTCGTACGACTGTTCCCAGCCGTGCCCGCAGCGCATGCAGGCGAACGCGTAGGACTCATGGACGACGTCGACAGCCGTGCGGTGACCGGTGTCTGCGATCTCACTCATGCGAGCTCCTCTTGTCCGCTGGACAAGCGCCACCGGCCCGGAGCGTCCTGCCCGGACCCGGGCCTGGCGGCGAGGGACGGGTGCGTCCCTGACAACCAGTGGACGCCTTTCCCGCAGCGAGTGCATCAGACCTGTGCACTGTTGGGCCCGATTTGGCATTCCCATAGGAATTCGGCCTGACGCGCGGCCCGCGCTTTTGCCTTTCACGATAGTCCTTTGCCAGGCGATGGGCCGCTCGGAGGAATAAAACCCCCGAGCCACGCACGGTCGGCGAAGGCGGAGAAAGCGCAGGCAGCACGCGTGTGCGCCGGTAACTCACGCCCCTGCGCACACGCTGTCGCACCCGTCCCGCGTCACGCCCCAGGCGCGTGCTTCGCCGCGACCACGGCGTCGAAAACGCGCCGCTTCGGCAGCCCGGCGTCGGTGGCCACGGCGGCGATCGCCTCCTTGCGCCGCTCCCCCGCCTCCTCACGCGCCCTGACCCTGCGCACCAGCTCGTCGTCGTCCAGCTCGTCGGTGCGCTCGGGGGCGCCGGACACCACGACGGTGATCTCGCCGCGCACCCCCTCGGCCGCCCACGCGGCCAGCTCGTCGAGGGGGCCCCGGCGGACCTCCTCGTACGTCTTGGTCAGCTCGCGGCACACGGCGGCCCTGCGCTCCGGTCCGAAGGCCTCGGCCATCGCGGCGAGCGCGTCGGCCAGGCGGTGCGGGGCCTCGAAGTACACGAGGGTGCGCCGCTCGGCGGCGGACTCGCGGAGCCGGGCGAGGCGCTCGCCCGCCTTGCGGGGCAAGAAGCCCTCGAAGCAGAACCGGTCCACGGGCAGGCCGGAGAGCGCGAGCGCGGTCAGGACCGCGGAGGGCCCCGGCACCGCGGTGACCCGGATGCCGCGCTCGACGGCGGCCGCGACCAGGCGGTAGCCGGGGTCGGAGACCGAGGGCATGCCCGCATCGGTGACGAGCAGCACCCGCGCGCCGCCGTCGAGCGCGTCGGCCAGCTCGGGCGTGCGCGCCGATTCGTTGCCCTCGAAGTACGACACCACGCGGCCGCCCACACTCACGCCGAGCGCCTGCGTGAGCCGCTTGAGCCTGCGGGTGTCCTCGGCGGCCACGACGTCGGCGCGCTCCAGTTCGGCCGCGAGCCGGGGCGGGGCGTCCGCGGTGTCGCCGATGGGCGTGCCCGCGAGGACGAGCGTGCCGGTGCCGTCGGGGGAGCCGCCGGGCGTGGGTCCTGCCGTGCCGTCGGGGCTTGAGTCTGCGCTTCCTGTCACGGTTCCATCCTCGCAGGGGCAGGGCGCGGGACTGTCACAGTCTGGTTCCCTACGATGGCGCGGTGACCAGTACCGCGTCGTCCCCGGACACCCGTGAGGGCCAGCAAGCCGAGGAACAGCAGCCGTCGCCCTGGCACCGCAGACTGCGCCGCTTCGGCTACGCGGCGCGGGCCGGAGGCGATGTGCGGGCGCGGCTCGTCCCGCCCTACGCCGAGCCCGGCTCGCGGATCTGGGCGGCGCTCGGGGTGCCGCCGCTGGCCGCGCGGCGGGTGACGCGCTGGTCCGGCTGGGGCGGCCCTGTCCTGGTGGCGCTCGTGGCGGGCCTGCTGCGGTTCTGGAACCTGGGCAGCCCGAAGGCGGTGATATTCGACGAGACGTACTACGCCAAGGACGCCTGGGCGCTGCTCCACCGCGGCTACGAGCTGAGCTGGCCCGACAAGATCAACGACACGGTCATCCAGCAGGGCGACTCCATCGCGCTGCCCACGGACGCCGCGTACGTGGTGCACCCACCCGTCGGCAAGTACGTGATCGCCGTCGGCGAATGGCTGTTCGGCTTCGACCCGTTCGGCTGGCGGTTCATGACGGCGGTGCTCGGCACCCTTTCGGTCCTGATGCTGTGCCGGATCGGGCGGCGCCTGTTCCGGTCCACGTTCCTCGGCTGTGTGGCGGGCGCGCTGCTGACCGTGGACGGGCTGCACTTCGTGATGAGCAGGACCGCGCTGCTCGACCAGGTCCTCATGTTCTTCGTGCTCGCCGCGTTCGGCTGCTTCCTGGTGGACCGGGACAAGGCACGCGCCCGGCTCGCGGCGGCGCTGCCGGTGGACGCGAGCGGCGTGGTCCGCCCGGACCGGCGCGTCGCCGAGACCGTGCGCCTGGGGTGGCGGCCGTGGCGCTGGGCGGCGGGGCTCTGCCTCGGCCTCGCCTTCGCGACCAAGTGGAACGGCCTGTACGTCATGGTGTTCTTCTGCCTGATGACGGTGGCGTGGGACGTGGGCGCGCGCCGGGTGGCCGGGGCGCGGCGGCCGTACGCGGCGGTGCTCAGGCTGGACGTGCTGCCCGCGTTCGCCGCGACGGTGCCGGTGGCCGTCGGCACGTATCTGCTCTCCTGGCTCGGCTGGATCCTCTCGCCGAGCGACGGCACCGGCGGCTACTACCGCGACTGGGCGGCGACGGCCGGCAAGGGCGGCAGCTTCACCTGGCTCCCCGACTGGCTGCGCAGCCTGTGGCACTACGAGAACAAGGTGTACGACTTCCACGTCGGCCTGTCCTCGCCGCACACCTACCAGTCGAATCCGTGGAGCTGGATCGTCGACGGCCGTCCCGTCTCGTACTTCTACGAGTCGCCGCTGCCCGGCAAGGACGGCTGCCCGGCCGACACCAAGGAGAAGTGCGCGCGCGAGGTCCTCGCGCTCGGCACCCCGCTGCTGTGGTGGGCTGCGGGGGCCGCGCTGCTCTACGTGCTGTGGCGGTGGTTCTTCCGCAGGGACTGGCGCGCGGGCGCGATCGTGTGCGGGATCGCGGCGGGCTATCTGCCGTGGTTCATGTACCAGGAGCGGACCATCTTCTACTTCTACGCCGTGGTCTTCGTGCCGTTCCTGTGCCTGGCCGTGGCGATGCTCATCGGCGCGCTGATCGGGCCGCCGGGCTCCAGCGAGCGGCGCCGGGTGGCGGGCGCGGCGGGCGCGGGCGTCCTGGTCCTGCTGATCTTCTGGAACTTCATCTACTTCTGGCCGATCTACACGGGCCAGGCCATCCCGATCGAGTCGTGGCGGTCGCGGATGTGGCTGGACACCTGGGTCTAGCGGGGCGGGGAGGCCGGGCGAGGGCGGGGGTCAGCGCACCGGGAAGCCGAAGGTGTAGCCCTGCCCCTTGAGCCAGGGGAGGAGCCGGCGCAGGGCCTCGACGGTCTCGGCGCGGTCGCCGCCCGCGTCGTGGAAGAGGAGGGTGGGGCCGTTGGACAGCTCCCGCTGGACGGTGGCGACGATGGCGTCGGCGCCCGGGTGCTGGAAGTCCTTGGTGTCCACGTTCCAGCCGAGCGGGCGCATGCCGCGGGAGGCGGCGAGCTTGCGGCTGTAGGGCGTGAAGGCGCCGCCGGGGGCCCGGTAGTACTGGGGCCGCACTCCCCCGGACGCCTTGGTGATCATGCGTTCGGCGTCGAGTATCTGCTGCGACTGGTAGGCCTGGGAGTCCTTGTCCATCGCGGTGTTGTGCGACACCGAGTGGTCGCACAGCCGGTGCCCGGCCGCGACGACCTTCTTCACCAGGTCCGGGTGGGCCTGCGCCTGCGTGCCCACCATGCAGAAGGTGGCCTTGGCCCCGTGCTGCCGCAGCAGGTCGAGCATCTGGGGGGTCCACTTGGGGTCGGGGCCGTCGTCGATGGTGATGTTGACGGCGCGCTTGCCCTGCTCCGAGGCGTGCGCGATGGTCTCCGACACGGGCTTGGCGGCGCCGCCCGGCGCGGCGGGGGCGGTCGCCTTCGGTGCGGAGTCCTCCGCGTCACCGGCCTGCGCGGTCCACACCGAGGCACCGGTGGCGAGCAGCACCACCCCGAGCGCCGCCCCGACCACCTTGCCGTACCAGCCCCGCCCACCGCTGTGCCGTGCCATGTCCGCCCCTCTCGCACAGTTCCACGCCTGATCCCCGGTCACCTCGCGACCGCCCGGCAAGATGAGGGACGGCGGCCGGAGGATCCCTCTGTTACCGATCACGGACAATTCCGCGAGAGTTCGCGGACAACTCCCCCCGGTCGGCGCCCGGAACCCGTCCGAGGGGGCGTCAGGCGCCCCCGCCCCAGCGGGGAGAATGCTGCGATGGATCAGGGCATCGCCGGACTGGCCGCGGGCATAGCGGGGCTCATCGGAGCTGGGGTAGGGGGACTCGCCACGGCCTACGGGGCGCGGATCGGCGCGCAGAAGACCATCGAGGCGGCGCGGACACAGGTCCAGGCCCAGTCCTCGGCCGACCACCAGCAGTGGGTCAGGGACCAGCGCCGCCAGGCGTGTACGGACATCTTCGACGCGTTCGGCCGGTACGTGCAGGTGGCGAGCGCCTGTGGCTCCCATGTCCGGGCCTCGCGCGTGCTGCCGGGCGACGAGATGGACGAGCTGTTCACGGCCACGCGCGAACTCCTGATCGTGTCGGGGCACTTGGAGCTGTGGGGGCCGGACGACATCGTCGCCGCCGGCAACAGGATCGCGAACACGGCACACGCCCAGCACGGCCTGTTCGCACGCTGGCTGCAAGCGTTCGAGTCCGGCGACGCGGAGGCCATGCGCGAGCAGGCGAGCCGGATCGACTCCGGCTGGGAGGGCCTCGCGCGGGCGAGGGCGGAGTTCACCACGGCGGTGCGGAGCCGGCTCGCGGATCCGGGCGGGGCGGGGAGCCGTGGGCCCGTGGGGAGCCCATGAGGGGGAGTCACGGCCCGCCGACGGCAGGGGAATCCACTTCTGGCCGATCCGTGTCCGTCAGGCGATTCTTTTTGGCCCATAGCGATCGAGAATGTGGCCGAACCTCCGCGGGTGGCGCGCCTCCCCCGGTGAAAGCCGGGGTGGGGCGGCCCCTCTGCTCCTAAAGTGAGGGCATTCCTGGGGAGGGAGCGCTTCATGCGCAAAGGGGTAAAGACCGTCATCGTGGGCGGGGTCTTCGCCGTCATGGTGGGGGGTGCCGGATACGGCACGTACAACGTGGTGAACGTGCTGAACGACGAGGGCGGTTCGGCCTCGGACACGGCGGCGGCGAAGAAGGGCCCGCCCGGCGCGGACGAGGTCCGCGACACCGCGAAGAAGTTCCTCGCGGCCTGGGCGAAGGGCGACGCGGACACGGCAGCGGTGTACACGGACAACGCGGAGGCCGCCGCGCCCGCCCTGACCGGCTACCGCGAGGACGCGCACATCCGCCGGGTGCGGCTGACCCCGGGCCCGATCAAGGGCACGCATGTGCCGTTCTCGGTCCGCGCGACGGTCTCGTACAAGGGCGCGTCCAAGCACCTGGCGTACACGTCCTCGTTCGACGTCGTACGCGGCCGGACGACCGGGCGGCCCCTCGTCGACTGGCAGGCGTCCGTCATGCATCCGCGGCTGCGCGCGGGCGAGAGCCTGGAGACGGGCGAGGCCGCGGCGCCGCCCATCAGGGCCGTGGACCGCGAGGGCAAGGTCCTGACGGCCGCCGCGTACCCCTCGCTCGCGCCGGTGATCGCGCAGCTGCGGACGGCGTACGGCGAGAAGGCGGGCGGCCGGGCGGGGGTCGAGCTGTATGTGAAGCGGGCATCGGAGGACGCCGGTACGACCACGCTGCTCACGCTCGCCAAGGGCAGACCCGGCACGCTGCGCACGACGCTGAGCGCCGCCGCGCAGCGGGCCGCGGAGGACGCGGTCGCCAAGTACCCCGAGTCGTCGGTGGTCGCGCTCAAGCCGAGCACCGGCGAGGTGCTCGCGGTCGCCAACCACCGTAAGGACGACTTCAACGCCGCCTTCCAGGGCGAGCTGGCGCCCGGCTCGACCATGAAGATCGTGACGGCGGCGATGCTCATCGACAAGGGCGTCACCAAGGCGAGCGGCCCGGCCCCGTGCCCGGCCACGGCGACCTGGCAGAGCCAGACCTTCAAGAACCTCACCGGGCTCGCGCCGAACGGCCGGGCCACGCTCGCGGACAGCTTCGCGCGCTCCTGCAACACCGCGTTCGTGAAGCTCGTCGACGAGAAGCCGCTCACCGACGCCTCGCTCAGCGAGGAGGCGCGGGACAACTTCGGCCTGGGGCGCGACGACTGGCGCACCGGCATCCCCTCCAAGGACGGCTCCGTGCCCGCCTCCACCGGGCCCGACCGGGCGGCGAACGCCATCGGCCAGGGCGAGGTGCAGCTCAACCCGCTGAACCTGGCGTCGGTGACCGCCACGGCGATGACGGGCGCCTTCCGCCAGCCCGTGCTCGTACCGAAGTCCCTCATCGACGGCGAACTGGCCACCGCGCGCGGCCTGTCCGGGACCACGGCCGCCCAGCTGCGCCAGATGATGCGGCGCACCGCGCTGTCCGGCACGGGCGCCCGGGCCATGGCGGGCCTCGGCCCCGACGTCGGCGCGAAGACCGGCTCGGCGGAGGTCGACGGGCAGGAGAAGCCCAACAGCTGGTTCGCGGGCTACCGCGGGGACGTGGCCGCGGCCGCGATGGCCCAGGAGGGCGGACACGGCGGCGACACGGCGGGCCCGATCGTAGCGGCGATCCTGCGAGCGACCCACTGAACGTGACCCCGGGGGGCGCGCCCCAAGGGGGGCGCGGGGAACTGCGCGCCCAGCCACGGACGTCCCGCAGAGCCCATCAACGCACAGCCCGATCCCACGACACTGCGCACCAAGCCCGGACGGGCGCCCGCTAGGTTGGGCCCTCGGTGAGTTGAGCAGAGGTGCGGCGGGGGCCGACGGGGAATCGCGGAGGGCTGGTTCGTGGGCAAGAGAAGACGTGTCGCCGAGGGCAAGAAGGTGCGTCCGGGCGTGCTCGGCGGGGCAGTGGTCGCCGTCGTGTGCGGCGTGGGCTTCGCCGCGTACGCCCTGGCGGGCGAGCCGGAGACGGACGGCTCCGGCGGCGCGGACGGCAAGCGCGTGGCGTCGGGCCCGCCGACGGCCGCGGAAGTGCGCACCACCGCGCGGGACTTCCTCGCGGCCTGGGCCGCGGGCGACGTGGACCGCGCGGCCGCCCTGACCGACGACCGCGAGGCGGCACGGGCGGCCCTGCGGTCGTACCGCGAGGACGCCCGTATGACGAAGGTGCGGCTCACGCCCGGCAGGCCGGAGAGCCGCAGGAGCGCGAAGGTGCCCTTCAAGGCCGCGGCGACGGTCTCGTACGAGGGAAACCGGAAGCCCCGTGACACGGTCCGCAAGCCCTACGCGTACGACTCCGCGCTGCGGGTCGTGCGCCGGGCGTCCGACGGCAGGACGCTCGTCGACTGGCGCCCGTCCGTCGTCCACCCGGAGCTGAAGCCCGGCGACCGCCTGGTCACCGGCGAGGCGGGCACGCCGCCGATCAAGGCCCTCGACCGCGAGGGCGGCGCGCTGACCGCCGCCAAGTACCCCTCGCTCGGTACGGTCCTCGACGGCCTGCGGGACAAGTACGGCAAGAAGGCGGGCGGCACCGGCGGCATCGAGCTGCGGATCGTCCGCAAGGACGCGCGGGACGCGGCGCGTACGAAGACCAAGAGCGACGACGCGAAGGTGAGCCCCGACAAGACGCTCCTGACGCTCGCGCCGGGCACCCCTGGCACGCTGAAGACCACGATCAGCCCCGCCGTGCAGGCGAGGGCCGAGCGGGAGACGGCCAAGCGGAAGCGGGCGTCCGTCGTGGCGGTCAAGCCGAGCACCGGCGAGATCCTGGCCGTCGCCAACTCAAGCCCCGGCGGCTTCAACACGGCCTTCCAGGGCTCGCTCGCGCCCGGTTCCACGATGAAGGTCGTCTCGGCCTCGATGCTCCTGGAGAAGAAGCTCGCGGGCGTCGACAAGAAGCACCCGTGCCCCAAGTACGAGACGTACGGCGGCTGGAAGTTCCAGAACGACGACAAGTTCCAGATCAAGAACGGCACGTTCCGGGCGAGCTTCGCGCGGTCCTGCAACACGGCCTTCATCAGCCAGGCGAAGAAGCTCTCCGACGACGACCTGACGAAGCAGGCCCGCGACGTCTTCGGGCTCGGCAACGACAACTGGTCGATCGGCGTGTCCTCGTTCGACGGCGCGGTGCCGGTGCAGTCGGACGCGCAGATGGGGGCGTCGCTCATCGGCCAGGGCGGAGTGCGGATGAACCCGCTGAACATGGCGTCGGTGGCGGCGACGGTCAAGGCCGGCACGTTCCGGCAGCCGTACCTGGTCTCCCCCGCCCTGGACAAGCGGAAGCTCGCGACGGCCGCGCGGAAGATGTCCCCGGCGACCGCGTCCGCCCTGCGTGAACTCATGCACCACACGGCCGTCGCGGGCACCGCCGTCAAGCCGATGTCGGGCCTCGGCGCCGACTCCGGCGCGAAGACCGGCTCCGCGGAGGTCGACGGCCAGAAGAAGCCCAACGGCTGGTTCACCGCCTACCGCGGGGACCTGGCCGCGGCGGCCGTGGTGCAGGCCGGCGGGCACGGCGGCGACACGGCGGGGCCCGTGGTGCGGGCGCTGCTGCTGGCCGGGCGCTAGGGCTCGTCCCGCGGCTCTGCGGGGCGGCCCGTCCGCTCCGCGGACACCTGGTCGCGTGGCACGTACACGCACCGCTAGCGTGCGCCGCATGAGTACTTCTGCCAGCGACGCGTACGACACCGGCGGTTCACCCGCGCGCCCCCGCTCCGCCCGGGCACCGCGGTTCCCCGACCGGGCCCGGGCGGCCGGAACCGCCCGGTGACCCCGCTGGTCGCCGCGGCCGTGCTGCTCGCCGCCGTCACGCACGCCGCCTGGAACGCGCTCGCGCACCACATCACCGACAAGCTCGTCGGCTTCACGCTGATATCCGGCGGCGGCGCCCTCATCGGCCTGCTGCTCACCCCCTTCGTCGCCGTGCCCCACGCGGGGGCCTGGCCCTGCCTGCTGCTCTCCGCCGTCCTGCACGTCGCCTACTACGCGCTGCTCATGTGGTCCTACCGGCTCGGGGACTTCGGGCAGGCCTACCCCATCGCGCGCGGCACCGCGCCGCTGGTGGTGACCGTGCTCGCGGCGGTGTTCGCGGGCGAGGTGCCCGGCGGGTGGCAGGCCGCCGGGGTCGCCGTCTGCTCGGCCGGGCTCACCGGGCTCGCCCTGTGGGGCATCCGGGGCTCGGGGCGGCGGCCCGACTGGACCGCGCTCGGCGCCGCGCTCGCCACCGGCGTCTCCATCGCGGCGTACACCGTCGTGGACGGGCTCGGGGTACGGGCGTCCGGCTCGTCCCTCGGCTACATCGCCTGGCTGATGCTCGTGCAGGGCACGGTCGTGCCGCTGTACGCGCTGTGGCGGTGGCGCGGCGGGTTCGTGGGGCGGCTGCGGCCGGTGGCCCTGCTCGGGCTGCTCGGCGCGGCCCTCTCCGTCAGTGCGTACGCGCTGGTCCTGTGGGCCCAGACGCGGGCCGACCTCGCGCCGATCTCCGCGCTCCGGGAGTCCTCGATCATCGTGGGGGCGGGGATCGGAGCGGTGTTCTTCAAGGAGCGCTTCGGGGCACCGCGGATGCTGGCCGCAGGCGTGATGGTGGCGGGGATCGGGCTGATGCTGCACGCGGGCTGACCCCTGCCGGGGGTTCTCCTCGGGCCCGCCCCTTCCCGATTCCTGGGGGCTCCGCCCCCAGGCCCCCGGTCCTCAAACGCCGGAGGGGCTGAGAACTCTGCCGCGAGCGGCACCATCCAGCCCGTCCGGCGTTTGAGGACGAGGCGCGGAGCGCCGATAGAGCGGGGGCACGGGGGCGGCAGCCCCCGGATCGGGAAGGGGCGGGTCTGGGGCGTCCCGCGCGGGTTACGCCGGCACCGTGCGCAGGGCGCGGAGCACGGCCTGGGGGCGGGGGTCCGCTGTGATGCCCTTGGCCATGGTGTGGGTGACGTAGGCGAAGGCCAGGCCCGAGTCCGGGTCGGCGAAGGCCAGGGTGCCGCCGCGGCCGGGGTGGCCGAAGGAACCCGGGCCCAGGAGCGGGGCGGCGGGGCCGTGGAGCATGTAGCCGAGGCCGAAGCGGGTGGCGGTGACGAGGACCCGGTCCGGCCCGGCGGACGCCTCGCCGCGCGCGAGGGCGAGGGTGCCGGGCTCGAAGAGGCGCCCGCCCCCGGCGACGTCCCCGATGAGCGCGGCGTAGAAGCGGGCGAGCCCGTCGGCCGTGGCGATGCCGTTCGAGGCGGGAAGGGAGGCCGCGCGGTAGCCGGGGTCGTTCTCGTCGGGCGGCGGGTCGATGACCGCGAAGGCGCGCCGGGTCAGGGACGCGGGGTCCGCGTACGCCGCCGCGACCTCCGGCTTCGGCCGCACGCGCAGGCCGCCGCGCCCGGTGTCGGCCGTGAGCCGCCCGAGCCGCCCGACCCGGGAGGCCCGCGCGTCGGGGAGCCCCAGCCACAGGTCGAGGCCGAGCGGCTGTGCGACCTCGTCCGCGATCCAGTCGCCGATGGCGCGGCCGGTGACGCGGCGCACCAGCTCCCCGGTGAGCCAGCCGAAGGTGTGCGCGTGGTAGCCGTGGTCGGTGCCCGGCTCCCACGCGGGCGCCTGCGCGGCGACGACCGCGGCCGCGAGGTCCGGCGAGTACGCCTCGGCGGGCGTCAGGGGCTGGTCGAGGACGGGGACCCCGGCCCGGTGGGCGAGCACGTGCCGGACCAGCGCCCGCTCCTTGCCGCGCGCCTTGAACTCCGGCCAGTACGCCCCCACCGGCGCGTCCAGGTCGAGCCGGCCGCGCTGGTGCAGCAGGAGCAGCGCGGCGGCGGCCACGCCCTTGGTGGCCGAGCGGACGATCTGGGCGGTGCCCGGCTCCCAGGGGCCGTCGCCGTCGAAGTCCCGCGTGCCGCCCCACAGGTTCACCACGCGCCGCCCGTCGCGGTACACGACGACCGCGGCGCCGCGCTCGCCGAGCGCGGTGAAGGTGCGTCCGAAGGCGTCCCTGACCGGTTCGTACCCGGGGGCGACCGTGCCGTGCACGTCGATGCCCGCCCCTGCCGCAGCCCCTACCTCAGCGTCCATACCTGAGCCAACCACCGTGTGCCGCCGAAGATTCCACTAGCGTGCTGCCCCCGCTGTCTTCGGATCGAAGCCGAAGGGAAGTTCGAGGCGGTGGCTGCGCATCAGCTCCTCGTCCGCGAGCAGCTCCCCCGTGGCGCCGTCGGCCGCGATCACGCCCTCGCTGAGGACCAGCGCCCTGGGGCACAGTTCGAGCGCGTACGGCAGGTCGTGCGTGACCATCAGGACGGTGACGTCCAACGCGCGCAGGATGTCGGCGAGTTCGCGGCGCGAGGCCGGGTCGAGGTTCGAGGACGGCTCGTCCAGGACCAGGATCTCCGGCTCCATGGCGAGGACCGTCGCCACGGCCACCCGGCGCCGCTGGCCGAAGGAAAGGTGGTGCGGCGGGCGGTCGGCGTACCCCTCCATGCCGACCTGGGCGAGCGCCTCGCGCACGCGTGCTTCGAGCCGGGGGCCGCGCAGGCCCGCCGCCGCGGGGCCGAAGGCGACGTCCTCGCGCACGGTGGGCATGAAGAGCTGGTCGTCCGGGTCCTGGAAGACGATGCCGACCTTACGGCGGATCTCCGCCATGTGCCGCTTGCCGACCGGGAGTCCGGCCACGGTGACGGTCCCGGCGCCCGCGGTGAGGATGCCGTTGAGGTGGAGGACGAGCGTCGTCTTGCCCGCGCCGTTCGGGCCGAGCAGGGCGACGCGCTCGCCGCGCGTGAGGGTCAGGTCCACGCCGAAGAGGGCCTGGTGTCCGTCGGGGTAGGCGTAGGCGAGGCCGGAGACCTCCAGGGAAGCGGTCACAGAGTCCATCCCAACAGGCAGACGACGAGGGCGGTCGCGGGCAGGGCGAGGGCGTACGACCACTGGGCGCGGCTCGCCGTCGCCTCGTCGACGGCCGGCATGGAGCCCGTGTAGCCGCGGCTCACCATGGCCAGGTGCACGCGCTCACCGCGTTCGTACGAGCGGATGAAGAGCGCGCCGGCCGACTTGGCGAGCACGCCCCAGTGGCGGACGCCTCTGGCCTCGAAGCCGCGGGACTCGCGCGCGACGCGCATGCGGCGCATCTCGTCGGCGATCACGTCGCCGTAGCGGATCATGAAGGAGGCGATCTGGACGAGGAGCGGCGGGAGTCGCAGGCGCTGGAGGCCGAGGAGCAGTTCGCGCAGCTCGGTGGTGGCGGCGAGCAGCACGGACGCGGCGACGCCGAGGGTGCCCTTGGCGAGGACGTTCCACGCGCCCCACAGGCCGCTCTCGCTGAGCGAGAGGCCGAGGACGTGCACGTGCTCGCCCCGCGCGACGAAGGGCAGCAGCAGCGCGAAGCCCACGAAGGGGATCTCGATCAGCAGCCGCTTCAGGAGGAACAGGGGCGGTACGCGGGCCGCGTACGCCACCGTCGCGAGCAGGGCCGCGTACGCCGCGAAGGCCCAGACCGCCTCGCGCGGGGTGGAGACCACCACGACCACGAAGCAGAGGACGGCGGTGAGCTTGGCGTGCGGCGGCAGCGCGTGCACCGGGGAGTGGCCGTGGCGGTACAGGCGGTGGGCGTGGCCCGCGCCCACGTCAGGCGTTCCCGGCGGGCGCGGAAGGTCCAGCGGACGCGGAAGGTCCGGCGGGCTCGGAAGGTCCGGCGGGCCCGGCGGATCCGGCAGGCCCTGTGGGCGTGGCTGGCGTGGCGGGCTCGGTCGTGTCGGCCGGGCCGGTGCCCCGCGCCTGTCGCCTGCGCACCGCCCAGAAGACGCCGGTGCCCGCGACCACCGTCACGCCGACGCCGATGACGCCCGCGAGGCCGCCGGAGAGGCGGGTGTCGGTGATGCCCTCCACGCTGTAGTCGAAGAAGGGCGAGTCCTTGGCCGCGTGCTCCTCCTCCTTGCGGTCCATGCCCTTGTCGCGGGCGACCTTCTCCAGGCCGTCCGGGTTCGTGGAGGCGTAGAAGGAGACGAATCCGGCGAGGACGAGGGAGGTGAGCAGGCCCGCGGCCCACAGCTTGCGGTGGGAGCGGGCCGCCGCGGGCGCGGGGGCCGGGGCGGCGGGCGCGTCGACGAGTGCGCCGCCCACGCGCAGCTTGAGCGGGGCGGTCAGGCCGCGCGCGCCGTGCACGAGGTCGGGCCGCACGGCGATCACCGCGCCGACCGTGAGCGCCGTGATGGCGGCCTCGCCGACGCCGATGAGGACGTGCACGCCGATCATGGCGGTGGCGACCTTGCCGATGGGCACGTCGGTGGTTCCGCCGACGGCGTAGAGGAGGGTGAAGGCGGCGGCCGCGGCGGGCACCGAGAGCAGGGCGGCGGTGAACGCGGCGGCGGTGAGCGAGCGGCGGCCGCGCGGCAGGACCTTGGCCAGGCCCCGGAAGACCGCGTACGCCACGACCGTGGTGACGACGGCCATGACCATGATGTTCACGCCGAGTGCGGTCAGGCCGCCGTCCGCGAACAGGACGCCCTGCATCAGGAGCACCACGGACACGCACAGGACCCCTGTGTAGGGGCCGACGAGTATCGCCGCGAGGGCACCGCCCAGGAGGTGGCCGCTCGTGCCCGCGGCGACGGGGAAGTTCAGCATCTGCACGGCGAAGATGAAGGCGGCGACGAGACCGGCGAGCGGAGCCGTGCGTTCGTCCAGTTCACGGCGTGCGCCGCGCAGGCCGACGGCGACGGCACCCACCGCGGCGACACCCGCGGCGGCGGATACGGGAGCGTTGATGAATCCATCGGGGACATGCATGCGGGCGCTCCTGGAAAGGTGCATGTCGTGAGCGTGGGGAGGCACTCACGCGAAATGAGCGGTTCGCTCCCGAGCGGGACGCTCGTGAACCTTTCAATGATGTGCGCTGTTGCGAAATGGTCGCAAGAGCGTACGAGCACCAATACGCGCCCCCACCCGCGCCTGGGAACAGCGCCTCCCCCACACCTCGATATCCGTACATATGGGACATTGGGGAGAGGGCATCCGCAGACGTGCGGGCCGGGACGACGAGAGGACAGAGCCATGTCAGCGGTCGAACAAGTCACCCGGGCCCACATCGTCACCGACTCCCCCGACGACCACGTGGTCGTCCCCGTCGCCCTGCGGTACGACCCGGAGGCCGATCCGCGCTCGGTACGCATCGGCCTGCCCGGCTCGGTGGCCGGGGACGGCCCCGGATCACCCGACTGGGTCCTCGACCGCGACCTCCTGGAGCGGGGTCTGCGGGCCCCGGCGACCGGCGGGGACGTGCGGATCTGGCCGTGCGGGCGGGTGCAGGCGGTCGTGGAGTTCCACACGGCGGACGGCGTGGCGGTCGTGCAGTTCGACTCGTCCGCGCTGGTGCGCTTCCTGCGTCGTACGTACACGGCCGCCACGCCGGTCAGTCACTGAGCGCCCCAGGGAGGGCGCGGGCGTCACACGCCCACGGGCTCCCGCTCACGGTCGCCGCCGGCCGGGGGCGCCATGTCCTTCAGACCCTCGCCCTCGACGTCGACGTTCGGCAGCGCCTTGTCGAGCCGGCGCGGCAGGCTCCAGGCCCTGCGGCCGAGGAGCGCGAGCACGGCGGGGACGATCGCCATGCGCACGATGAAGGCGTCGAAGAAGACCGCGATCGCGAGGCCGAAGCCGATCATCTTGACCATCTGCTCGCTGGAGCCGATGAAGCCCGCGAAGACGGCGATCATGATGACGGCGGCCGCCGTGACGACCCGCGCGCCGTGCTTGAAGCCGGTGACGATCGCGTCCTCGGGGCTCTCGCCGTGGACGTACGCCTCACGCATGCGGGTCACCAGGAACACCTCGTAGTCCATCGCGAGGCCGAAGACGACGCCCACCATGAAGATCGGCATCATGCTCATGATCGGGCCGGTCTGCTCCACGCCGAACAGCGAGCCGAGCCAGCCCCACTGGAAGACCGCGACCACCGCGCCGAGCGCGGCGAGCACCGAGAGCAGGAAGCCGAGCGCCGCCTTGAGCGGGACCAGGATCGAGCGGAAGACGACGATCAGAAGCACGAAGGCCAGGCCCACGACGAGCGCGAGGTAGGGGATCAGCGCGTCGTTGAGCTTCTGCGAGACGTCGATGTTCATGGCGGTGGAGCCGGTGACCATGACGTCGGCGCCGCTGTCGGCCTTGACGTCCTTCGCCTCGTCGCGGATGGCGTGGACGAGGTTCTCGGTGTCGGCGCCGCTGGGCTTGGAGGACGGCACGACGCTGATGATCGCGGTGTCCCCGGCCTTGTTGAACACGGGCGGGCTCACGGTGAGCACGTCGTCCAGGCCGCCGATCTTCTTGGCGACGGCCGATGCCTCGCCCTTGGCGTCCTTGACGCCCTTGAGGTCGGTGACGGTCATCAGCGGGCCGTTGTAGCCGGGTCCGAAGCCGTCCGCGATGAGGTCGTAGGCCTTGCGCTGGGTGGTGGAGGTGGGCTGCGCGCCGTCGTCGGGCAGGCCGAGTTCGAGGCTCGCGACCGGCACGGCGGCGGCGCCGAGGCCGAGCACGCCGAGCAGCAGGACGGCGAGCGGACGGCGGACCACGAAGCGGGCCCAGCGGGTGCCGAGGTTCTCCTTCGCGGGCGCCGCGCCCTTCTTGCGGGCGCCGAGCAGCTTGCCCTTCTCGCCCGCGGGCCTGACCTTGCGGCCCGCGTACCCGAGCAGCGCCGGGACCAGGGTGAGCGCGATCAGGACCGCGATGGCGACCGTGCCGGCCGCCGCGACGCCCATCTTGGTGAGCATCGGGATGTTGACGACCGCGAGGCCGACGAGCGCGATGACCACCGTCAGACCGGCGAAGACCACGGCGGAGCCGGCCGTGCCGACGGCCCGGCCCGCCGCGTCCTCGCGGTCGCGGCCCTCGGCCAGCTCGGCGCGGTAGCGGGAGACGATGAACAGGGCGTAGTCGATGCCGACCGCGAGGCCGATCATCATGGCGAGCGTCGACGTGGTCGTGCCGAGGTCGAGGGCGCTGGCAAGGGCGGCGATCGAGGAGACGCCGATGCCGACGCCGATCAGGGCGGTGAGCAGCGGAAGCCCGGCCGCCACCAGCGAGCCGAAGGTGATGACGAGCACGACGGCCGCGACCGCGATGCCGATGATCTCCGTGGCGCCGGTGTGCGGCACTGCCTGGAGGGCGTCGCCGCCGACCTCGACGGTCATGCCGCCGGTGCGGGCGGCGTCGGTGGTCTTCTCCAGGGCGTCCCGGCTGTCGTCGCTCAGCTCCATCGACGTGACCTTGTACGTCACCGAGGCGTACGCCGTGGTGCCGTCCTTGGAGACGGCCTTGGCCCGGAACGGGTCGTCGGCGCGCGCCACTTCGTCGGAGCCGGACTTGAGCGCGGCCACGGTCTCGGTGATCGCGGCCTTGTTGTCCGGGTCGGTGACCTTCTCCCCGTCCGGGGCCTTGAAGACCACGCGGGCACTGGCGCCGTCGGCGCTGGCCTCGGGAGCGCGCTTCTCCAGGAGGTCGAAGGCCCGCTGGGCCTCCGTGCCCGGGATCGAGAAGGAGCTGGACGCGGCGGTCGGCGCCGAGGCGGCGCCGACTCCGGCGAGGGTGAGCAGCGCCACCCATATCAGGGCGACGAAGTGCCGTCGCCGGAAGGCGATTCGGCCCAGTTTGTACAGGAACGTGGCCACGAGGGGTACTCCCGGTCAGGTCGTGGGGTGGCTACAGGGCAGGGGAGATCGGCCCGACGACGTGAGCGGCTCGCGTCAGGTGGAACGTTCTTCGAGGGGGGCCGGGGTCAGACGCCGAGGGCGGGGAGGATCACGGCGTCGATGTACGTGACGAGGAACTCCTGGTCGACCGTGCGCTCCTCGATCAGCTCACGGGCGGCGAAGCCTCCGACCAGCATGTGGATGACGTACTCCAGAGCCGGGTTGTCCGCGGCGACCTCGCCGCGCTCCACCGCGCGCCGCAGCATCGCGTCGAGCCCGGTCAGCTCCGGCTCGATGAGCAACTGGCGCAGCGCCTGGTGGAGTTCGGGATTGCCGTGGATGGCGTGGAACAGGCCGCGCATCAGGGCGTGGTCCTGCTCCATCTTGCAGTTGTCCTGGAGGGTCGCCATGCGCATGAGGTCGCCGCGCAGCGAGCCGGTGTCGATGTCCACGAGGGACGCCGGCTTGTTGTGCCTCAGCGCCCGCGCCACCAGCTCCGGCTTGCCGCCCCACTGGCGGTAGAGCGTGGCCTTGCTGGAGCGGGTGCGGGTGGCGACGGCGTCCATGGTGAGGCTCTCGTACCCCACCTCGCGGAGCAGGGCGAGCACGGCCTCGTACAGCTCCGCCTCGCGCTCGGGCGTGATCCGGCTGCGCCGCGTCGTCACCGTGGCCGCTTCCGCCATGACCCTCACCCTTCCGTCGTCGATCGCTCTCGTACTCTACGCGGCTCCGCTATCGAAACGAAACGGTTTCGTACGTGTACTGGGTCACAGGGGCACGTGCCCCCGCCCGGCGCGGCTCCTGCGCGGCCGGATCCGAAAAGTTGCCGCGCCCCCGGCCAGGGAAAAGCATGGGGAGGGTGACCCAGGCCTACCTCCGGTTCCCGCACCTGAGCGGCGACCGGCTCTGCTTCGTCGCCGAGGACGACCTGTGGGTGGCCCCGCTCGCCGCGGCGGGCGCCCCACCGGGACGGGCCTGGCGGTTGACGGCCGACCGCACCAAGCTCGGCCACCCCCGCTTCGCCCCGGACGGGCGCCACATCGCGTACACGAGCTGGCGCAGCCTCGACCCGGAGATCCACCTCGCCCCTGTGGACGGCGGGGCCGCGCGGCGCCTGACGTACTGGGGCTCGCCCGACACGCGCGTGTGCGGCTGGACGCCCGACGGCCAGATCCTCGCCGTGTCCTCGCACGGCCAGCCCTTCTCGCACTTCTGCTGGGCCTACAGCGTGCCCACCGACGGCTCCCCCGGCGGGAAGCTGCCCTGGGGCCCGGTCCACGACCTCGCGGTCGACGACCTCGACGGCGAGCGCAAGACGCTGCTCCTGACCGGCAAGCCCCCGCACGAGCCCGCCGCCTGGAAGCGCTACCGGGGCGGCGCCACGGGCCGCCTGTGGCTGCACGGCGAGCACCTCCTCAAGGACCTCGAAGGGCACCTGGACGCGCCCATGTTCGTGTCCGGGCGCATCGCGTTCCTCTCCGACCACGAGGGTGTCGGCAACCTCTACTCGTGCCTGCCCGACGGCAAGGACCTGCGCCGCCACACCGACCACGACGCCTTCTACGCCCGGCACGCCGCCAGCGACGGCACCCGCGTCGTCTACCAGTGCGCGGGCGAGATCTGGCTCCTCGACGACCTGGCCGCGGACTCGGTGCCGCGCCGCGTCCCGGTGACCATCGGCGGCCCGCGCGCCGGCCGGCGCACCTACCAGGTCCCCGCCGCCCACCACGTCGACGCCCTGTCCGTGGACACCACGGGCCGCGCGAGCGCGGTGGTGGTCCGGGGCAGCCTGTACTGGCTGACCCACCGCGACGGCCCCGCCCGCACCATCGCCGACACCCCCGGCGTGCGCGTCCGGCTCCCCGAGATGCTCGGCACCGGCGGGCAGGTCGCGTACGTCACCGACGCCGAGGGCGAGGACGCGGTCGAGATCGCCTATCTGCCCCGGGCCAGCGGCGAGCGCGAGCCGCGCCGCCTCGCCTCCGGGGAGCTGGGCCGGGTCCTGGAGCTGGTCTCCGACCCCGACGGCGAGCGCCTGGCCATCGCCTCGCACGACGGACGCCTCCTCCTCGTCGACGCCACAGAGGACTCCAACGGCGAGGTCACCGAGCTGATCCGGTCCCTCAACGGGCCGGTGCGCGACCTCGCCTTCTCCCCCGACGGCGCCTGGCTCACCTGGTCCCACCCCGGCATCGGCCGCTCCCTGCGGCAGATCAAGCTGGCCCGGATCGAGGGCCCGGGGGCGCGCACGGTCATCGACGTCACCAACGGCCGCTTCGAGGACGAGAACCCGGTGTTCACCCGCGACGGCCGCTACCTCGCGTTCCTGTCCTGGCGCGGCTTCGACCCCGTCTACGACGTGCACACCGGCGACCTGTCCTTCCCGCTCGGCTGCCGCCCCTACCTCGTGCCGCTGTCCTCCGCCACGCCGTCCCCCTTCGCGCTGCTCCCGGACGGGCGGCCCGCGGCGGGCGGGCTCGACCCGGACGCCGACGACACCGCCGACGCCCGGGACGGGCAGGTGACCGTGGAGGCGGAGGGCCTGGAGAGCCGCGTGACGCCGTTCCCGGTGGCCGCGTCCAAGTACTCGGCCCTCTACCCGGTCAGCGGCGGCGGCCTGGTGTGGCTGCGGTGGCCGATCTCGGGCGCCCTCGGCGAGACCTTCGCCAACCCGGCCGACACCTCGGGGCGCCCGACCCTCGAGTACTTCAACATCACCAAGGCCAAGAAGTCCGAACTCGTCGAGCACCTCGACTGGTTCGCGCTCAGCGGCGACGGCAGCAGGCTCGTCGTCGTCGACGAGGGCGACCTGCGGGCCGTACCGTCCACGGAGTCGGGCGACGGCGACACCACGGTCTGGATCGATCTGCGGCGCATCCTGCACGAGGTCGACCCGGCCGCCGAGTGGCGCCAGTCCTTCGACGAGGCGGGCCGTCTGATCCGCGCGTACTTCTGGGACCCCGGGATGTGCGGCATCGACTGGGACGCGGTCCTCGACCAGTACCGGCCGCTCGTGGAGCGCGTCGCGTCCCCCGACGAGTTCGCCGACCTGCTGCGGGAGGTCCTCGGCGAGCTGGGCACCTCCCACGCGTACGTGACCGCCGCCCGGCGCAACGAGGGGCCCGCCCACTACCAGCGCGCCATCGGCCTGCTCGGCGCCAACCTCGTACGCCGCGACGACGGCTGGATGGTCAAGCGCATCCTGCCCGGCGAGTCCTCCGACTCCAAGGCCCGCTCGCCGCTCGCCGGTTCGGGCATCCGCGACGGGGCCGTGCTCACGCACGTGGACGGGCGCCCGGTGGACCCGGTGACGGGTCCCGCCCCGCTGCTCGCGGCGGCGGGCGGGACCACGGTGGAGCTGACGTTCCAGCCCGCCGAGGGCGAGGGCCGCGCCCGCCGTGTCGCCATCGTGCCGCTGATCAACGAGCGGCCGCTGCGCTACCAGGACTGGGTCGCCAAGCGCCGCGGCGTCGTACGGGACCTCAGCGGCGGCAAGTGCGGCTATCTGCACATCCCCGACATGGGCGGCTCCGGGTGGGCCCAGTTCAACCGCGACCTGCGCCTTGAGGTCTCCCGGCCCGCCCTGATCGTCGACGTACGCGGCAACGCGGGCGGGCACATCAGCGAACTCGTCGTGGAGAAGCTGACCCGGAAGATCCTGGGCTGGGACCTCACGCGGAACGCGCAGCCCGTGTCGTACGCGTCCAGCGCGCCCCGGGGCCCGGTGGTGGCCCTCGCGGACGAGGCGACCTCATCCGACGGCGACATGATCACGGCCGTGTTCAAACTCCTCGGGCTCGGGCCCGTGGTGGGGCAGCGGACCTGGGGCGGCGTCGTCGGCATGACCGGGCGGCACACGCTCGGCGACGGCACCGTGATCACCGTGCCGATGAACGCGGGCTGGTTCGACGCGTACGGCTGGGGCGTGGAGAACCACGGCGTCGAGCCCGACATCGCCGTGCTGCGTACCCCGCTCGACTGGGCCGAGGGGCGGCACGCCCAGCTCGACGACGCGGTGCGGGTCGCGCTCGACCTCCTCGCCGAGCGCCCCGCGGCCTCTCCTCCCGGGTACGACGACGTGCCCGACCGGCGGCGGCCCCCGCTCCCGCCGCGCGGGTGAGCGGAGCGTAACTGTCCGACATGCGTGCTATGTCGGCTCGTGTCAGGCTGGTCGAGGCCCGATCCCCTCACCCACATTGGGAGTGAACCTTCATGGGCATCAAGGACCAGTTCCAGGACAAGGCGCAGGAGCTATCCGACAAGGCCAAGCAGGCCGCGCAGCGCGGACGGGACGAGGCGGGCGAGCGGTCCTCGCAGGCGCGGGAGCAGTCGCAGGAGTCCCTGGACGACGCCCAGCGCGAGGCGGAGGAGCGGTTCAACCGGGACTACGACGCGTAACGCTGCGCTGTGCTCGGGCGGGTGAGTGGGTTCCCTTTTCCACCACCCGCCCTTTGCCGCCCCGGCGGGTGCTTTCCCACCCGCCCACCCGAATCTCCCCAGCTCCGACGGCCCGGGTGGGGGCGGGGGGGTGGGGCCGCCCTGTTGCTCGCTGTGGGCAATCGTCCCGCTGGGCGGGACGGGCGGGCACAGCGCCGAGGTGCCGCTCAGCCGGTCAGTGGGGCCGGGTAGCTGCCTCGTCGGCTGTGCCGCCCGCGCCCATCAGGCCCGTGGGCATCTGGGCCAGGCGCGGCTCGAAGCGGCGCATCTCGCGCTGGCCGACCCCGGCGACGATCCCGGGCAGACAGGGGCGGGCGCCCTGCATGCCCCGCAGCCACCATTGCCCGTAGACGTGGGCGGAGCGCCGCTCGATCCCCGCCACCAGGCGGTCGACCGCGGGCCCGAGGGGGTAGGTCTTGTTGGACGGCCACGGCAGGCGCTGCCGCAACTCCCGCATCACGTCGTCCTGGTCGGCCCCCCGCACCATGTCCGTGTCCGTCCAGGACAGATACCCGACCCCCACCTTCACGCCCTTGTGGCCGACCTCGGCCCGCAGCGCGTGCGCGTACGCCTCCACACCGGACTTGGACGCGCAGTACGCGGTCATCATCGGCGCGGGAGTCATCGCAGCGAGCGAGGCGATCTGGAGCAGATAGCCCCGGCTCTCGGCCAGGACCGGCAGGAACGCCCGCGCGGTCACCGCGCTGCCGATCAGGTTGACCTCGATGACCCGCCGCCAGGCGACGGGGTCGGAGGTCATGAAGGGCCCGCCGCTGGCGACGCCCGCGTTGGCGACCACGATGTCGGCCTTGCCGAAGCGCTCCTTGACCTCCATCGCCACCCGCGCCATCGCCTCGTGGTCGGTGACGTCCGCGTACCAGAAGTCGCTCTCGGTGTGCAGCCGCCCGCTGACCCGCTTCAGTTCCTCCGGCTCCAGGCCCACGAGCGCGACGTGCACGCCGCGTGCCGACAGCTTGCGGGCGAGGAGTTCTCCGACCCCCCGCGCCGCCCCGGTGACGACCGCTACCTGTCCCTCCAGGCTGACTTTGCTCACGCGCCCGCGCCCTCCTTCAGTTGCCCGTACGTACCGTGGACGTAGGTGTCGACGAGTTCCGCGACGGCCCGCGTCACCGCCTCCGGTGCCTCCACCGGTGTCATGTGCCCGACCCCGGTCAGTTCGGTGAGGCCGGCGCAGTGCGGCAGCGCCGCCGCGAGCCGCCGCGCGTGGACGACGGGGGTCAGCCGGTCCGCGGTCCCGGCGAGCACCGCCGTGGGCACCGCCAGGTCCACGAGCCCGGCGTCGAGGTGCAGCCCGTCGAGCACGTGCGCCCAGCGGTACCGCGGCACGCGCGGGCACGCGTGCACGATCCGCGCGCACACCTCGACCCGCTCCGGGGCCGAACCGGGGCCCATCGTCGCGTACTTGAGCAGGCTGCGCGCGAGCGGCGTGACCGGGCCCATCGGCGCGCGCGCCGCGAGGACCCGCCGGGTGAGGAGGGTCCGTACCGCGCCCGCCCGCAGCGGCACCACCGTGGACTCCGCGACCAGGCGCGAGCTGCCCGTGCTGCACAGCAGGGCCGCCGCCGCGTGCGCGCGCACCCCGGGCCGCGCGCCCGCCGCCATCAGCGTCATGCCGCCCATGGAGTGGCCGACGAGCACCGCGCGCTCGCCGGGCGCGAGCGTCGCGCCGAGCACGGCCTCCAGGTCGTCGGCGAGCGCCCGCGTGCTGTATCCGGCGGCCTCCACCGGCACCTCGCTGCGCCCGTGCCCGCGCTGGTCGTACACGATGACGCGGCGCGTGGCCGAGAGCGCGCGGACCTGTGCCGCCCAGAACGCGGTCGAGCAGGTCCAGCCGTGGACGAGGACGACGGCGGGCGCGCCGTCGGGCCCGTGCGCCTCCACGTGCAGACGGGTCCCGTCGGCCGACACGGCGGTCAGCTCGCGCGCGGCGACGGGCGGCGCGAAGGGACCGGCCAGGACGTGCCCCCGGCCCCTCACGCGGAGACCTCGACCCGGTGGCCGCCCTGGGCGGCGGGGCGCGGCGCCGGGGGCCGGAGGACCTCGTACTCGTTCAGGTCCACGGTGCGCGTCGCCGTACGGAACTCCGTCGTCGTGCCGGGCCACACCGTCGTGTTGACGCCGTTGGTGTCCAGGTACCAGCTGGTGCAGCCGCCGGTGTTCCACACGGTGCGCTTCATGCGCTCCTGCACGCGGCGGTTCCAGGCGTTGACGGCGCTCGGCCGGGCGGCGAGGGCGGCGCGGCCGCCGAGCACGTCCAACTGGCGCAGGTAGTCGGCCAGGTAGTTCAGCTGGGACTCGATCATGAGGATCATGGAGGAGTTCCCGAGGCCCGTGTTCGGGCCGATGACGGTGAGGAAGTTGGGGAAGCCCGCCGCGGTCGCGCCGCGCAGGGACTTCATGCCGTCCTTCCAGGTCTCCATGAGCGTGCGGCCCTCGTCGCCCACCACGCGGTCGGCGATCGGCATGTCCGTGACGTGGAAGCCGGTGCCGAAGATGATCGCGTCGACCTCGGCCTCGGAGCCGTCGGCGGCCACCACCGTGGAGCCGCGCACCTCCGCGAGGCCGCTCGCGACCACGTCCACGTGCGGCCGCGCGAGCGCCGGGTAGTAGCTGTTGGACAGCAGGATGCGCTTGCAGCCGATGCGGTACGTCGGCGTCAGCTTGGCGCGCAGCTCCGGGTCCTTGATGGCCCGTGCCATGTTCCGCTTGGCGATGCTCTCGACCAGGCCCAGCTCGTCGGGCCGCTTGGTGAACGCCTGCACCTGGAGTTCGCGGATGCCCCACAGCAGGCCGCGCCGCAGCTGCGTGGTGAACGGCAGCTGCCGGTGCAGCCAGCGCTCGGCCCCCGTGATGTCCCGGTCCGCGCGCGGCATGACCCACGGCGGCGTGCGCTGGAAGAGCGTGAGACGGCGTACGTCGCGCTGGATCTCCGGCACGATCTGGATCGCGGAGGCCCCGGTGCCGACCACCGCGACGCGCTTGCCGCGCAGGTCGTAGTCGTGGTCCCAGCGGGCGGAGTGGAAGACCTTGCCGGGGAAGGTGTCGAGACCCGGGATGCCGGGCGTCTTCGGCTCGGACAGCGGCCCGGTGGCGGACACCACGACGTCGGCGGTGAGGCGGCCCCGGCTGGTCCGAAGCTCCCACAGCAGCCGCTCGCCGTTCCAGCGCGCCCCCTGGACCTCGGTGTCGAGGCGGATGTGCGGCCGCAGCCGGAAGGTGTCGGCGACCCGTTCCAGGTAGTCCCTGATGTGCTCCTGGCCGGAAAACGTACGCGGCCAGTCGGGGTTGGGCGCGAAGGAGAACGAGTACAGGTGGGACGGCACGTCGCAGGCGCAGCCCGGATAGCTGTTGTCGCGCCAGGTGCCGCCGACCGCGCCGGCCCGTTCCAGGACGACGAAGTCGGTCACGCCCTCCCGGCGCAGCCGCACGGCGGCCCCGAGGCCGCCGAACCCGGATCCGATCACCGCCACCCGGACGTGCTCGTGCGCCTCGTCGCGCACCCGCTTGCGTTCGGCCATGCTGCCGCCTCCCGAAGACATCCCACGACTCTGCCAGTAATCGCTGGCACAATCGGAGCGTAGAGCAGCTCCGTACTCATGGGTAGGGGTCGGCGGAGGAAAGTTACCGGGGGTACGGCCCGGGCCTGCGCATAGGCTGCGGTGGTGGCGGGAGATGGGGCGGACGCGGTGACGGACGGCACGACAGGGGCAGCAGGACCGACAGGCACGCCCGGCGGCCCGCCGCCGGTGCGCGAGTACCGCATGGACGAGCTGGCGAGGGAAGCCGGGATCACGGTGCGCACCGTGCGCTTCTACCGCGAGCGCGGCCTCATCCCGCCCCCGCGCCGCGAGGGCCGCATCGCCTGGTACGACGACCACCACCTGGCACGCCTGCGCACCATCGCCGCCCTCCTGGAGCGCGGCCACACCCTCCAGGGCATCGCCGAGCTGGCCGAGGCCTTCGAGAAGGGCCGCGACGTCGCCGAACTCCTCGGCATCGACGGCCCGTCGGAGGAGACCCCGGTCCGCCTCACCCCCGAGGAGCTGGCCGACCGCTTCGCGGGCCAGGTCACGCCGGAGAACCTGTCCGCCGCGATGGAGTTCGGCTATCTGGGCACCGACGGCGACGACATCGTGCACATCAGCCACCGGCTGCTCGACGCCTCGGCCGCCCTGGTGCGCAAGGGCATCCCGCTGGCGTCCGTCATGGAGGCGGGCCAGCGCATCCGTGAACACGCGGACGCGCTCGCCGAGTTGTTCATCGCCTTCACCGTCGAGCACGCCGCCGAGCACCCCGAGGTGACGGCGGAGGAGCTGCGCCCGCTCGCCAAGAGCGTGGTGGAGGCGGAGCTGTCGCTGGCCCTCGACCGGCGCCTGAAGCGGACCTGAGACCGCCCGGAGGCCGCCGTGGGACCGCCCGCTACGGCCCGGTCAGCGCGGCAGCCACCAGCGGGCCTTGTAGATGCCCCCGCCGGCCAGGCGGTAGCTGCCGGCCGGCCGGTGCACGGTGGCCCGCGTCGTCCACCAGGTCTCCCCGAGGCCGCCCTCGGGCACGGTACTGAGCACCTGCCCGGTGCGCGGGTCGTCGCCGACCGCCTTCACCTTCGCCCGGTCGATCAGCTCGTGTCCCGCGTAGTCGCGTACGAAGGCTCCCGTGCGCTTCTCGTACTGGAAGACGGCCGCGTTGGTCGTCACCCACAGCCGTCCAGGGCGCCCCGCCACCGGGAACAGGTCGTGGCCGCCGGCCGTCCTGCCCGGCACGGCCACCGGCAGCGGCACGGCGGAGGTCTGCCGGAGCCCCGGGCGCGCGGGCTCCCCGCCGACCTCGTACGTCACCAGCTCGTCGTCGCCGAGTGCCCACAGGACGCGCCGCGCCCGGTCCCAGTGCAGGCCGTGCGCGCCCTTGAGGCGCGCCTCCGCGTACCGCGTGGCGTCAGGCCCGCACGAGGCGGCGTACAGGCGCACGAGCGCGCCGGTGCTGCACGCGACCGCCACGTTGCCGTCGGGCAGCACCTCGGCGCTGTGCGGGTTGAACAGGTCGTCGCCGGGCCCGATCGCGGTCCCCCAGTAGCGGCGGCCCGACGGGTACTCCACGGCGGCGACGAACCCGAAGGACGCCGTCGTCAGGACCAGGGTCCGGCCCCGGAGCCGCCGCGGCTTCGCCTCGCACGGGTAGACCCAGCTCTCCTCGGGCCGCAGGTCCGCGTAGCGCGGGTCGCCCAGAGGTGAGAACTGCCAGCGCACGACGGACGGGTCGGCGGCCGGGTCCCACTCCCGCCGCCTCGGGTCGAGCACGAGCAGCCGCTTGCTCGCCTGCTCGGTGACGAGCACGGGCGGGGTGCCCGGCGGCACACCGCCCGGGGCGGGCACACCGCCCGGGGCAGGCATGCCGCCCGGGGCAGGCGCGGCCACGGCGGACGCTGCCGCGGAGGGCGCCGTCCCCAGCGCGCCGGCGGCACCCGCCGCCCCGATCAGGAATCCCCGTCTGGAAAGACCGGCAGCCATGAAGTCCCCTCACCCTGACAGCAGTCGACGCGCTCGCAATCTGCCATGCCGTACGGGGGCGGGACAGCCCTCCGCCGGACTTTTCACCGGCGGTGGGCGCGAGCGCGTGGGGGGCCTACTCGTAGACGACGGTCACCGGGGCGTGGTCCGACCAGCGCTCGGCGTGCGTCGCGGCCCGCTCGACGAAGCCCTTGACCGCGCGGTCCACCAGGCCGGGCGTCGCGACGTGGTAGTCGATGCGCCACCCCGTGTCGTTGTCGAAGGCGCGGCCCCGGTACGACCACCACGAGTACGGGCCCTCGACGTCCGGGTGCAGCACGCGCATGACGTCGCCGAACTCGGCGAACACGTCCGACATCCAGGCCCGTTCCTCCGGCAGGAACCCGGAGTTCTTCTTGTTGCCCCGCCAGTTCTTGAGGTCGGCCTCCTGGTGGGCGATGTTCCAGTCGCCGCAGACCAGGACCTCACGGCCGTCGGCAGCGGCCCGCGCCTTCAGGTCCACCAGGTACGCGAGGAACTCCCGCATGAACCTGATCTTCTCGTCCTGCCGCTCGGTGCCGACCTCGCCGGACGGCAGATACAGGCTCGCGACCGTGACGCCGGGCAGGTCCGCCTCCACGTAGCGCCCGCTCGCGTCGAACTCCGCGGACCCGAATCCCACCTGGACGCGCTCCGGCTCGCGCCGCGTGTACAGCGAGACGCCCGCGCGGCCCTTCGCCGCGGCCGGGGCGTGCGTGACGTGCCAGCCCTCGGGCGCGCGCACCTCGTCCGGCAGCTGCTGCGGCTCGGCCCGCACCTCCTGGAGGCACAGCACGTCGGCGCCGGTGCCGTCGAGCCACTCCACGAACCCCTTCTTGGCGGCGGCCCGCAGCCCGTTCACATTCACGCTGGTCACAGTGAGCATCCCGGCACCCTACCGGCACACTGGAGGCTGCCACCGCAGCCACCACACCGCACGCATAGGGATACGATTCACAGCATGGACATACGCCGGGTCGCCTTCGACCACCCCGACGCCGTGAAGCTCAACGACCGTGTCCAGGCCGAGTACGCCGAGCGCTACGGCGACGAGGGCGACGTCACGCCGCTGGACCCGACGATGTTCCGGGCGCCGCGCGGGCTCTACCTCATCGCGTACGACGCCATGGACACGCCCGTGGCGACGGGCGGGTGGCGCGTGATGGACGAGAACGGCGAGGGGTACGCGGACGGCGACGCCGAGATCAAGCGCATGTACGTCGTCCCCGAGGCGCGGGGCCTCGGGCTCGCCCGGCGGATCCTGGCCGGCCTGGAGGAGGACGCCCGTGCGGCGGGGCGGGTGCGCATGGTCCTCGAAACCGGCACCAAGCAGCCGGAGGCCATCGCCCTCTACACCTCCAGCGGGTACGCCCTCTGCGACCGGTTCGGCTACTACCGCTTCCACGACTTGAGCCGCTGCTACGCCAAGCCCTTGCGGTAACGCTTCACTGGATGAGCCGCGCCGGGGTCGCGCCGTGCCACGCCGGGCCGTCACCCGTCTCCCGGCCCGTCGTGGCCGCTCGCACAGTTCCCCGCGCCCCTGACGGGGCGCCCCCCGCGGGCAGCGAGACGGCCCTCCCCCTCCCCGCTGTGGGCAATCGTCCCGCAGGGCGGGACGGGTGGGCACAGCCCCAGGTGCCGAGCGGCCGTGGGGTCAGGCGCCGCCCTCGGAGGGGAGCACCAGGGCCGTGAGGTCGAGGGTCGCCACAGCGCCGCCGCCCTCGTTCGCGAAGCGCACCGCCGCGCCCAGTACCCGCGCCTGCCCCACCGCGATCGTCAGCCCGAGCCCCAGGCCGACCCCCGCCTCCCGGGCCCCCGTGCGAAACCGCTGCGGCCCCCCGGCGAGCAGCGCCTCCGGAAACCCGTCACCCTGGTCCCGCACGGACACCACACCCCCCTCCACCGTCACCACCACCGGCACCCGCCCGTGCCGCAGCGCGTTGGTGACGAAGTTGGCCACGATCCGCTCGACCCGCCGCGGATCGGTCTCCACCTCCACGTCCCGCACCACCCGCACGGACACCCCCTCCGCGTCTCCCACCGCCCCGCCCACGGCCCGCCGCACCACGCCCCCGAGCCCGCACCGCTCGGCACGCACCTCCTCGCCCGCCGTGTCGAGCCGCGCCACTTCGATCACGTCGTCGACGAGTTCCCGCAGCCGCCCCGCGGCCTCCCGCACCAGCTCGGCGGGGCGCCCGGGCGGCAGCAGGCCGGCCGCCGTCACCATGCCCGCGACGGGCGTCCGCAGCTCGTGGGCGATGTTCGCGGTGACCTCCCGCTCGGCCTTGAGCCGCGCGGCGAGCGCGTCCGCCATGGTGTTCACGGCGGCGGCGAGCCGGGTGATCTCGTCCCTGCCGTGCAGCGGTAGGCGTGCCGTCAGATCGCCGTCCGCGATCCGCTGCGCCGCGTCCGCCTTCGCGGTGAGCCGGTGCCCGAGGCGCGTCGCCACCAGCAGCCCGGCCACGCAGGCGAGCGCGGTGCCGACCCCGCCCGCGGCCCACAGCACCCGGTCGAGGTCGCGTACGGCATCGGTCTCCCAGCGGTACGGCCGCTTCACCGCGACGATCTCGTCGCGGTACCCGCTGGCCGCCCACAGCTGCGGCAGCTTCCCGCTCCGGTCTAGGTACACGCCCCACTTGCCCGCCCGCGCCGCGCGCGCGAGGGGCCTCGGCAGATCGGGCGGGTCGATGAGGGTGCGGTCGCCGTCGATCCCGGCCGCGTGGTCCTGCACGGCGGTCCGCAGCCGCTCCCCGGCCTGGCTGCGCGCGCTGTCGTACTGCGACTCGACGGTGCGGTGGTGCACGAGCAGCCCGATCACCACGGACACCACGGCCGCCGTGCCCGCGATGGCCAGGCCGATCTTCGTCCGCAGTCCCATGGGCGCCCCGGCCTCAGAAGTCCGGCGCCATCAGCCGGATGCCCTGGAACTGCACGTTCACGGCTGCGGGCGGCAGCGCCCCGGGCTTCGCGGGCTCGACGGTCGCCCGGCGGTAGTAGGCGACGGAGTCCTGCCGTTCGACCCCGCTGAGCGTCAGCGTCGCCGCGTACGGCTCCCGGGCGCAGCCCGGCAGGCACCAAGTGCCGCTGAGCCGGCCGGTGGCCCGTGCGGTGGGCCCGCCCCAGTCCTTCCAGCGCAGCGAGGACATGGCCACGTCCTCGGTGACGCCGAAGACCGTGGGCCGCTGGAGGGGCCGCGCGAGCGCGTCGGCGACGTACACCGGGCCGCTGATCCGCGTCGGCTCGATCGCGGCCCCCTCGACGTGCAGCCCCTCGTGCTCCGCGCAGCCGCCGGCGAGCACGGCGGCCAGCGCCGTCCCGCCGACGGCACCGGCACGCCTCCTCAAGCTGCCCACCATGCGTTCAATGTAACGATCACTCCATCGGGGCACGCGCGGAGACGAGCCGGAGGAGGGACGCCCGGCTCACGCGCCCGCGCCGCGGGCTCTCGCGGTGGGGGCACAACGCAAAGATCCCGCCCGATCTTTCGATCGGGCGGGATCTTCATGTGCAGTGGACCTGAGGGGATTTGAACCCCTGGCCCCCTCGATGCGAACGAGGTGCGCTACCGGACTGCGCCACAGGCCCTTGCAACGAGTGAAACTCTAGCACCCCCATCGGGGTGCTTGGAAATCCGCTCCCCCGCTGGTCAGCGAGCGGGACCCCGCGGCGGCGCGACGGGGTCCCGGGGGTGTGCCGCGGGTCACTCGTTCGCGGCGCGCGGCCTGCCGTCGCCGGGGCCCGCGGCGGAGTCGTCGTACTGGTCGAACAGCGGGGTGCGCCCGCGCTCGCGGGAGCGGCGGGCGGACGCGGCGCGGCGGGCGTCGCTGCGGGCGTCGTCCGCCGCGGCCCCGGCCCGCTCGTCGCGCGCCGCGTGCTCGTGCCCGTCTCGCTCCCGCTCGGACCGGTCGTGCTCGGCGCGGTCCGCCGTGCCGTCCGCGGCCGGTTCTGCCGTGCTCGACCGGGCCGAGCTCCAGGTGTCCGGCGCGCCCAGGTCGACGCTGCCGGTGGCGCGCGGGGCGACCGGGGCGGTCACGTACGTCGGCAGCGGGACCGGGACCGGGTCCCAGCTGTCGCCGCGGCCGGGGCCGTGCCGCCGCTCGCGCTGCTGGTCGACCCACTCGGCGTGGTCGGTCTGCTCGACGAGCGCGCGCCGGCCCGCGGCGAGCGCGGACAGGCCGGGGTCGGCGTCCGGGGCGGGCTCCTCCGCGGCGGGCTCGGCGCTCTGCTCGTGCCGGCGCGGCTGCCGCTCGCGCAGCTGCCGCGCGGCGGCCTCGGCCCTGCGCCGGTCCATCGTGTACGTGAAGCGCCGCCGCTCCTGGCGGCGCAGATAGACGATGTACGCGCTCAGCAGCGCCCCGGGCACCCCGGGCACCCACAGCAGCGCGACACCGCCGACGGCGGCGACGACCGCGGCGAGCGTGAAGGCGACGAACAGCATCACGGTGGTGCGGCGACGGCGCGCGAGGACCTTGGAGCGCCGGGCCCGCGCGGCGGCCTCGGCCGCACCGCGGGCGGCCTGGCGCTCGGCGGCCGCGCTCCGGGCGCCCTGGCGGTGGACCGGCTGCCGGTCGGGCGCCTGGTGCTCGTCCGCCGGGCGGCCGGGGCCCCGGCGCTCGCGCTGGTCACCCGCCTCCGGCGCGGACGGCTCACGGCCGTGCGGCTCCGTGTCCACGCCCGCCTGGTGCCGGGGCCGCTGCCGGCCCGTCGTCCGGCCGCGGGGCTCGGTCGCCACCTCCTCGTCCGGGAGCATGGCGAAGGCCCGGACGTCCACCGAGTCGGTGGCCGTGCCCGGGTCGGCGCGCGACTCCTCCTCCTCGGACGAGTCAGCCGTGCGCGCGCGCAGGTCCTTGGCGTAACGGCGCTCCATGCCCGCCCGTCCGGACAGCAGCCGGATGGCGGTGCTGAAGCGTTCCGTCGGACGGGCTTCATTCAGCTCGTCCTGCCTACGGAGCCACATCGGCACCAAGTAGGCGGCCCAGGCCCCGACGATGACTGCGTAGAAGAGGCCGCTGCTGCTCACGCCTCACACGGTAGAGGGGTTTTGTCGAGGCCATCCGCCAATTGGGCCGGTGTGTCGCACGATCTGGCTGATATCTCAAACTTTTTTTGCGACTGGTGCGATCAACAGCCTGATCCCACAAGGAATTTAACGGTCACTCACCGATCAATTTCGAACAGGTATTTCATTTATGAGAGAGACAGCATCCCCGGCGGACGGCGGCCGGGGGGCGCCAACTCGGCGCGTCCGCGCGCCGAAGCGCCCTGGTGAGCACCCGCGCGCCGGCTCCCGACGCCCCGTCACCCGCGCGCCGCGCGCACGCTCCGCTACGCGGTGTGCCGCGGTCGCGCCCGGTGCCAGCGATGCAGCAGGCCCTCCGGAACCTCCTCCACGGTGAGCGCGAACACGAGGTGGTCCCGCCAGGCCCCATCGATGTGAAGATATCGTGGACGCAGCCCCTCCTCGCGGAATCCGAGTTTCTCCACGACCCGGCGGCTCGGCGCGTTCTCCGGCCGAATGCAGACCTCGACGCGGTGCAGCCCCACGGTCCGGAAGCAGTGGTCGACGACCAGCGCCACGGCGGTCGGCATCACACCGCGCCCCGCCACGGACTCGTCCACCCAGTACCCGACGTGCCCGGAGCACATCGAGCCCCAGGTGATCCCGGCGACCGTCAACTGCCCGACGAGCCGGCCCTGGTACTCGATGACGAACGGCAGCATCCGGCCCGCGCCCGCCTCCGCCCGCAGATGCCGGACCATCTGGCGGTACGTGGGCCGGTGCGCGACCGGGCCGGCGGGCGTGGGCGGCGGGATCGTGGCCTCCCAGGGGCGCAGCCAGTCGCGGTTGCGCCGGTTGACCTCGCGCCAGGCCCGCTGGTCACGCAGCTTTATGGGGCGGAGGGTGACGTCGCCGTCCGTCAGCTCGGCGGGCCAGCCGGGGCTGTTCAGCTCGCACCCCCGTCGGTTCTCGGATGGTCGCCGCCGCGCAGCTGGTCCACGGCGTGCCTGAGCAGCGGCCCCAGGACCGCGAGGCCGTCGCGGACGCCGCCGCTGGAGCCGGGCAGGTTCACGATCAGGGTGCGGCCCGCGACCCCGGCGAGGCCCCGGGAGAGCGCGGCCGTGGGCACCTTCTCGCGGCCGTACGCCCGGATCGCCTCCGGGATGCCCGGCACCTCGTGGTCGAGGACTCCACGGGTCGCCTCGGGCGTGCGGTCGGTGGGCGAGACGCCGGTGCCCCCGGTGGTGAGGATGACGTCGTACGCGGCCTCCACCCCGGCGCGCAGGGCCCGCGCCACGGGGTCACCGTCGGGCACCACCTGCGGCCCGTCGACGGCGAAGCCGAGCGCGGCGAGCCCCTCGGCGAGGATCGGGCCTCCCGTGTCGGCGTAGACACCGGCGGCGGCGCGGTTGGACGCGGTGACGACGAGGGCGCGGTACGGGGCCGGGGAGCCCGGGTCCGCTCCGGCGGCGGCGTTCACGCGCCCGCCCCCTCACGGCTCCAGGTGCCGGACTTGCCGCCCGTCTTCTCCTCCACCCGTACGTCCGTGATGACGGCCCCCTTGTCGACGGCCTTCACCATGTCGACGACCGTGAGCGCGGCGACGCTCACCGCCGTGAGGGCCTCCATCTCCACGCCCGTGCGGTCGGTCGTCTTCACGGTGGCGGTGATCTCCACGGCGTCGTCGGCGACGGACAGGTCGAGCTTCACCCCGGAGACGGCCAGCGGGTGGCACAGCGGGATCAGGTCGGGCGTGCGCTTGGCGCCCATGATGCCCGCGATCCGGGCGGTCGCCAGGGCGTCGCCCTTGGGGACGCCCTCGCCGCGCAGCAGCTCGATCACGCGTGGCGCGACCAGGACGCGTCCGCTCGCCCGCGCGCTGCGCGCGGTCACGTCCTTCTCCGATACGTCGACCATGCGAGCGGCGCCCGCCTCGTCGATGTGCGTCAGTCCCTGCTGGGTGCTCATGTGCTGTGGCGCTCCTGGTCCGGACCCCGCGCGGGCGCGCGGCCTGCTGTGCGCGACACCGTACCGCCCGGCCGTGGCGCGCGGTCGCGCCACCCGAGCCGGACGGCCCCTTCCCCGCCGGGCCGGCCGTCAGCCGATGAGCACCACGTCGACCTCCGCGCCCGGCTCGACCGACGTCGTGTCCTCGGGGACGACGATCAGCGCGTCCGCGTGCGCGAGGGCGGCGACGAGGTGCGAACCGCTGCCGCCGACGGGAGTCACCGTGCCTGCCTCGGCGTCGTGGCGGCCGCGCAGGAACTGGCGCTTCCCGGTCGGCGACGTGAGCGCGTCACCGCCGCCGAGGCGGGCCCGGGCGGTGGGCCGGTGCACGTCCGGCAGACCCATCAGGGTGCGCACGGCGGGCCGCACGAAGACCTCGAAGGACACGTACGACGACACGGGGTTGCCCGGCAGGGCGAGCAGCGGGGTGTGGTCGGGCCCGATCGAGCCGAAGCCCTGCGGCTTGCCGGGCTGCATGGCGAGCTTGCGGAACTCCACGCCGCCGCCCGCCCCGAGGCCCTTCTCGTCGTCCGGGTCGCCGATGGCGGACAGGGCCTCCTTGACGACGTCGTACGCGCCGACGCTGACGCCGCCCGTGGTGACCACGAGGTCGGCGCGGATGAGCTGGTCCTCGATGGTGGAGCGCAGCGTCTCCGCGTCGTCGGCGACGGCCCCCACCCGGTAGGCGATCGCGCCGGCCCCGCGGGCGGCGGCCGTGAGGGAGAAGCTGTTGGAGTCGTAGATCTGACCCTCGGCCAGTTCCTCACCGGGCTGGACCAGTTCGCTTCCGGTGGACAGGACGACCACGCGCGGGCGCGGGCGCACCATGACCGTGGCCCGGCCGATCGCGGCGAGCAGGGCGATCTGCGGGGCGCCGATGACCGTGCCCGCGGCCAGGGCGCGGTCGCCCGCCCGCACGTCGCTGCCCCGCGCGCGGACGTGCGCGCCGGCCTTGGCGGGGCGGTGGACGCGGACCTCTCCGGAGGCGCCCTCGGGGGCCGCGCTGTGGGCCCGCATCCCGGAGACGGGGCCCCCGCCGAGCCCGCCGTCGGTCCACTCCACGGGCACGACGGCCTCGGCGCCGGGCGGCAGCGGGGCGCCGGTCATGATGCGGGCGGCCTGGCCGGGGCCGACGGTGGGCTGCTCGCCCTGCCCGGCGGCGACGTCCCCGACGACGGTCAGGACGGCGGGGAACTCCTCGCCCGCGCCCGCGACATCGGCTGCCCGGACCGCGTATCCGTCCATGGAGCTGTTGTCGAAGGGCGGCAGCGACACGGGCACCGTGACGTCCTCGACCAGGACGCAGCCCTGGGCGTCGAGGAGCTGCAGCTCGATGGGCTCCAGCGGGCGGACGGCCGCCAGGACGTCCTCCAGGTGCTCGTCCACCGACCACACGCGCTCCTGGCCGGTGTCCTGCCCGCGGTGCGCCCCTGTGCCGTCGTGCGTCGTGCCGCTGCTGCTCAAGTGCTACATCTCCTCGGTGACGTAACTGCGAAGCCAGGCCTTGAAGTCCGGGCCCAGGTCTTCACGTTCGCACGCGAGTCTGACAATGGCACGCAGATAGTCGCCGCGGTCGCCGGTGTCATAGCGGCGGCCCTTGAAGACCACGCCGTGCACCGGGCCGCCGACCTTCTCGTCGGCGGCGAGCTGCTGAAGCGCGTCGGTCAGCTGGATCTCGCCGCCGCGGCCCGGCTCGGTGGTGCGCAGTATGTCGAAGATATGCGGGTCGAGGACGTACCGGCCGATGATGGCGTAGTTCGAGGGGGCGTCCGCCACGTCCGGCTTCTCGACCAGGTCGGTGACCTTCACGACGTCGCTCTCGTCGGTGGCCTCGACCGCCGCGCAGCCGTAGAGGTGGATCTGCTCCGGCGCGACCTCCATGAGCGCGACGACGCTGCCGCCGCACCGGTCCTGGATCTCGACCATGCGGGCGAGCAGCGGGTCGCGCGGGTCGATCAGGTCGTCGCCCAGGAGCACCGCGAAGGGCTCCCGGCCCACGTGCGGCGCCGCGCACAGGACGGCGTGACCGAGGCCCTTGGGGTCGCCCTGGCGGACGTAGTGCATGGTGGCCAGGTCGCTGGACTCCTGGACCTTCGCGAGCCGGGATTCGTCGCCCTTCTTCTCCAGGGCGGACTCCAGCTCGTAGTTGCGGTCGAAGTGGTCCTCCAGGGGACGCTTGTTGCGACCCGTGACCATGAGGACGTCGTCCAGGCCCGCGGCGACCGCCTCCTCGACCACGTACTGGATCGCCGGCTTGTCGACGACCGGCAGCATCTCCTTGGGCGTGGCCTTGGTGGCGGGCAAGAAGCGCGTGCCAAGACCAGCTGCGGGGATGACAGCCTTGGTGATCTTGGGGTGAGACTCAGTCATGCCCGCCACCATATCCGGTGCCTATGCGAAGAATCTGCGGCTCCGGAATATTCGCCCACATGTGAGCACAATAGGAAGGATGTAAGAGTTCGCCATGGAACACCCCGACTCCGGCAAGGGAATCAAGCGCACATTGCGGAGAGAGATCCTGGCGGTTAGGAAGCGGTTGCCGCCAGATGACGCGCGCGAGGCGGCCGGGAGATTCGCCGAGCACGCGCTGGACCTTCCCGAACTCGCCACGGCCCGCACGGTCGCCGCGTACGTCTCCGTGGGCGGCGAACCGGGCACCCACGCGCTCCTCGACACCCTCCACGCGCGCGGGACCCGCGTCCTGCTGCCGGTGCTGCTCCCGGACAACGACCTGGACTGGGCGGCGTACGACGGGGCCGGCTCGCTGGCCCGTGTGCAACACCCGGGGAAGATGGCCCTGTTGGAGCCCTCCGGGCCGCGACTCGGCCCGGACGCCGTCCTGGAGGCCGACGCGGTGCTGCTGCCGGGGCTCGCGGTGGACGGGCGCGGGACGCGTCTGGGACGCGGCGGCGGCTCGTACGACCGGGTCCTGGCGCGTCTGGAGCGTGCGAGGGCCGACCCGGCGCTCGTCGTGCTCCTGTACGACACCGAAGTCGTCGCGCACATCCCCGGAGAGGCGCACGACCGCCCGGTGCGCGCCGTCGTGACGCCTTCGGGGGTGCGGCGTTTCGGCTGAGGACCGGAAGCCGGAACCGGCCCCGGTTTCCGGAGAGACGGAAGGGCCCTCCACGCGTGCGCGTGGAGGGCCCTTCCGCTCAGCCGCCCGTCACCGTCAGGGCTTCAGCACCAGGGTGTCGCTCGTGCTGTCCTCGACGGCCTTCTTGGAGAAGGACCACGGCAACAGCTCGCCCTTGACCCACTTGCTCGTCTGGTCGGTGTAGTGGTCGCTGTAGGCATGGCCCGAAGCGCCGGTGAGGTTGATCCACCGGGACTTGTCGAGGTCCTTCAAGTTCACCACCATCCGCATCGACGGCACCCAGATGACGTCGTAGCCGCCCGCCGCGTTCCAGCCGGTGGCGTTGACCGTGGCCTCGCCGCCGCCGAGCTTCCAGGGGCCGCGGTTGAGCACGAACTGGAGCCAGCCGGGGCCTTCGGTGCCGAGCGTCTGGTTCTTCAGCTCCAGGCGGTGCAGGCGGCCCCAGTTCCAGGTGTCGATGTCCTTGCCGAGCTTGGCCGTCAGGTCCCAGCGGGCGTCCGCGAGGGCACGGGCGAAGAGCTGGTCGCGGTTCTTCGTCTCCTTGTCCGTGCGGTTGCCCGGGGTCTTCCACCAGTCGTTGTCCTCGTCGTTGAGGATCTTGCGGATGACCTCGAAGTAGCGGTCGCCGCCGTCGGGCTGCGCCGAGTCCGCGTCGCGCTCGCCGCACTCGCGGACCTTCTTGTCCTCGTCGGCGGGCCGGGTGTCGCTGGCGTGGTCCACCCACAGGCACTGGCCCTTGACGCGCAGCTCCTTGGGCAGCTTGGTGCCGATGGACAGCTGGAGGATCGAGCGCCAGACGGCGTTGAAGTACGCGGCCGCCGCCGAGTCGGCGTCCTGGGTGTAGTCCCAGCCCTCCAGGAGCTTCTGCGCCTCACGGACGTGCTTGTCCTTGATGTCGACCTTGAGCAGCTTGGGCACGAGCAGGCGTGCGATCTCGCTGCTGTTGTCGGTCTGCATCAGCCGCATGTCCTCCGTGGAGATCTTGCCGCCGTTCTTGGTCTTGGCCTTGATCAGGTCCTCGATGCGCTGGCTGCGCGCGCCGTAGCCCCAGTCCGTCGTGAGCTTGTACGGGTACTTGTCGCTGATCACGGCCTGGTTGGCGGTGACGATGTAGCCGCGCTTGGGGTTGTACTCGTAGGGCAGCTCGTCCTGGTCGATGTAGCCGCTCCAGCGGTACTTCGGGTCCCAGCCGGGTGCGGGCAGCGAGCCGTCGCCCTTCCCGCGCTTGGGGATCCTGCCGGGGGCCTGGTAGCCGATGTTGCCCTTGGTGTCGGCGTAGATGAGGTTCTGCGAGGGCACCTCGAAGGTGGCCGCCGCCTTGCGGAAGCTCTTGAAGTCCTTGGCCCGGTTCAGCTCGAAGACGGCGTCCATGGACTTGCCCGGCGTGAGCGCGGTCCAGCGCAGCGCGATGCCGTAGCCCTCGCCGCGGTCCGGGGCCGCGGTGTCGACCTGGGCCCGCTTGCCGACCTTGACCAGTTCGTCGTCGCGGTCGGAGATCAGCGGGCCGTTGTTGGTCTCCCGGACGGTGATCGTCTTGGTCTTGCCGCCCGCGACCTTGATCTTCTCCTTGCGGGTGGTGAACGGCAGCACCTTCTCGCCGAACTGGTACCCGTCCGCGGTGAACTTCTCCAGGTACAGATCCGTGACGTCCGCGCCCAGGTTCGTCATGCCCCAGGCGATGTCCTGGTTGTGGCCGATGACCACGCCGGGCATCCCGGAGAAGGTGTAGCCGCTGACGTCGTACTGGCACTTCGCCGAGACCGAGCGGCAGTGCAGGCCCATCTGGTACCAGACGGACGGCAGCTGCGGCGCCAGGTGCGGGTCGTTGGCCAGCAGGGGCTTGCCGGTGATGGTGTGCGCGCCGGAGACGACCCACGAGTTGGAGCCGATGCCGTTGCCGTTCGAGCCGAGGCCCGCGTCCGGGACCTCGTCGAGCACGTCGGAGAGGCCGGAGAGCTGCGACTGGAGGCCGCTGGGGGTCTGGGCGCCGCCCGCGACGCCGGTGCCCGCTGTGCCGGTGCCGGTGCCCGTGCCCGTGCGGGTGCCGGTACCCGTACCGGTGCCCGTGCCGGTGCCGGTGCCCGTGCCCGTACCGGTGCCGGTACCCGTGCCAGTGCCGGTACCCGTACCGGTGCCAGTGCCAGTGCCGGTACCCGTGCCGGTGCCGGTGCCCGACTGGGAGCTGTCCGGGGCGTCACCGCTGAACTTGCCGGTGACCGAGTCGTACCCGCCCTCCTGGACGATCGGCTTGTTCCGGTCGTACGGGTAGTCCGGGTACAGGTCCTTGATCTGGGACGGGCCGAGGCGGCTCGTCATCAAGGAGCGGTCGATCTCGTCCTGCATGTTGCCGCGCAGGTCCCAGGCCATGGCCTTGAGCCAGGCCACCGAGTCGACGGGCGTCCACTTCTGGGGCTTGTAGTCGTTCTCGAACTCGAGCGCCGCGTACTCGAGGGAGATCTCCTTGCCCGCCTTGCCGTCGAGATAGGCGTTGACCCCCTTGGCGTACGCCTGGAGGTACTTCTTCGTCGCGGGCGAGAGCTTGGAGTCGTACTCCTTCTCGGCCACCCGGTGCCAGCCCAGGGTGCGCAGGAATTCATCGGTCTTGACCTGGCTCTTGCCGAACATCTCGGAGAGCCGCCCGGAGGTCATATGACGGCGGACGTCCATCTCCCAGAAGCGGTCCTGCGCCTGCACGAACCCCTGGGCCATGAACAGGTCCTCGGGGGAGTCGGCGTAGATCTGCGGAATGCCGTTGCCGTCGCGCTTGACGTCGACCGGGCCCTTGAGGCCCTTCAGGTCGATGGTGCCCTTGGTCTGCGGGAAGGAGGCGCGGACGGTGCTGATGCTCCAGTACGCGCCGAAGCCGATGCCGCCGACGACGGCCAGGACCAGGAGGATCACGATCAGTCGGGCTCGGCGCCCCTTCTTCTTACCGGGCTTGGCGCCGGAAGGGGCGGTGGTGTTGGAGGGCATCGCTGTCCTTGCTGTCCTTCGCGAGCGGCAGTTCGGGGCTTGGGCGGGTCCTGGAGTGCTGGGAGCAACCATAGGCGCAGGGCGGGACGGCCCCGGACGCGGAGTCGGAAACCGACAACGAACGAAAGTTCGCTCAATGTGGACGAAGTACGGGGACCTCCGTCAAGGAAGCGTTAAAACTTAGGTAAAGTAACGAAGCACCACGGCTCGCACGACGGAAGGAACGCCCCTGTCTGTCCACGACCTCAACCAGCTCCTGCTCGTCTCCTCGCTCGTCCTGCTCGTCGCGGTGGTCGCCGTGCGCATCTCCTCGCGCAGCGGACTGCCCAGCCTGCTGCTGTACCTCGGCATCGGCGTGGCCATGGGCCAGGACGGCATAGGCAACGTCACGTTCAACAACGCACAGCTGACCCAGGTGATCGGCTACGCGGCACTCGTCGTGATCCTGGCCGAGGGCGGCCTCGGCACCAAGTGGAGCGAGATCAAACCGGCCCTCCCCGCAGCCGCGTCCCTGGCGCTCGTGGGCGTCGCCGCGAGCGTCGGCGTGACCGCTGCGGGCGCGCACTACCTGGTCGGGCTGGAGTGGCGACAGGCCCTCATCATCGGCGCGGTGGTCTCGTCGACGGACGCGGCCGCGGTCTTCTCCGTCCTGCGCAGGGTCCCCCTCCCCTCCCGGGTCAACGGCGTCCTGGAGGCCGAGTCCGGCTTCAACGACGCGCCCGTGGTGATCCTCGTCGTGGCCTTCTCGGCGGCGGGCCCCGTGGACGAGTGGTACGTCCTCATCGGCGAGATCGCCCTGGAGCTGGCCATCGGCGCCGCCATAGGCCTCGCGGTGGGCTGGCTCGGCGCCTACGGCCTGCGGCACGTGGCGCTGCCCGCGTCCGGCCTCTACCCGATCGCGGTCATGGCCATCGCCGTGACCTCCTACGCGGCCGGGGCCATGGCCCACGGCAGCGGCTTCCTCGCGGTCTACCTGGCCGCGATGGTCCTCGGCAACGCCAAGCTGCCGCACTGGCCCGCCACCCGCGGCTTCGCCGAGGGGCTCGGCTGGATCGCGCAGATCGGCATGTTCGTCCTGCTCGGCCTGCTGGTCACGCCGCACACACTGCTGGACGACATCTGGCCCGCCGTGATCATCGGCCTGGTCCTGACGGTCGTGGCGCGGCCCGTCTCCGTCGTCGTGAGCATGCTGCCCTTCAGGATGCCCTGGCAGGAGAAGGCGCTGATGTCGTGGGCCGGCCTGCGCGGCGCCGTGCCCATCATCCTCGCCACGATCCCCATGGTGAACGGGGTCGAGAACAGCGAGCGGATCTTCAACATCGTCTTCGTCCTGGTCGTCGTCTACACCCTGGTGCAGGGCCCCACCCTGCCCGGGCTCGCCAAGGTGCTCGGCCTCGGCAAGGGCACGGCGGCCTCCGACCTCGGCATCGAATCGGCCCCCCTGGAGCGGCTGCGCGGCCATCTGCTGTCCGTGCCCGTACCGGAGGGCTCACGGTTGCACGGCGTCGAGATCAACGAGCTGCGGCTGCCCGCGGGCTCGGCCGTCACCCTCGTCGTACGGGACGACACCTCCTTCGTGCCGCTGCCCACCACGGTCCTCAGGCACGGCGACGAACTCCTGGTGGTGGCGACCGAGCCGGCGCGGGACGCGGCCGAGAAGCGGCTGCGCGCGGTGGCCCAGGGCGGCAAGCTCGCGGGGTGGCTGGGGGTGCAGGGCGGGCGGCGGTAGCCGGTGCGGGGCCGGCCCGGTAGCCGGTGCGGGGCCGGCGGCGGTGGCCGGTGCGGGGCCGGCGGCGGTGGCCAGGGAATCCCAGGTGTCATCGGTCTCACATCTCGCCATCACAGGCCTCATTTGTGATGTACCTGTACGATGAAGGCGCACTCGGCACGTCCCGTCAGCGCGCTGCAAGGCGTCGGCGGAGCGCGTACCGAGACCCACGCACCGACACAGATCGAACCAACTCTGTCTGACGCAGAGCTGGCGCGACCGTATGGCGGCCGCGGCGCCCTCGCAGTGGGCTGCCCGGTATCTACCGCAGTTCTGCGCTAGAGGACAGCTCTCGGCGCCCCCGCACGGGCGCGCTACCAGGCAGCAGAAAGGCATGGGCCGTGGCGTCCACGGTCACTGACTCCCGCCCGGGCTACGGGCAGTTGCTGCGCACCCCCCGCGCCTGGACGTTCCTGCTCCCCGGCTTCGCCGCGCGGCAGCCGTTCGCGATGCTCACCATTTCCATCGTGCTGCTCGTGCAGCACACCACCGGCTCGTACGGCGCCGCCGGTGCCGTGTCGGCCGCCACCGGCGTCTCCATGGCGCTGTTCGCCCCCTTCACGGGCAAGCTCGCCGACCGGTTCGGGCAGCGGGCCGTGCTCCTGCCCGGCGTCCTCGTGCACGCGGCGTCCGGTGTCACCCTCACCGTGCTCGCGCTGTCCGACGCCCCCTTGTGGGCCCTTTTCGTCGCCGCGGTGCCCACGGGTGCCTCGACGCCGCAGATCGGCCCCATGGTGCGGGCCCGCTGGGGCGTCAAGCTCCAGGGCTCGCCGCTCGCGCAGACGGCGGCCGCCTTCGAGTCCGTCACGGACGAGCTGACCTTCGTCCTCGGCCCCCTGGTGGCGACCGCGCTGTGCACGGGCGTCGACCCGGCCGCCGGGCTGCTCACGGAGGCCGGTCTGACCCTGGTCGGCGGCCTGCTGTTCGCCGCCCAGAAGAGCACCCAGCCGCAGCCGGCCGCGGCGGGCCACGCGCGCGTGAAGCACGATTCGGCACTCCGGGTGCCCGGTGTGCGCGTACTGATCGTGACCTTCCTGGGCATCGGCACGGTCTTCGGAGGCATGCAGGTCGCCCTCGCCGCCTTCACGGAGTCCATCGACCGGCCCGGCCTGAACGGCGTCCTGTACGGCACCTTCGCCGCGGGCAACATGCTCTCCGGGATCGTCTGCGGCGCCATCGCCTGGAAGGTCTCCCCGCAGCGGCGGCTCGTCGTCGGGTACACGGCGCTGACCCTGATGGCCTCGGGCCTGTGGGCCGCGCAGTCCGTGCTCCTGCTCGCCGGGCTCGGCCTGCTCGTCGGCGTCTGCATCGCGCCCGCCCTGATCACCGGCTACACGCTGGTCGACAGCCTGGTGGCGCCGACCGCGCGCACGGAGGCCTTCACCCTGCTCACCGGCGCCGTCGCACTGGGGCAGGCTGCCGCCGTGACGGTCGCGGGGCAGCTGGAGGACCGCCTCTGGGACGGCGCCGGATTCCTGGTGCCGCTCGGCGGCACCTTGCTCGCCCTGGCCGTGCTGCTGGTCCTGCGCTCGCGGCTCACTCCTCCCGGCACGGGCAGGACCGTCGCACGTGGCGTGGGTCACCGCGTACCGGTGACGGTGGACTGAACCCGCGGAATACGTCACTATGGACCGTCGTTAGCACTCATCGAGTGAGAGTGCCAGGAGGAAGCAAGTGCCGACGTACCAGTACCAGTGCACCGAGTGCGGCGAGGGCCTCGAGGCGGTGCAGAAGTTCACCGATGACGCCCTGACCGTGTGCCCGAACTGCGACGGACGCCTCAAGAAGGTGTTCTCGGCGGTCGGCATCGTCTTCAAGGGCTCCGGTTTCTACCGCAACGACAGCCGTGGCTCGTCGTCGAGCAGCTCGCCCGCGGCGTCGTCGTCCTCTTCGGCGTCGTCCTCTTCGGCGGCCTCGACGGCCTCTTCGAAGTCGTCGGCCTCCTCCTCGTCGTCCTCGGACTCCAAGGCGTCGAGCACCGCCTCGTCGAGTTCCTCGGCCGCGTAGCGCGCCGGACCTCCGCCTTCGCGAGGCCCCGCCGTCCCCGGGACGGCGGGGCCTTCGGCGTAATCCCGGCCGTTTCGCCCTGCGGCTACTGTGCGGCCATGGTGAACACGGCGAACGCGCAGCAGGCCGATGTCGGCGTCATCGGCGGATCGGGCCTCTACTCCTTCCTCGACGACGTGACCGAAGTGCACGTCGACACCCCCTACGGCGCCCCGAGCGACTCCGTCTTCCTCGGCGACATAGCGGGCCGCCGGGTGGCCTTCCTGCCCCGCCACGGCCGCGGCCACCACCTGCCGCCGCACCGCATCAACTACCGCGCCAACCTGTGGGCCCTGCGCTCCATGGGCGTGCGCCAGGTGCTCGGCCCGTGCGCGGTGGGCGGGCTCCGGCCGGAGTACGGGCCGGGGACGCTGCTCGTGCCCGACCAGTTCGTGGACCGTACGTCGGGGCGCCCGCAGTCGTACTTCGACGGGCTTCCGCTGCCCGACGGCTCCGTACCGAACGTGGTGCACGTGTCCCTCGCCGACCCGTACTGCCCGACAGGACGGGCCGCCGCGCTGAAGGCCGCGCGGGGCCGGGACTGGGAGCCCGTGGACGGCGGGACGCTCGTGGTGATCGAGGGGCCGCGGTTCTCGACCCGCTCGGAGTCGCGCTGGTACGCGGCACAGGGCTGGTCCGTGGTGGGCATGACCGGCCATCCCGAGGCGGCGCTCGCCCGGGAGCTGGAGCTGTGTTACACCTCGCTGACGCTGGTCACCGACCTGGACGCGGGCGCGGAGTCGGGCGCGGGGGTCTCGCACGAGGAGGTCCTGCGGGTGTTCTCCGCGAACGTGGACCGGTTGCGGACGGTGCTCTTCGACGCGGTGGCGGGGCTTCCGGACACGGGGGCGCGGGACTGCTTGTGCGTGGGGGCGCTGGGTGGGATGGATCCGGGGTTCGAGCTGCCGTAGGCGGGGGCGGCGGCTGGGGCCGGGGGCGGCTGCTGGGGCCGGGGGCGGCCGCCGAGGCCGGGGCAGCCACTGGGGTCGCGGGCGGCCGTCGGGGTAGCGGGCAGTCGCCGGGGTCGCGGCCCCGGCGGGGCCAAGCGGTGGCTGTCGCGGCCCGGGTGCTGGCTGCGGGCCCTTGGCGGAGGGGAGCGGAACTTGCCCTTCGGGTGAGGGAGTTGTCCACAACCGGGCAGTAGCGCACGGGGCTCGGCGGGATCGGCCGCGGGCCCGCATCGTGGGATCGGAACCCGAACTCCTCGGTCCGAACTCCTCACGGCGGGCGGTGGTCGTCATGACGCAGGACGCTTCACACTTCGGTACGCGCACGGGAGCCCGGCCCGGTCCACGGACCGCGTCGTACGCGTCCGGGGCACGGCCGAAGCCGGGCACGCGGGCAGCGCCGCCCGGGCCCGGCGGGGGTGGCGGCGGTGGCGCCCCGCCTCCGCCGTGCCGGCTGCCGCACTTCTCCCCGCTGCACGTGCGCGGCGGGCGGCAGCGGCTGCGGCGGCTCGCCCGGCACCGCAGGCGGGCGGTGGCCGTGGGGCTCGCGATGACCGCCGCCGCCCTCGCGGCAGCCGGCCCGGGGGACGCCGCGCCATCGCACACCGGGGACTCCACGGCGTCCGTGGCCGCGAAGGGCGCGGAAGACGGGCGGGAGCGGGCGCGGCGAGCGGCCCGCCCGGTGACCGCCCCGGTCCGGATCGCGGACGCGGCGACGGCACGCCTGCTGCGCCCGGGCGACCGCGTGGACGTGGTCGCGGCCCAGGACCCGGCGACGGGCCGGGGCGGCCCGCCCCGGGTGATCGCGTCGAACGCTCGGGTGGCCGAGGTGCCCGAGACCGCAGACGCGACGGCCGAGAGCGGGGCTCTGGTCGTCCTCGCCGTGCCGGGAGGGACGGCGGCGCGGCTCGCGGGGGCGAGCGCCACCGCGCGCCTGGCGGTGACGCTGCGATGAGCCGCATGGCTGCTCAGACGGTTGACGCCCTGTCAAGTCGCTCGTTCGCGTTACGGAAGTGGACAGGGCTGCCAGGCGCTGCCGTAGGTTGCGAAGCGGTTTGCCGCACAACCCGCATTTGCAACGAAAGGCCTAGTGGTGAGCGAGAAGAAGGAACCGAGCGTCTGGCAGGGCTTCAAGGCCTTCCTGACCCGCGGCAACGTCGTCGACCTGGCGGTAGCTGTCGTCATCGGCGCCGCATTCACGAACATCGTGAACTCCGTGGTGAAGGGCGTCATCAACCCGCTGGTGGGCGCCTTCGGGACGAAGGACCTCGACCACTACGCCTCGTGTCTCAAGGGCCCGTGCGTGGTGAAGAACGGCGAGGCCGTCGAGGGCGTCCCCATCATGTGGGGCTCGGTGCTCAGCGCCACCCTCAGCTTCGTGATCACCGCGGCCGTCGTCTACTTCCTCATGGTCCTGCCGATGTCGAAGTACCTGGCCAAGCAGACCGCGCGCCAGGCGGCCAAGGAGGGCACGCAGGAGGTCATGGAGGTGACGGAGCTGGAGGTGCTCAAGGAGATCCGCGACGCCCTGGTCGCGCAGCGCGACGCGGGCCCCGGCGAGACGGGCCGGACCGGCGCGGGCGGGGGCGGCGAGCGCCCCGGGCCGGAGACAGGGCAGCCCGGAGGCGGCGTGCGCTAGCGGGGCCGGGGGCCCTCGTCGCACGGGCGGCGGCGCGGGCTCAGATGTGGTGGGGCGGCTTCTCGTCCAGGAAGCGGGCGAGGTCGGCGGCGCTGTCGCCGCCCGCCGTCGGCCGCTCGCCCCACCCGCGATCCGTATCGTCCGAGGACTGCTGCGACAGGGGATCGTCGAAGATCAGCGCGCCGGCCGGCTTCTTGGGGGCCTGCCGGGGCTTCGCGTCCTGGGGATCACGCGGTTCGGGGGCGGGGGCGGTACTCATGCTTCCAGCGTACGTCCGCCCCGGCCGCCCCCGCCCCGCGGCGGAGGGCCGCCGCCCACCCGGGTGCTCCCTCCCCGACACGGCCCGGCCCGGGCCGTCGGGCCGCCTGGCTCTGCTGTCCTTGCCCCATGACGCCCACTCCTTCCGCCGCGAACCCGGCTCCCGCCGCCCCTCCCCCGCCACTGCGCCCGATGGTCGCCCGCGGGCGGGAGGAGGCCCACCGCGCGGCGACACCGCTGGAACTCTTCTTCGACCTGTGTTTCGTGGTCGCGGTCGCCCAGGCCGGGGTGCAGCTGGTGCACGCCGTGGCCGAGGGACACCCGGGCGACGGGGTCCTCAACTACGCGATGGTGTTCTTCGCGGTGTGGTGGGCCTGGATGAACTTCACCTGGTTCGCCTCGGCGTACGACAACGACGACTCGCTCTACCGCGTCGTGACCCTCCTCCAGATCGCCGGTGTCCTGGTGCTCGCGGCCGGGGTCTCGAAGGCCTTCGAGGACCATCAGTTCCTGGCCGTCTGGCTCGGCTACCTGATCATGCGGCTCGCGCTGATCGCGCAGTGGCTGCGGGCGGCGGCGTCCACGACGGGCGACGAGCGGCGCACGGCCCTGCGCTATGCGGCCGGGGTCGCGCTGTGCCAGGTGGGCTGGCTCGGCCTCCTGGTCCTGCCGGAGGGGGCCCGGCCGTGGACGTTCCTGGTGATGGCGGTCGCCGAGATGGCGGTGCCGACGCTCGCGGAGCGGGCGCGGACGACGCCGTGGCACCCGCACCACATCGCCGAGCGGTACGGCCTGTTCACGATCATCATGCTCGGCGAGACGATCGCCGCGGCGACGATCGCGGTGAAGTCGGCCATCGACGAGAACGACGCGCTCGGGGAACTGCTGCCCATCGCCGTCGGAGGCCTCCTGTTGATCTTCGCCGCGTGGTGGATCTACTTCGTGGTGCCGATCCACGGCCATCTGCGCTCCAACCAGCAGGCGTTCCTGTGGGGCTACGGCCACTACGTGATCTTCGGCTCGGCGGCGGCGATCGGCGCGGGCATCGAGGTGGCGGTGGAGCAGGCGGTCGGCAAGGCGCACATCTCGGAGACGGCGGCGTCGGCGGCGGTGACGATCCCGGCGGCGGTGTATCTGTTCACGGTGTGGCTGTTGCACTCGCGCCACTTCAAGGTGGGACTCGCCCAGCAACTGGTGCTTCCGGTCACGGCGGTGGCGATCCTGGCGTGCACGTTCGCGGGCCGCTGGGCGGTGCTCGCGGCGGGAGTCGTGGCGGCGCTGGCGGTGGTGGTCGGGGTGACGCTGACGTCCCGGATGGTGCGGTCCGAGCGCGCCGCCTGACAGCGGCCGCGACGGGGCGCCGACCTGCTCGGAGCGCCCGGCCCCCTCCCGGCGAAGCCCGTGCCCCCGGGGGACACCCGCGCTCGCGAAGCTCGTGATACGCATGCCGCATGACGACATCTGACGCACCTGGACATGAGGCAGGGACGCGGGACAAGTCGGCCGGGGCGCTGACCGACGTCGCGGGGTTGCGGGTGGGGCACGCGGGCCGGATGGGAGACGGCTGGCTCAGCGGGACGACCGTCGTGCTCGCGCCGGAGGGCGGTGCCGTGGCGGCCGTGGACGTGCGCGGCGGCGGCCCGGGCACCCGGGAGACGGACGCGCTCGACCCGCGGAACCTGGTGCAGCGGGTGGAGGCCATCGTCCTGACGGGCGGCAGTGCGTACGGCCTCGACGCGGCGACCGGGGTGATGGCCTGGTTGGAGGAGCAGGAGCGCGGTGTGCGGGTGGGGCCTGAGCCGTCGCACGTGGTGCCGGTGGTGCCCGCGGCGTGCGTGTTCGACCTGGGGCGCGGCGGCACGTTCCGGGCGCGGCCTGACGCGGCGTTCGGGCGGGCGGCGGCGGAGGACGCGGCGGCGCGCGCGAGCGGCCACGCGGTGGCCGAGGGCAATCTGGGCGCGGGCACCGGCGCGGTGGTGGGCCAGCTCAAGGGCGGCATTGGCACGGCGAGCACGGTCCTCGACTCGGGCGTGACGGTGGCCGCCCTGGTGGTGGCGAACGCGGCGGGGTCGGGGGTGGATCCGTCGACAGGGGCGTTGTACGGGCGGTTCTTCGAGGGGGCGCCGGTCGAGCTGCCCGCGGCCGAGGTCCATGAGGCGGCCCGGCGGCGCCTCGCCGAGGTGGCGGCGCGCAACGGCCGTCCTCCGCTGAACACCACGCTCGCGGTGGTCGCCACCGACGCCCAGCTCAGCAAGGCCCAGGCGCAGAAGCTCGCGGGCACCTCGCACGACGGCATGGCGCGGGCGGTGCGCCCGGTGCACCTGTTGAACGACGGGGACACGGTGTTCGCCCTGGCCACCGGCGAGCATCAGCTGGACGCCGCGAACCCCCTCGCGCTGAACGAGGTCCTGGCGGCGGGCGCGGACATGGTGACCCGGGCGATCGTCAGGGCCCTGCTGGCGGCCGAGCCGGTGGAGACCCCGGGCGGCACCTTCCCGTCCTACCGAAGTCTGTACCCATCCAGTCCGAACGGCGAGCGCGGCGAAGCCGGTGATCCCAGCCCGTCCGGCGTTTGAGGACGAGGCGCGAAGCGCCAAAAAGAGGGGGAAAGGGGCGAAGCCCCATATATAGCCCACAGCACCCCAAGTGCCGCCAAGGCAAAGGACCTTGAAAACAGCCGCGGGCGCAGCCATGTGCCAGCGCTCACATCCGTGCCCCGGAACCATTCTTCCGCCGGACGACTCCTTACCCGTACTGGATCAGACCACGTACTACCGAGAACGTGCTGAACGCAGACCGAATGGGAGCAGCCCGTGACAACGCCGGACCTTGCAGCGCAGCCTCAGCACCGTCGCCGTCGGCGGGTCATGCTGGCGACCGCCGCGCTCGCGGCCGTCGGCGCGCTGACCCTCACGGCCTGCGGTGGTGACGCCGACGCCAAGGACGACAAGAAGTCCGGTTCGGCGAAGGACGCGTCCGGCGCGCAGATATCCATCTCCTCCAAGGACGGCGCGACCGACGCCTCGATCAACGCCACCGGCGTGAAGGTCAAGGACGGCAAGCTGACCAGCGTCAAGATGACGCAGGTGACGTCCGGCGCCGCGGTCGAGGGCTCCATATCCGCCGACGGCAGCACCTGGAAGCCCAAGGCGCAGCTGGAGCGCGGCACGAAGTACAAGGTCACCGCCAACGCCAAGGACGGTGACGGCCGCCCGGCGACGGAGAACGCGACGTTCACGACGGTGTCGTCGGCGAACAGCTTCATCGGCTCGTACGCGCCGGACGGCGGCACCACCGTCGGCGTGGGCATGCCGGTGTCGTTCAACTTCGACAAGGCGATCACCAACAAGAAGGACGTGCAGTCGCACATCACGGTCACGTCCAGCAGCGGGCAGAAGGTCGTCGGCCACTGGTTCGGCAACCAGCGCCTGGACTTCCGGCCGCAGGACTACTGGAAGGCCGGCTCCAAGGTCACGATGAAGATCGCCCTGGACGGTGTGAAGGGCGGTAACGGCATCACCGGCGTCCAGAACAAGACGGTCACCTTCACCATCGGCCGCAAGCAGGTCTCCACCGTCGACGTGGGCGCCAAGAAGATGACGGTCGAGCGGGACGGCAAGGTCCTCAAGTCCGTGCCGATCTCCGCGGGCAGCCCGCAGAACCCCACGTACAACGGCCAGATGGTGATCTCCGAGAAGTTCGTCCAGACGCGGATGAACGGCTCGACGGTCGGCTTCGGCGGCGAGTACGACATCAAGGACGTACCGCATGCCATGCGTCTGTCGACGTCCGGCACGTTCATCCACGGCAACTACTGGAGTTCGCCCTCCATCTTCGGTAGCACCAATACCAGCCACGGCTGTGTGGGGCTCCAGGATGTGCAAGGGGCGCAGGGCGACACGATGGGCAAGTGGTTCTACGACAACTCGCTGATCGGCGACATCGTGACGGTCAAGGGTTCGCCGGACAAGACCATCGCCCCCGACAACGGCCTGAACGGCTGGAACATGTCGTGGAGCCAGTGGACGGCCGGCAGCGCCGAGTGACGCGGACCTGACCGACATCACCACAAAAGGGGCGCGCGTGACGCCCCGAAGGGCGCACTCGGGGCGCCAACGGAGCGAGCCGCACGGGAACTTGCCGTGCGGCTCGATCGTTTTCCTGTTCCCGGACATGATGTCGGACCCAGGGGCTACGGTATGCACGCACAAGGTGACATGCAGCAACGCCGGAAGCATCCGGGAGTATCCGTGAGCGTGCCGTACGAGACCGCGTACGAACCACCAGAGCCGCCCGAGCCCCTCAGTCCCGAGGAGCACCTCGAGCGACTGCTCAGCCGCGCGCTGAACTCCTTCGACCTGCCGGACGACACGGTCCGGCGCCTGGAGCGGTCCCTGGCCTACGACAGTTCGCTGCACTCCGCGCACCACAGCGCGGGCCTGCACCGCGAGACGTACCGCCACACCTGGCTGCTCGCCGACGGCAGCGCCCTCACCCTGTGGGAGCTGGTGCACAACGCGGGCCCGGGCAGCCAGGCACAGTACGAGCTGTATCTGGACGAGGAGGAGGCCGGAGTCGCCACCGCGCGCCTACCGCTGCCGCCCGACACCCCGGCAGGGGACCTGCCGGTCGTCCTCCAGCTGACCACGGCGCACGGGCCCCGGCACACGTACGTGCCGGACGACTCGGCCGACCACGCGCGCCGGCTGCTGCGCCGGGCGGAGAACCCCGCGGGCGGGGACCGGCCCGGCAAGGACATGGCGCGCCTGTTGCGCTCGGCCTTCGCCCACCAGATCACCCAGGCCTTCGGCCGTTCGGGGCTCACGGGCGAGGCCCGGCTCGGCTTCTCGCTGTACGAGCACGCCTTCCTGCTCTTCGACGGCTCGGAAGTCAGCCTGTGGGAGGTCGAGCACACGGCGACGACCGACGGCCGCCACATGTGCGAGGTGTATGTGAGCGAGCCCGCGGCGCGCGCGGCGATGGAGCGGCGGGCCCGGGCGTTCCCGGTGACGCGCAGCCGCTAGCCGCCCCGGCGCACCCATGCCCGGGGCCGGGGCCGAGGCCGGGGTCTAGTCGCGCCCCTTGCCGAACTGCCGGACCAGTCCGGCGAAAGCATCCCGCTCGGCCGCCGTCAGCTGCACGGACTCCGCGCCCGGCGGGCCCGACTGGACGGGCAGCGAGCGCAGCGCGGCACCGCCCGATGGCTGCGGTCCGGCCCCCCGGGCACGGCGTGCGCGCAGGAAGGTCACGGCCCAGAGGGTGGTCACGGCGGCGAACAGCGCCACAGTTGTCTGCTGAACGATCGAAGCACCGTCGAACATGTCGCTCAGTAGACAACAGCCGCCAGCCGAACAACAGGGGCGTTTATGGGACTTTGGCCTTGAAGTGACGCATCTCCCATCGGGCGGGGCGATCCGGGCGTCAGGATTCCGGTTCTCGCTCGCCGGTGACGAGGCCCGCCATCCGCACGCAGATCGCGGGGAGTTCGGGGGCTTCGAGGTCCCAGTCCTCGGTGTCGATGCCCGCGAGCAGGCAGGATGCCCACAAGGTCGCGAGCAGCCGGGCGGCGGCGTCGGCGCGGGCCTCGCTCGCGGCCGGGGCCTGGCGGTGGATGACGTGCGTGGCGTGCTCGATCAGGGCGGGTTCGAGGAGCCAGCGGATGCCCGCGCCGGTCTCGATGAGGAAGCCGGAGTAGACGGCGAGGAAGACGCGGTCGGACTCCGTGGGCCGCACGAGGCCGGCCCGCGCCTGCTCGGTGAGGTCGGTGACCATGCCGAGCAGGCTGCTGAGGTGACTCTGCTGAAGCTGACTCACGGTGGCCCCCACGGGTGTGGCCCGCTCCCGGGCGCCCCTGCCGCAGTACCAGCAGTATGCCCACGCGGAGGGGGCCGGGGAACGTCCGATCAGACGGCGGCCGGAACCGGTGACTCGTCCACGGCTGCGTCCGCCGCGCCCGGCCCGTGGGTGACGGGCGTCTTCCGGGCGCTCTTGAGCAGCACCACCACGGCCGCCGACACGCACACGCCGGCGGCGATCGCGAGCAGGTAGAGCAGGGGCCGGCCGATGAGCGGCACCACGAAGACACCGCCGTGCGGGGCGCGCAGCGTGCAGCCGAACGCCATCGAAAGGGCGCCCGTGACCGCGCCTCCCGCCATCGACGCGGGGATGACCCGCAGCGGGTCGGCGGCCGCGAAGGGGATCGCGCCCTCGGTGATGAAGGAGGCGCCGAGGAACCATGCCGCCTTGCCGTTCTCCCGCTCGGCCGGGGTGAACAGGCGGCCCCGGACGGTCGTCGCGAGGGCCAGGGCGAGCGGCGGCACCATGCCCGCGGCCATCACGGCGGCCATCACCTTCAGCGAGCCGTCGGTGGGGTGGGTGAGGCCGCCGACGGCGAAGGCGTACGCGACCTTGTTGAGCGGGCCGCCGAGGTCGAAGCACATCATCAGGCCGAGGATCACGCCCAGGATGACGGCGTTGGCGCCGGACAGGCCCTCCAGCCAGTCGGTCAGGGCGCTCTGGAGCGAGGCGATGGGCTTGCCGACGACGAGGAACATCAGGAAGCCGACGACCGCGGCGGAGACCAGCGGGATCACGACCACCGGCATGATGCCGCGCAGCACGGCGGGGACGCGGATCCGCTGGATGCCCAGGACGACGGCGCCCGCGAGCAGCCCCGCCGCGAGGCCGCCCAGGAAGCCCGCCTTGATGGTGACGGCGACCGAGCCGCCGACGAAGCCCGGCACGAGGCCCGGCCGGTCGGCCATGCCGTACGCGATGTAGCCCGCGAGGACGGGGACCAGGAAGGCGAAGGCGAGGCCGCCGGTCTGGAAGAGCAGGGCCGCCCAGCTGGTGTGGTCGGTCCAGGCGAAGTGCTCCGCCACGGACGGGGCCTTGTCGATCTTCCAGCCGCCGATGGCGAAGCCGAGCGCGATGAGGAGGCCGCCCGCGGCGACGAACGGCACCATGTAGCTGACGCCGGACATCAGCCACTTGCGCAGCTTGGTGGCGTAACTGTCGCCGCTGTCGCCCGCGGTGTCCACGGGGCTTGGGCGCGCCGGGGCCGTGACCTCGCCGCGGGCGGCCTTCTCCCGCGCTTCCGCGATGAGTTCGGCGGGGCGGTTGACGCCCGCCTTGACGCCCACGTCGACGGTGGGCTTGCCCGCGAAGCGGGACTTGTCGCGTACGGGGACGTCGTGGGCGAAGATCACCGCGTCGGCCCGTTCGACGGTCTCGGGGTCGAGGCGGGTGAAGCCCGCGGAGCCCTGGGTCTCCACCGTGAGGACGACGCCTGCCTCGCGGGCGGCCTTCTCCAGGGCCTCGGCGGCCATGTAGGTGTGGGCGATGCCGGTGGGGCAGGAGGTGACGGCGATGATGCGGAAGCGCTCGGTCCCGCCCTCCGCCGAAGGCTCACCCGCCTCGGGCGCGTCCGCCGAAGGCGCGCCCACCGAAGGCGCATCCGCCGAAGGCGCGCCCACCGAAGGCGCATCCGCCGAAGGCGCGCCCACCGAAGGCGCATCCGCCGAAGGCGCGCCCACCGAAGGCACGCCCGCCGGGGCCTCACCCGTCGGTGCCTCGTCCGCCTGAGGCCCCCTGTCCGAGGGCCCGGCGCCCGCCGCCGTGGGGGCCCGGTCGCCCCGGACCAGCGCCGCCGCGTCCGCCGCCGCGTCCACGGCACGCAGCGCCGCCGTGAAATCGGCGTCCATCAACTGTCGTGCCAGGGACGAAAGGATCGTGAGGTGGGCGTCGTCGGCGCCGGTGGGGGCCGCGATGAGGAAGACGAGGTCGGCGGGGCCGTCGGGGGCGCCGAAGTCGATGCCCCGCGCGCTGCGGCCGAAGGCCAGGGTGGGCTCGGTGACGTGGGCGCTGCGGCAGTGCGGGATGCCGATGCCGCCGTCGAGGCCGGTGGGCATCTGGGCCTCGCGGGCGGCCACGTCGGCGAGGAAGCCGTCCAGGTCGGTGACGCGGCCGAGGGCCACCATGCGCTCGGCGAGGGCGCGGGCCGCCGCCTCCTTGGTGTCGGCGGACCGGTCGAGGTCGAGGTCGACCAACTCCGCGGTGATGATGGCGTGGTTCTCGCTCATCGCGGGCTCCTTTGCACGCGGGCGGCCCGGGGACACGGGCGGGAGAGGGGACGGGGTCAGGCGGCGGGCTCGGTCAGGACGAGGTCGAGCGGGACCCGGTCGGTGACGGTGACGGCGTCCGGTACGAGGTCGGCCGGGGTGGGCATCAGGCTGCCGGGGAGCTGGACGGCGGCGGCGCCGTGCGCGACGGCGGCGGCGAGGGCGCGCGGCCCGGTGCCGCCCGCCACGAGGAGGCCGGCGAGGGAGCTGTCACCCGCGCCCACGGTGCTGCGAACGGCGTCGACGCGGGCGTGCCCGAAGTACGTGCCCGAGTCGTCGACGAGGAGTTGACCGTCGGCGCCGAGGCTGGCGAGGACGGCGCGGGCGCCGCGCTCACGCAGTTCACCTGCGGCCTTGAGGGCGTCGCCGACGGTGGCGAGGGGGCGGCCGACGGCCTCGGCCAGCTCCCCGGCGTTCGGCTTGACGACATCCGGGCGCCCGGCGAGGGCGGCGAGGAGGGCCGGGCCCGAGGTGTCGAGCGCGAGCCGGGCCCCGGCGGCGTGGCAGCGGTCGGCCAGGTCCGCGTACCAGGACGGGGGGAGGCCGCGCGGGAGGCTGCCGCAGCAGGCGATCCAGTCGGCGCGGGCGGAGTGCGCGGCGACGGCGGCGAGCAGGGCCTCGCTCTCCGCCGCGGTGAGTTCGGGGCCCGGGGCGTTGATCTTCGTGAGGGTGCCGTCCGGTTCGGCCACGGAGATGTTCGACCGGGTGGGGCCGGTGACCGGGACCGGGGCGACATCGATGCCCTGCTCGTCGAGGAGCCGGGCGACGAGGGCGCCGGGGGCGCCGCCGAGCGGGAGCACGGCGAGGGTGGGCACGCCGGCGGCGGCGAGTGCCCGGGAGACGTTGACGCCCTTGCCGCCCGGGTCCATGCGGTCGCCGGTGGCGCGGACGACCTCGCCGCGGGTGAGGGCGGGGACCTCGTACGCGCGGTCGAGGGAGGGGTTCGGGGTGACGGTGAGGATCATGCGCGCACCACTTCCGTGCCCGCGCGCTCGATGGCGGCGGCGTCGTCGGGGCTGAGGCCCGTGTCCGTGATCAGCAGGTCCACGTCGGTGAGGTCGCCGAAGCGGGCGAAGTGCTCCTGGCCGTACTTGCCGCTGTCGGCGAGCAGGACGACGCGGCGGGCGGCGGCGACGGCGGCGCGCTTGACGGCGCTCTCGGCGAGGTCGGGGGTGGTCAGGCCGTGCGCGGCCGAGAAGCCGTTCGCGGCGAGGAAGAGGACGTCGGCGCGGATCTCCGCGTACGCGCGCAGGGCCCAGGCGTCGACGGCGGCGCGGGTGCGGTGCCTGACGCGGCCGCCGACCAGGTGGAGCTGGATGCCCGGGTGGTCGGCGAGGCGGGCGGCGGTGGGCAGGCTGTGGGTGACCGCGGTGAGGGCGGACTCCAGGGGGAGCTGGGCGGCCAGGCGGGCGACGGTGGAGCCCGCGTCGAGGATGACCGTGCCGTCGCCGTCGGCGGGCAGCTCGGCGAGGGCGGCGCGGGCGATGCGGTCCTTCTCCTCGGCGGCGGTGCCCTCGCGCTCCGCGAGGTCCGGCTCGAAGTCCAGGCGGCCTGCCGGGATCGCGCCGCCGTGCACCCGGCGCAGGAGGCCCGCGCGGTCCAGGGCCTTCAGGTCGCGCCGGACGGTCTCGGCGGTGACCTGGAACTCGGCGGCGAGCGAGAGGACGTCGACGCGGCCGCCCTCTCGGGCCAGGCGCAGGATCTCCTGCTGCCGCTCTGGCGCGTACATGACTTGGGGCCTCCCGCTTGTGCCCGGGTGTGTGGGTTCTCTTGGATCGTACGGAGACTCCGGGCGGAAGTAAACAGAATCGGGCGCAGGGTGGACACAAACGGGCCCCGCCAAGGTGGGGGCAGCCTTGGCGGGGCCTGAGCAGAGTGGGGGCGGGCCCAGCGCCCGCCCCCACGGAGGGGCCTCAGGAAGTGAGGGCCGGCTCGCGGTCCTTGCGGGTGACGTCGTCGGGGGCCTGCTCGCCCTCCGCGCCCGCCGCGCCTTCGACGTGTTGCGCCGGGCGCCGCGGCAGCCCCAGCATCAGCAGGAAGATGACGACCAGGACGCCGAACACCCACCACAGCGCGTTCTGGAACCCGTGGGCGAACTCGTCGGCGACCCGCTGCGGCACCACGTGCTCGTCCATGGCGCCGAAGAAGACCACGGAGACCAGGCCGAGGCCGAGCGCGTTGCCCATCTGCTGCACGGTGTTGATGAGGCCGGACGCGGAGCCCGCGTGCTCGCGCGGGACCTCGGAGAGGACCGCGTCCGTCAGCGGGGCCACGATGAGGCCCATGCCGAGGCCCATCACCACGAGGGGCAGCGCCATCTGCCAGGGAGCGATGTCCGCGCCGTACCGGCCGGCCTCCCAGATGTAGATGAGGACGCCCGAGGCCATGGTCAGGGCGCCCGCCTGGAGGACCTTGCGGCCGAAGCGCGGCACCAGCTTCTGCACGGAGATGCCCGCGGCGACGGACACGGCGATGGAGAAGGGCACGCCGGTCAGGCCCGCGCGCAGCTCGCTCCAGCCGAGGCCGACCTGCATGTACATGGTCCAGACGAGGAAGAAGATGCCGAGCGAGACGCCGAACACGGTCTGCACGGCGATGCCCGCGGCGAAGCTGCGCACCTTGAACAGGGACAGCTCCACGAGGGGCGAACCGTCACGGGCGGCCTTGCGCCGCTCGTAGGCGACGAGGGCGCCGAACACCACGACCGCGCCCGCCATCATCGCGTACCCCCACAGCGGCCAGCCCAGCTCGCGGCCGCGCGTCAGCGGATACAGGAGCATCAGCAGACCGGCGGTGACCAGGACGACGCCGACGACGTCGAGCCGCAGGGCGCGCGGCGCCTTGGACTCGGTGATGAACCTTTGCCCGAGCAGCAGACCAGCGATGCCGACCGGCAGGTTGATGAGGAAGATCGGGCGCCATTCGAGACCGAGGATGTTCCACTCCGTCAGGAGCGCGCCGAGCAGCGGCCCGGACACCGCGCCGAGCCCCACCACCATGCCGAACAGGCCGAAGACCTTGCCGCGCTCGTGCGCCGGGAACGTGGCGTGCACGATCGAGAGCACCTGCGGCACCATCAGCGCGGCCATCGCGCCCTGGAGGATGCGGGACGCGACGAGCATCTCGGGGTTCGCGGCGAAGCCGCACAGCGCCGAGGCGACGGTGAAGCCGGCGATGCCGATGAGGAATATCTTCTTGCGGCCGTAGATGTCGCCGAGCCGTCCGCCGGTGATGAGGCCCGCGCCGAGCGCGAGAGCGTACCCGGCGGTGATCCACTGGATCTGGCTGAACGTGGCGCCCGCGTCCCGCTGGATGGAGGGGATCGCGATGTTCACGATCGTCACGTCGACGAGGTCCATGAAGGCGGCGGTCATCACGATCGCGAGGGCGAACCACCGGCGCCGGTCGGACGGTGCCCCTGGGGAGGGAGCAGCCGTGGTGGGGGTGCTGGGAGAAGTCATGCCGTCAGGCTAGGGGTCGTATAGGTCAGGTCATGACCTAGTTCTGCGGAATCATGGGGTCACGTTCCCGGTGGACCGGTGAACACGAAGCCACGGCGGCGGGAGGCCCCTCATGACCACGGACACACCGGCACGGCTCCTGCAACTGCTCTCCCTGCTCCAGACCCCGCGCGAATGGCCCGGCGGCGAGCTGGCCGACCGGCTCGGGGTCTCGCGCCGCACGGTCCGCCGGGACGTCGACCGGCTGCGGGAACTCGGTTATCCGGTGCGGGCGTCGCAGGGCGCGAGCGGTGGCTACCGGCTCGTCGCGGGCAAGGCGATGCCGCCGCTCGTCCTGGACGACGAGGAGGCCGTGGCCATCGCGGTGGGGCTGCGCGCCGGGGCCGGGCACGCCGTCGAGGGCGTCGAGGAGGCCTCGGTGCGGGCCCTCGCCAAGCTGGAGCAGGTCCTGCCGTCCCGGCTCCGCCACCGGGTGTCCGCGCTCGGCGCCGCGACGATGTCGCTGACCAGCGGGGACGGCGCGCGGATCGCGCCGGAGACGCTGACGGTGATCGCGTCGGCGACGGCCGCGCACGAGCAGCTGCGGTTCGCCTACGAGGCCAAGGACGGCACCCCGTCGCGGCGCCTGGCCGAGCCGCACCGGCTGGTGTCCACCGGGCGGCGCTGGTACCTGGTCGCGTTCGACCTGGAGCGGCAGGACTGGCGTACGTTCCGCGTGGACCGGGTGTCGGAGCCGTTCGCCACGGCGGTGCGGTTCGCGCCGCGGATGCTGCCGGGCGGGAGCGCGGACGCCTATGTGCGCCGGAGCGTGCTCGCGCGGCGGCCGGAGGCCTCGGCGTACGAGGTGGACGTCGAGTTCCACGCGCCCCTGCACCGGGTGCGGGGGCGGCTGCCCGCCGCGCTCGGTGAGCTGGCCGCGGTCGGCGACGACCGCTGCCGGCTGCGCGGGACGGTGACCGAGCCCGTGGAGTGGGTGGCGGGCCGGCTCGTCTGGGTCGAGTGCGACTTCACCGTGCGCGGGCCCGACGAGCTGGTGTCGCGCGTGCGGGAGCTGGGGCGCAGGCTCAGCGCGGCGGTGGACCGCGCCGGAAGCTGAGACCCGCCCTGGAGCGGGGCGGCGGGCGCGGGCGGGGCGGGCCCGCCCGGTGCCGCTCGGCGGCGGGCGCTAGGCCGCCGCGTCGAAGCCGGTGTCGCGCGCCAGCTTCTTCAGCTCGAGGAGGGCGTGCTTCTCTATCTGGCGGATGCGCTCGCGCGTCAGGCCGTGCTCCTTGCCCACCTCGGTGAGGGTGCGCTCGCGGCCGTCGTCGATGCCGTACCGCATCTTGATGATGGAGGCGGTGCGCTGGTCGAGGCGGCCGATGAGGTCGTCCAGCTCCTCGCTGCGGAGCAGCGTGAGGACGGACTGCTCGGGGGAGACCGCGGAGGTGTCCTCCAGGAGGTCGCCGAACTGGGTCTCGCCCTGGTCGTCCACCGGCATGTTCAGCGAGACGGGGTCGCGGGCCCAGTCGAGGACGTCCGTGACGCGCTCGGGGGTCGACGCCAGCTCGGCGGCGATCTCGGTGGCCTCCGGCTCGCGGCCGTGCTCGCGGTTGAACTCGCGCTGCACGCGGCGGATCCGGCCCAGCTCCTCCACGAGGTGCACGGGGAGCCGGATGGTGCGCGACTGGTCCGCGATGGAGCGGGTGATGGCCTGGCGGATCCACCAGGTGGCGTACGTGGAGAACTTGAAGCCCTTGGCGTAGTCGAACTTCTCGACCGCGCGGACCAGGCCCGCGTTGCCCTCCTGGATGAGGTCGAGCAGGGGCAGGCCGCTGCGCGGATAGCGGCGGGCGACGGCGACCACCAGGCGGAGATTCGACCGGATGAAGACGTCCTTGGCGCGCTCGCCGTCGGCGACGAGGGCGCGCAGCTCGTCCTCGGACGCGGTCACGGCCGACTTCTCCTCGACCTCGCCCTCGAGGATCTTCTGGGCATAGACGCCGGCCTCGATGATCTGGGACAGCTCGACTTCCTTCGCGGCGTCGAGCAGAGGTGTCCGCGCTATCTCGTCGAGATACATGCCGACCAGGTCGCGGTCGGCGATCTCGCCGCCTGAAGCGCGAACACTGCGTGCCGCGACGGTCTCGCCGGTGTCGGCGGACTTGCGACGGGCGACGGCACGGGTTGCCATGCGTGCTCCCTTGCGTGGTTGTCACTGGTCGGTCCGGCTGTGACCCGTGGTGGCGGGCGGGCCGGGCGGTCCGGTGTGGACCTGTGGTGGACGGCACACCCTCCCAGGTGCCCCGCATCCGATGGATACAACGACTGGAATCCGGACAGAATTCCCAACCGGCGCTTCTGTTTTCCTGATCATGCAGTACCCTGTCCCGCCACACGGGGAGGCCGGATGCCACAGGAACCCACAGACGTGCAGGTCAGACCGGGCGAGGAGGCGGACCTCGGGGCCCTCACGGAGATCTACAACCACTACGTCCGTGAGACAGCCGTCACATTCGACACCGTCCCGTTCCTGCCGGAAGAGAGACGCCGCTGGCTGCTCTCCCACCCCAAAGACGGCCCGCACCGCCTGATGGTTGCCCAGGCTGGCAAATCGGGGAAACCTGACATTCTCGGCTATGCCACGTCCGGCCCGCTGCGGGCGAAGCCGGCCTACGCGACCTCCGTGGAGGTCAGCGTCTACTGCGCCCCGCGGGCGGCCGGGCGTGGCGTCGGCACCCTGCTCTACCGCGCCCTCTTCGCCGCCCTCGCGGGCGAGGACCTGCACCGGGCGTACGCGGGCATCGCGCTGCCCAACGCGGCCTCGGTGCGACTGCACGAACGATTCGGCTTCCGGCACATCGGTACGTACGCGGAGGTCGGCCGGAAGTTTCACCGCTACTGGGACGTGGCCTGGTACGAGCTGCCCCTAGGGCCTAGGGACTAGTCCCGCAGACCGTTACCCGCGGGGGCGGCGCGCGCCTAGCGTGCCGCCATGAACGAGATCAGCGCGGCCCCGGCCGGCTCCGGCCCCGCCCCCGACTCCAGCGGTGTCCTCGACGAAGCTCTCCAGCGCCTGCACGCGAGCGGCCCCGAGCGGGTCGTGCGCCTCACCAACCACGGGCCGATGGCCGTCGAGTCGCTTGTGCACAACGGCCAGGCCCGCACCGTGCACCGCTGGCTCGACTACTACCGCCACAAGCTGGAGGACATGCCCGCGCGCGTGTCCCCGATCACCGACGCGAACTGGCGCGAGGCCCTCGGCGAGCCGCGCCGGGCCGCCGACTGGATCGACTTCTTCTCGCACGCCCTCGCCGAGCGGCCCTGGCGCGAGGTGCTCGCCACCTGGTGGCCGGTGCTGCTCCCCGGCATCGCGGGCGGCTCCACGCACCCGGTGATCCGCGTCGGGCACGCCGTGCGCGCCCTCACCGGCCCTGGCGGCGAGACCGCGCCCCGGGTCGCCGAGCTGGCGCACGGCCTCGGCTACTGGGCGGCCCGGCACAGCCCGCTGCCGCCGCGCGCGCCCCGCACCCTGCCGTCGGCGGCCGACGCGGCCACCGCGCTCGCCGCCGTCGAGCCCGTCCCGGTCCAGGACGGGGGGCTTCCGGACCGCTTCGCGCAGCTGGCCTCCGCGCCCGTGTGGCCCACCGTCCCGGCCACGGACCCGGAGACCGCGCGCGCCCGCCTCGGCGACCTCGTCACCGCCGCCGTGCACCGGTACGCCACCCACGGCCACGCCGAGCCGATCATGCTGGTGCACGCGGCGACCGCGCCGAACGCCGTCCTGCGCACCCTGCCCGCGCTCCCCCGCGAGCTGTGGCCCGCGTCCCTCGACGCGGCCTGGGCGGCGAGCGCCGCCGTCACCGCCGCGTACGCCCCGCCCGCCCCGGCACCGGCCGACGAGCTGCGCACCGCGTACGACGAGGCCCGGCGCAGCGGCTTCGACGAGATCTTCGCGCGGGCCGCGGCGCACGGCGACGACCACACGATCAAGTTCGCGGACACCGCCCTGGACGTCGGCGACGAGCGGGCGCGCGCGGCCGCGCTGCGGGGCGTGCAGCTCAACCCACCCGCGCTCTGAGCGCGTTCGCGGGCCCCGCGGCGGCTCGCCCGGCTCCGGGCGCCCCTGCCGGGGGCACAGGAAAGCCTCGTACAGTGGGTTACATGGACAGGCCATCCACCGCGGCACGGGACGCCGCCGGGGAGCGCGCCGCCGCCGAGCCGCGCTGGCTCGACGACGAGGAGCAGCGCACCTGGCTCGCGTACATACACGCCTCCACGCTCCTGGAGGACCACCTCGACCGTCAGCTCCAGCGCGACGCGGGCATGCCCCATCTGTACTACGGGCTCCTGGTGCAGCTCTCGGCCGCGCCGCGCCGGCGGATGCGGATGACGGAGCTGGCCCGTGACTCCAAGATCACCCGGTCCCGGCTCTCGCACGCGATCGCGCGCCTGGAGCGCAGTGGCTGGGTGCGGCGCGAGGACTGTCCGACGGACAAGCGCGGGCAGTTCGCGATCCTGACCGAGGAGGGCCAGGAGGTGTTGCGGCAGACCGCGCCCGGGCACGTGGAGGCGGTGCGGCAGTCGCTCTTCGACCGGCTCACCCCCCAGCAGCAGAAGTCCCTCGGCGAGATCATGCGGATCATCGCCGAGGGACTTCAGCCGAAGGAAGCGGGGGCGGACCTGCCCTGGCTCCGCTAGGAGCGCTCTGCGCTTCGCTGGAATTGCCACGCTGGGCCGTCGATCGTCCGCAGGTCCGTCGTAGCTGGTCGCGCAGTTCCCCGCGCCCCCAAAAGGGGACTTCGGCCGAAGGAAGCGGGGCGGGCCTGCCCTGGCTTCGCTGGAATTGCCACGCTGGGCCGTCGTTCGCCCGCAGGTCCGTCGTGGCTGGTCGCGCAGTTCCCCGCGCCCCTAGGAGGGGCGCGGGGGAACCGTGGCGCGTGTCAGTGCGCTACCACCGGGATCTTCAGCTCGTCCTCGGCGGCTTCGCCGTCGCCGGAGGCCGCCTGGCCGTTCTGGGCGCTGGTGTTGATGAGCACCCCGGCGATCAGCGCGGCCGCGGCGAGGATGCCGACCGCCCACCAGATGGCGGCGGTGTAGCCCTCCACCATGGACTGCGCGGCGAGCAGCTTCTGCGCCGCCGGGGTGGTCGCGGAGGCCGCGTGGTCCTCGATGTACGCCGTGGTCGCGGAGGCCGCGATGGTGTTCAGGAGGGCCGTGCCGATGGCGCCGCCGACCTGCTGCGAGGTGTTGACCATCGCGGAGGCGACACCCGCGTCACGCGCCTCGACGCCGTGCGTGGCGAGGGACATGGCGGGCATGAACGCCGTACCCATGCCGAGGCCGAGCAGCAGCTGGGCGGGCAGGATCAGACCGGCGTACGAGGTGTCGACCTCCAGCTGCGTCAGGAGCAGCATGCCGACGGCGGCGAGCAGGAAGCCCGGGGCCATCAGGAAGCGCGGGGGCACGCGGAGCATCAGGCGGGTGCCGATCTGCGTGGAACCCGTGATCATGCCCGCGATCATCGGCAGGAACGCGAAGCCGGTCTTAACCGGCGAGTAGCCCTTCACGATCTGGAGGTAGTACGTGAGGAACAGGAACAGGCCGAACATCGAGATGATCGCGAGGCCGAGCGACAGGTAGACGCCGCCGCGGTTGCGCTCGGTCAGGACGCGCAGCGGGAGCAGCGGGTGCTTGACCTTGGCCTCGGTGAGGACGAAGGCGGCGAGCAGCACGACGGACGCGACGAACATCGCGACGGTCACACCGTCCGACCAGCCGTCGGACTCGGCGCGCGTGAAGCCGTAGACGAGCGCGACCAGGCCGAGCGTGGACAGGACCACGCCGGGGATGTCGAGCGGCGAGCGGTTGCGGCCGCCCTCGGGCTCGCGGATCACGAAGTAGGCACCGGCGGCGGCGATGATCGCGAACGGGATGTTCACGAAGAACGTCCAGCGCCAGTTCAGGTACTCGGTGAGGAAGCCGCCGAGGATCAGGCCCACGGCGCCACCGCCACCGGCGATCGCACCGTAGATGCCGAACGCCTTGGCGCGCTCCTTGGCCTCGGTGAACATCACCGCGAGCAGGGACAGCGCGGCGGGCGCGAGCAGTGCGCCGAAGACGCCCTGGAGGGCGCGGGCGCCGAGCATCATGGCCTCGCCGGTCGCGGCACCGCCGAGCGCGGAGGCCACGGCGAAGCCGATGAGGCCGGTGACGAAGGTGCGCTTACGGCCCCAGAGGTCGGCGATGCGGCCGCCGAAGAGCAGCAGTCCGCCGAAGGCGAGGGCGTAGGCCGTGATGACCCACTGCTTGTTGCCCTCGGATATGCCGAGGTCCTCCTGGGCGGAGGGCAGCGCGATGTTCACGATGGTCGCGTCGAGGACGACCATGAGCTGGGCGAGCGCGATGAAGACGAGGGCCTTCCAGCGCTTCGGGTCCGGAGCGAGTGATGTGACGGGTGATGCAGACATGGGTGGAGCCACCTAATGACAGGGGAGTGAAGAGGCGAGTGCTGATTCAGACGTGGTCGGCGGATGCTGAGTCAGGCGCGGTTGTGGAATTCAGGCGTGGTTGCGGAGTTCAGGCGTGGTTGCGGAGTTCAGGCGTGGTCACGGAGAGATGAGACACCGGGCGGCAGGGGCGGCGCATGAGCCGTGGGTCGTGAGGCCGGCTCGTCCTTTGGTCCCCGGTCCGCAGGCGGGCCCCGGGGCCCCGGGACTACGGGCGGCTGTCGCGGTCAGTTGGCCTGCTGGCGTAGGTCCTCCAAGGTCGCGGGGTGTCCAGGAAGCTGTGAGCGGGCCGGTGCCATGAGGCCGTCCAGGAACAGCTGGAGATGGCGGTGCACGAACCGGTCGAAGTCCAAGAGGCAGCCGCCGGACCCGGGCAGCGGCCGGGTGAGCTGCGACAGGGCGATCATCACGTCCGCGACACCGATGTCGGGACGCAGCTGACCGACCGCGCGGGCGCGGTCCATGAGCCCCTGCACCGCGCCCTCGACGCGCGTGCGGGCCGCGTGCAGTTCGGGGTGGTCGGGGTCCAGGGCGTCGGAGACGATCGGGCACAGGGCGCCGATGCGCTCCTCCACCGCGGCGTGCGCGAAGCCGCGCAGCGCCTCGAAGGCGCTGTCCGGCTCGGCGTCGACGGCCTCGATCGCCTCCTCGGCCAGGACCGACACCCGGTCGGTGACGAAGAGCAGCACGTGGTGCACGAGGTCGCCGCGGTCGGGGAAGTGCCGGTAGACCGTGGCGTTGCCGACGCCCGCGCGGCGCGCGATCTCGTCGAGCGGTACGTCGGGACCGTGCTGCACGAACATCTCGCGCGCGGCGGCGACGATCCGCTCCCGGTTGCGCAGGGCGTCGGCCCGCGGACGTGGTGCGGGGCGCTGCGCGGCGGTGGCGGTGGACACGGGCGATCTCTCCTCGAAGCGGTCAAAGGCCTCAGGTTCGCAGGGCCGCGGGGAGCGGGTCCAACGAATTTCCCGGTGGGAACCGAGGTGCGCGATCCGGGGAGTGGATCCCCGTTTCGCGCGGACACCCGTCTAAACGGGGAGGCACTCCCCGGTTATTTCCCCCCTCTCGCGTGACCTGCGTCACATATTTCACGGGGGCCCCGGGCCGCGTCACACCCCCGGCCGCGCGGCCCCGGAACTTTTCGGGAAACCCACGATCGGTCGCGCTCAGCGCGCGCCCGCGCACCCTCCGGCACAGGGTGATCGCACAGGGCGCAGCCGGACCCGGCGGCTGCCGCGGAGCGGAAGGCCCACGCATGCAGCAGCCGAGGTGGAAGGGCATAGGCCGGGGCCGCGGCGCGGGGATCCGGGCGCCGGGACGGCCGCGCCGCCACCGGGTCGCCAGGGCCGTGGCCCTGGGCTCGGCCGCCGCGGTCGTGCTCGCCGTCACCACCTCCGCGAGCACCGGGCGCCTCCTCGCGGACACCCCGTCGGCCGCAGGACCCGTCGCGCAGGCCCGGTCCACCGCGCTCGGCCCCTGCATGATCAGCGGCGACCTCGGCGTCCAGATGTCGGAGGGCATCCCGACGGGCCCCGGCTACACCCGCTCCACCGGCACCGTGCGCGCCCTGAACCTGATGGTCGACTTCTCCGACGCGCCCGGCGAGGGCTCGGCGCTCGACCGGCTCGGGGAGTTCTTCCCGCAGACCTCCGACTGGTTCCGCACCAGCTCGTACGGCCGCCTCGACTACCGGCCCGAGGTGCCGGTGACCGACTGGCTGCGGATGCCGAAGCCGTTCAAGAAGTACGGGATAGAGCGCGGCGCGCCTTTCGACCCGGGCTACCGCGAACTGGTCCGTGACATCGTGAGCGCCGCCGACCCGGACGTGGACTTCCGCGCGTACGACCTGCTCAACGTCCTCGTCACGCCGAACGCGGGCCCCTCCGCGCTCGACACCGTCCTGTCGGTGACGTTCGCGGGCAACCACGAGGCGCCGGTCGCGGACGGCGTGCCGGTCGCCAACGCCTCCTTCGTCTACAGCCGCCAGGACGACGGCTCCGGCAGCTACGACCTGACCGGCTACCGGGTCCTGCCGCACGAGAACGGCCACGTCTTCGGCCTGCCGGACCTCTACACGCAGGGCGGCGGCGGCGCGGTCGGGCACTGGGACATCATGAGCGAGGACTGGGGCGCCAACAACGACCTGCTCGGCTGGCACAAGTGGAAGCTCGGCTGGCTCGACGACACCCAGGTCGACTGCGCCCCGGCGCGCGGCACCACGGAGCACCTGCTCACTCCGCTCGCGGGGCGCGGCGGCACGAAGCTGGTGTTCGTGCCCGTCGACGCGAAGACGGGCTACGCCGTGGAGCTGCGCACCCGCGCGGGCAACGACGAGGCGGTGTGCCGCCCGGGCGTGCTCGTGTACCGCGTGGACGCGGACGTCGACACCGGCCACGGGCCCATCACGGTCACCGACTCCACCCGCGACAGCGGCGGCTGCACCCGCAGCCCGAACGTGCACGCGGAGCTGTCGGACGCGCCGTTCACCCTCGGCGAGACCTTCACGGACCGCAAGGCCCGGGTGAAGGTGAAGGTGGCGGGCGTGGACCTGGACGGCAACTACCGCGTCCTGGTGACCCGCGCCTGAGGCGGCGGCCCCCCTCACGCCTGCGGCGCGGCCCCGGGCACGGACAGGCGCACCTGGCGCAGGAACGCCGCGTTGCTGGGCGCCTTGCGGAGCTGGTCGATGAGCGCCTCGGTCCCCTCGCGCCCGTCGCGCCGCGCCAGGGCCCGCCGCAGGCCGCGTACGGCCGCCAACTCCTCGGCCGGGACGAGGAGTTCCTCGCGGCGGGTGCCGGAGGGGGTGACGTCGACGGCCGGGAAGACCCGGCGGTCGGAGAGGGTCCGGTCCAGGCGCAGCTCCATGTTCCCGGTGGACTTCAGCTCCTCGAAGTAGTACTCGTCGGCGCGCGATCCCGTCTCCACCAGGACGGTGGCGAGCATCGTCAGGGAGCCGCCCTCCTCGGCCAGGCGCGCGGCGCCGAAGAGCCGCTTGGGCCCCTGCACGGAGGCCGCGTCGACGCCGCCGCTGAGGGTGCGGCCGCCGCTCGCCGCCGTGTTGTTGTACGCGCGGCACAGGCGGGTCAGCGAGTCGAAGAGCATGACGACGTCCTTGCCGTCCTCGACGAGCCGCTTGGCGCGCTCGACGGCGAGTTCGGCGAGCGCGACGTGCGCCTTGGGAGCCCGGTCGAAGGTGGAGGCGAGCACCTCGCCGCGCACGGCGCGGCGCATCTCGGTGACCTCTTCGGGCCGCTCGTCGAGCAGGACGACCATGAGGTGGCACTCGGGGTGGTTGGCGGCGACGGCCTCCGCGATCTGCCGCAGCAGCACGGTCTTCCCGGTGCGCGGCGGGGCGACGATCAGGCCGCGCTGGCCCTTGCCGACGGGCGCGACCAGGTCGACGAGGCGCGGCGCGAGCGAGCCGCCGGCCGTCTCCAGGCGCAGCCGCTCGCGCGGGTGCAGCGGGGTGAGCCCTGCGAACTCGGGGCGGGCGCGCAGGCCTTGGGGCGCGCGGCCGTTGACGCGGGTGACCTCGGCGAGGACGCGTGGGCGCGCGCCGCAGGTGCCTTCGACGAAGTCGCCCGCGCGCAGGCCGAGCCTGCGCACGAGGGCAGCCGGGACGAGTACGTCGCCGGGCCCGGGCAGGCAGCCTTCGGCGCGCAGGTGCCCGTCGGCCTTCGCGAGGTCAAGGACGCCGCTGTGGATCCGCAGGTCGGTCGTGGGGGTGGCCTGAGTGGCCTGGAGGGTCTGGTTCATGGGGTGGGTGGTCCTTTCGCGTATACGCGGGACATGCGCGAGCTGCGCGGAGAAGGCCGGTCGCGAGGGACCGCGCACACCAGGTGGCGACGGTTCATGGCCTCGTACGACGGGCTGGTCGAAGCGGGAGTCCGGACCGGGCGAAGAGAGCGCACCGAGTCGGAGAAGAAAGGCACGGCGCCCAGGAGGGGCGTACACACGTGCTGTCCGCACGGTAGCACACGACCTGGCGCGCACGGCCCTCCCCGTCCGGCGGCCGGAGCTTCCGCACGCCGGTGACGGTGTGTGCGCGATCGCGTACGTTCGGTTTCCTCGCGGGTCGCGCCGGGCGGCCCCGGCAGGCAGGAGGACCTCTCATGCGTCGTATCGCCCTCGCCCTCGGCTCCGTCGTCGCGGCCGGAACGCTGGCCCTGGCGGTGCCGGGCTCCGCGCTCGCCGCGGAGGGGGTGCTGGTCGTCGGCGGCGTCGCGTACGCCGAACCGGAAGGCTGCTACGACACGGACATGTGGCCGCTCACCGTGGACAACCACACCGACGAGGTCGCCCTCGTCTTCTCGGGGCCCGACTGCACCGGTGAACTCCTCGAACTCGTCGCTCCCGGCGAGTCGTCGGTCTCGGAGTTCGGGACCAGCGTCTACGTCGACTGACCCGCGACGAGGACCGCGCACGCGGCGCGGCGCGCCGCGTGCGACCCTTGGGGGTCGGGACACCCGAGGGGCACAGGAGGCCGAACGACCATGACGGATACCCGCGTTGTCCTCGTCACCGGCGGCGGAACGGGCATCGGCGCCGCCACCGCCCGCCACCTGCGCGCCGCCGGGCACCACGTGGTCGTATCCGGGCGGCGCCCGGAGCCGCTGCGCCGCCTCGCCGAGGAGACCGGCGCGCTCGCCCACCCGGCGGACGCGGCAGAGCCCGAGGCCGTCGCCGGTCTCGTCGCGGCCACCGTCGAGGCGTACGGACGGCTCGACGGCGTCGTCCTGAACGCGGGGACCGGCCGCCCGGGGGCCGTGGGCGACGTGACCCCCGAGGACTGGGAGACCGTCCTCGCCACCAACCTCACCGGCCCCTTCCACCTGCTGCGCACCGCGCTTCCGCACCTCATCGAGAGCCGTGGCTCGGTCGTCGCCGTCGCCTCGGTCTCCGCGCTGCGCAACGGCGTCGGCAACGCCGCGTACGCCACGTCCAAGGCGGCGCTGCTCCAGCTGTGCCGCTCCGTCGCCGTCGACTACGGGGCGCGCGGTGTGCGCGCCAACACCGTCTGCCCCAGCTGGGTGCGCACGGAGATGGCGGACCGGCGCATGGCCCTGTTCGCACAGGCGGCGGACCTCGGCGACGGCGCGGCGGGCCTGGACGCCGCGTACGAGCAGGCGACGCGGCTGATCCCCGCGGGCCGCCCCGGCACGCCGGAGGAGGTGGCCGAGGCGATCGCCTGGCTGCTCTCGCCCGCCGCCTCGTTCGTCAACGGCGCCACCCTCACCGTCGACGGCGGCGTGAGCGCGGTCGACCCGGGCACGGTGGCGTTCGACCACGAGATCACCAGGCGGGACTAGCGCCCTCGGAAGCCCCTCCTCCGGGCCCCCGGAGCCCGAAGAGCCGCCTGTTCACAGGCCGTTAAGCAGTGTGGCTGACGCCCCCTCACGACGTACGGTGGCCCCATGCCCGAACTCCAGCGCCTGCGCGCAGACCACGCCCCGGCCCTGCTCGCCTTCGAGCGGGAGAACCGCGCCTACTTCGCCGCGTCGGTCCCGGACCGCGGCGACGCCTACTTCGCCGCGTTCGACGAGCACCACCGCGCGCTGCTCGCCGAGCAGGAGACGGGGGCGTGCCACTTCCACGTCGTGGTGGGCGGCGACGGCGAGATCCTCGGCCGGGTCAACCTGGTCGACGTGGCCGACGGCACGGCCGAACTGGGCTACCGCATCGCCAAGAAGGCCACCTCCCAAGGGCTCGCCACCTCGGTGGTGCGGCAGGTGTGCGTCCTCGCCGCCACCGAGTACGGCCTGACGTCGCTGCGGGCCGAGACCACGGCCGACAACCCCGGCTCGCAGGCCGTGCTCGCCCGCACCGGCTTCGTACCCACCGGGGAGATCGTCCTCGACGGCCGCCCCGGTGTCCGGTACGTACGCGACCTGACCGGGTCGGACGTCCGGCCCGGGGCTACAGGAAGCTGACGTTCTGCGCGAGCGCGAGGCCGCCCGAGTAGTTGACGGTGTTCGTGGCCGGGCGCATGTAGGCGCGCCACGCGTCGGACCCGGACTCGCGCCCGCCGCCGGTCTCCTTCTCGCCGCCGAAGGCCCCGCCGATCTCCGCGCCCGACGTGCCGATGTTGACGTTGACGATGCCGCAGTCGGAGCCCTCGGCGGACAGGAACAGCTCGGCCTCGCGCTGGTCGCGCGTGAAGACGCTCGACGAAAGGCCCTGCGGCACGTCGTTGTGCAGCGCGATGGCCTCGTCGAAGTCTCCGTACGTCATCACGTACAGGATCGGCGCGAAGGTCTCCTCCTTCACCACGCCCGTCTGCGCGGCGACGCGCACCACGACGGGCTCCACGTACGCCGCGTCGGGCGCGACGTCGGCCAGGCGCCGCTGTCCGCCCGCGAGGACCTTGCCGCCCTCGGCCTGGGCGCGGGCGAGGGCCTCCTGCATGCGGTCGAGCGCGGACAGCGAGATCAGCGGCCCGACGAGCGTCGACGCGTCGAAGGGGTCGCCGATGGGCAGCTTCCCGTACGCGCCCGTGAGCCGCCCCACCAGCGCGTCCACGACGTCCTCGTGCACGATGAGCCGGCGCAGCGTCGTGCACCGCTGCCCCGCCGTGCCCGCCGCGGCGAACACCACGCTCCGCACGGTGAGGTCGAGGTCCGCGGAGGGGGTGACCACGGCGGCGTTGTTGCCGCCGAGTTCGAGCAGCGAGCGCCCGAAGCGGGCGGCGACCCGCGGCCCCACCTCGCGCCCCATGCGCGTGGATCCGGTGGCGCTGACGAGCGCCACCCGCGGGTCGTCCACGACCCGCTCCCCCACGGCCCGGTCGCCGAGCAGCAGATGGTGCACGCCGGCCGGGGCGCCCACGTCGTCGGCGGCCCGGTCGAGCAGCCGCGCGCACGCGAGCGAGACCAGGGGCGTCTGCTCGGACGGCTTCCACACCACGGTGTCGCCGCAGGCCAGGGCGACGGCGGTGTTCCAGGACCAGACGGCGGCCGGGAAGTTGAACGCGGAGATCACGCCGACGACCCCGAGCGGATGCCAGGTCTCCGCGAGCCGGTGCCCGGGCCGCTCGGAGGCGATGGTCCGCCCGTAGAGCTGGCGCGAGAGCCCCACCGCGAAGTCGCAGACGTCGATCATCTCCCGCACCTCGCCGAGCGCCTCCGAGCGGATCTTGCCCGCCTCGATGGTGATCAGATCGGCGACGTCCTCCTGGTGGGTACGCAGCAACTCGCCCAGGCGGCGCACCAGTTCGCCCCGGCGCGGGGCCGGCACGGTCCGCCACTCCAGGAACGCCTCGTGCGCGGCGGCGACGGCCTCCTCCACGGCGCCGGGCGCGACCGCGGCGAGCGCGAAGAGCCCCTCGCCGGTGAGGGGCGTACGGGCCTGGCACCCCCGGCCTTCGGGGATCTCGGCGCCGACGCGGGTGAGGGCGTCGAGGGCGCGGTGGCGGAGGCTTTCGGTGGTGGGGAGGGTGGGGGCCACGGGGCTCCTTCGGAGAGATGTGCGGTCACGGGCGGGCGGGCGGGCAGACAGGCGGACCGGCGGGCGGGGCCGGCGGGTGGGGCAGGCGCAGCTCACGGGCCACCCGTTCCAGAGAGGTCCGCTCCTGGGCCTCGTACAGGTCGAACGGGTCGAGGACCTCGCAGCCCATGGCCCCCGACAGCCAGGCGCTGTCGTACGCGGCGCCTTCCAGGCCCTCGTGCCGCACCCCGGCCCCCTCCAGGTTCGACTGGAAGATCCCGGCGGCGGAGCGGGGCAGGAAGTCCTCGTAGACGAGGGGCTCGGCCCGCACCCACCCCGCGTCGAGGAGGTCGTCGAGCGCGGCGGGCGGCGGGGCGCCGTCGCGGGGCCGGTCGGCCACCACGTGGTACGTGAAGTGGCCGAGCCCCCGGGCGGCCAGCTCGCGCTCGGTGCGCGGGACGTGCTCGGCCCACACCGCGCGGGCGGTGTCGGCGCGCTCGGCCGGGGTGGGCGGGCGTGAGTCGTCGTGGCGGGCGAGGCGCTCGTCGACCCGGGCGAGGAGGTCGTCGTAGAGGGCGCGCCCCGCCCGCGTGAGGGCGATCCCGCGCGCCTCCACCTCCCCGAACCGCACCCGCAGCGCCCCGCTGACCACGCTCCCGTCGGCGAGGCGCAGCGCGCGCGGCTCGTCGAGCGCCCGGAACGACGTCTGCCGCAGCAGCACGTCGGGCCCGTCCCAGGCGGGCGGCCCCTGCACGGTGTCGATCATCCGGACGCCGCGCGCGGTCATCCGGCGGTACAGCTCGTCGATGTCGAGGACGCGGGGCGTGAGGTGGTTGATGTGCGTGCTGCGTACGCCGCCGATGTCGGCGGCCACGGCGGAGACCCGCTCCAGCTCCTCGTACCACGCCTTGTCGATCGGTTCGACGGACAACTCGAAGGCCGCGACGGCGAGTTCGAGGAACCGCTCGGCGTCGGCGGCCGGCAGGCCGCCCTCGGCCCCGGCCCGGTCCGCGAGCGCGAGCAGCTCCGGCGGGAACAGCTCGCGCGCGGCGAGGAAGTCTTCAAGGCGCCGCCGCAGCCCGTCGTCGAAGAACCGCGGGTCGGCGGGGGTGAGGAGCGAGGTGAACACCCGGAACGGGTTCCGGGCCAGCTCGTCCCCTTCGACGGGCCGGAAGGCCGTGGACACCACGGGCACGGCGCTCGCGGCGGCCTCGCGCAGGTCGTAGAAGCCGACGGGCCGCATCCCGAGCGCCCCGAAGATCCGCGCCACCTGGCCAAGCTCGGCCGGGGTGCCGACCCGGATCGCGCCGTGCCGCTCGGCCGTGACCCGGCCGATGGACCCGAGCCGCTCGGCGGCGGCGCCGCGCTCGCGCAGGACGTCCTCGTTCACCTCGCGGGTGACGTCGACGAGGGTGGTGTACGCGGGCACTTCGCGCCCGTACATGCCGGAGAGGCGCGCGGCGAAGGCGGCGCGGAGCTGCCAGGGGGCGTACGGGGCGGCCTGGGGGGCGTGCGGGGCGGTCATGCGGGCTCCTCTCGGCGGTACCGGCTGGACGGGGCCGGGCGGCGGCGGTCGTCACACCACATGCGCCTCCGGCCTGCCGCCCGCGCCGACCCGGAACCGCTCGGCGCTCAGGGACGACACGTCCACGCACGGCGAGTGCTCCAGATACAGATCGCGTACGACCTCACCGACGGCCGGGGCCTGGAGGAAGCCGTGCCCGGAGAACCCGGTGGCGTACAGGAAGTTGGGCACGTCCCGGGACCGGCCGACGAGGGCGTTGCGGTCGGGCGTGACCTCGTAGAGCCCGGCCCATCCGCCCACGACGTCGAGGCCGGCGAGGGCGGGCGCGCGCCGCCGCATCACGTCCCGGAACAGCTCCACCCACTCCTCGGTCCACGTCGTGTCGAACCCTTCCTCCTGCCCCGGGTCCGCGAGCCCGAACAACAGCCCGTGCCCGGTGGTGTGGAAGTACGCCGTGGAGGAGAAGTCGATGGTGAACGGGGTGCGGGGCGGGGGCGGCACGAGCGGGGTGGTGAACGCGATCTGCCGCCGCAGTGGCCGCACCGGAAGCGCCACCCCCGCCATCTCCCCGACGCCCGCGGACCAGGCGCCCGCGGCGCACACCACGGCGTCGCAGGTGATCGCGCCGCGGTCGGTGCGCACGGCGGTGACGCGCCCGCCCGTCACGTCCATCCCGGTCACGGTGGTCCCCGTGACGAAGGAGGCCCCGGCCGCGGCGGCGGCGCGGGCGTATCCGGCGACGACGGCCGCCGGCCGGGCGTGTCCGTCGTCGGGCGAGTACGCGGCGGCGAGCAGCCCCTCGGTCCGTACGTAGGGACACAGCGCCCGCGCCTCGTCGGGCCCGACCATGCGGCCCCGCACCCCCATCCGCGCCTGGACCGCGACGCTCTCCTCGAACGCCGCTACGTCCTCCGCCCGGTCGAGCAGGAACAGGTACCCGACCGTCTCCAGGCCGATGTCCCCGCCGGGCCGCGCCGCGAAGTCCCCGAAGGCCCGCAGGCTCCGCGCGCCCAGGGCGATGTTCACCGGGTCGGAGAACTGCGCCCGCACCCCGCCGACCGGCTTGCCCGAACTCCCGCACCCGAGCGTGCCCCGCTCGACCACCACGACGTCCCGGACCCCGGCCTCGGCCAGGTGGAACGCGACGGAGGCCCCCATCACGCCCCCGCCGACGACCACGACACGCGACGACCGGCCCATGGGTACCAGCCCCTTCCGCCGAGAAGTGTCCGGGGTTGCCATCGTGACGCACACGGACAGTTGAGGTCCATCAACAGTCCGTCGGCGCGGCCGATCACGGGGCCGATTGCGCGGCCGTTCGCGCGCGGGCCGTTCCAGGATTCCGGGGCAAGGGGAACGGCCGGGCCTGTGCGGCCCGGCCGTTGTGGGGGGACATCCTTGAGTCAGCCGACGAGTCAGCCGACGAGTCAGCCGACGAGTCAGCCGGCGAGTCAGCCGGCGAGCTTGTCGAAGCGGACGCCCGTCAGCTCCTGCGACACCTCCCACAGCCGTCGGGCGGCCCCCTCGTCCAGGGCGTTCGCGGCCGGGGTGAGGCGCTTGGGACCGGGGCCGTAGAAGTCGCCGCCCGTGACGTCGGGTGAGGTCGCGGCGTGCAGGGAGGGGAGCGCGCCCTTCTCGGGGGACTGGAGGAACAGCCGCATCAGGGCGCTCACCGGGCGCGGGAGGGCGCCGATGTTGGTGGCGGTGGTGCCGGGGTCCGAGGCGAGGCTGAGCAGGTCCACGCCCGCGGCGTCGGCCCGGCGCTGGAGTTCCAGACAGAACAACAGGTTGGCCAGCTTCGACCGCGCGTACTGCCCGTTCCTGCTGTACCCGCGCTCGGCGTTCAGATCGTCGAAGTCGAGGTCCGCCTTGGCGTGGTTGTCGCTGGAGACGGTGACCACGCGAGCGCCCGGCCGGGCCAGCAGGAGCGGCAGCAGCAGCCCGGTCAGGGCGAAGTGACCGAGGTGGTTGACGCCGAACTGGGCCTCGAACCCGTCCGCGGTGACCTGGCGCGCGATCATTCCCACGCCGGCGTTGTTGACGAGCAGGTCGAGCCCGTCGAGCCGGCCCGTGAGCGCGTCGGCGAGGGCGCGCACCGAGGCGAGGTCGGCCAGGTCGAGGGGGACGGACTCGACCTGGGCCGAGCCCGTTTCGTGCCGGATCCGGGCGACCGCCTCGGCGCCCTTGGCGGTGCTGCGGCAGGCGATCAGGACGCGGGCGCCGTGCCGGGCCAGCTCCACCGCGGTCGGCAGGCCGATCCCGCTGTTGGCCCCGGTGACCAGGGCCGTCGAGCCGGTGAGGTCCGGGATGCGCGGGGCGGCGGTCACGAGGTCCGCACGGAGCCGAGCAGGGAGCGGACGGCGGCGGCGGTGCGGGTGGCGACCTCCTTGGGGGCCAGCTCGCGCAGCTCGGCCGAGAGGACCTCGGTGGACAGCGGCACGTCGACGCCCTTCGCCTCCAGGGTGCGCACCAGGCCGACGAGGTCGAAGTCGCCCTCGCCCGGCAGCTTCCGGCCGTTGACGCAGTCCTCCTGGAGGGTGCCGACCGGCTCCGCGGCTCCGTCGCACAGCTCGATGCCGGTGATGTGCCGTGCCGAGACCTTCTCCAGGGCCGCCGGGCCGTGCGGGTCCCGGAAGAGGTGCCAGGCGTCGATCAGCAGGCCTCCGTTGGGGCGGTCCGCCGCCATGACGACCTCCGCCGCGACGCCGTAGTGGAAGTCGGGGAACACGGCGAACGGTTCGAGTTCCACGATGAGACCGCGCTCGGCGGCCCGGTCGCACAGGGCCGCGAAACGCTCCACGAGGAGGTCGAGCGGCAGCATTTCGGCGGGCGGCATGAACACCGCGGACGTCTTCACACGATCGGCTCCGAACGCCTCGGCCCAGCCGAACAGCAGCTCCTCGCTGCGGCGCCCCTGCTCGCCCTCCTCGCCGTCGGCGTGCCAGCCGAGCAGCAGCTCGATCTCACCGACCCGCACGCCGTGCTCGTCGAGGACACCGAGGAGGCTGTCCATCGACCGGGTCTTCAGCAGTTCCTCCAGTTCGTAGGCGCCCATGCCCATGCCGGGAGACCCCACTGCCGCGACGGCGGCGACCCGGCTCTCGAACGTGTCGCGCACGGGCTCCGGCCACAGTGAACCGGCCAGATGAGGATGGGCAAAGAACGGAATCTGCTGGTCGAGAAGGCTCATCATCTCTCTCATCCGTTGGTATGCGTGTGAGACGTTCGTCGCTCGGACGCACTGGTGCCAGTCAAGCCCCCACCGCTCGCCGGAGAACAGGGGGAAGCACCCCTAACAACTCCCGGAATCCCCCTAGAAAAAGAGCCTCCACATCGGCTCCGGTGACGGCTAGGGGCGACCCCAAAAGGTTAGGGGTTGTTGTCCCCCATAGGGCGGCGCAGCGTTGACCCGGAATGCTGTATGCGCATTCGAATCCAGTAGCAAAATCGACAGAAAATGGGGACTGGACACCGTGACTTTCACACTCTCCGTGGGCCGCACCGTGCAACTGGAAGAATTCGAGACGGCGGCCAGGGGGTCGATTCCGGTCGCCGTGGACGAGGGCGTCAGGAACCGGGTTCGCACGTCGCGCGAGACGCTTGAGAAATTCGTGAGCGACGGGCGCGTCATCTACGGCGTCAACACCAGCATGGGCGGGTTCGTCGACCACCTGGTGCCGGTGACGATGGCACAGGAACTCCAGGAGAACCTCATCAACGCGGTCGCCACCAACGTGGGCAACTACGTCGACGATGAGGTGGTGCGCGCCATCATGCTCGCGCGCATCGTCTCGCTGTCACGGGGCAACTCCGCCATCTCGGAGGAGAACCTCGACAAGCTGATAGCCGTGTACAACTCCGGGATCACGCCCTGCGTACCGGAGAAGGGCTCGCTCGGCACCAGCGGCGACCTCGGCCCGCTCGCCGCCATCGCCCTGAGCTGCACCGGGCAGTGGCGCTCCCGCTACCAGGGGGAGACGCTGCCGGGCGGCGAGGCTCTGCGGCGCGCCGGCCTGGAGCCGATGAAGCTGAGCTTCAAGGAGGGCCTCGCGCTGATCAACGGCACCTCCGGGATGGTCGGCCTCGGCACCGTCGTCTACGAGCGGGCCCGCCGTCTGCTCGACACCTATCTGCTGATCTCCGCGCTCTCCGTGGAGGGCCTGCGCGGCATGACCAAGCCGTTCGACCCCCGGGTGCACGCGCTCAAGCCGCACCGGGGCCAGCAGGAGGTGGCGCGGCGGCTGTGGGAGACGCTCGGCAGCTCGCGGCTCGCGGTCCTGGAGCAGGACACCGAGGCCGCCCTCGCCCAGGAGATGGACGCGTCGGTCAAGGCGGGCTCGCAGCCCATCGAGGACGCGTACTCGATCCGCTGCACACCGCAGATCCTCGGCCCGGTGCTCGACTGCCTCAACACGATCGGCGGCACCCTCCAGGACGAGCTGAACTCCTCCAACGACAACCCGCTCGTCGTCCCCTCCGAGGACGACGTGTTCCACAACGGGCACTTCCACGGGCAGTACGTGGCCATGGCCATGGACCACCTCGTGATCGCCCTGACCACCCTGACCAACCTGTCCAACCGCCGCGTCGACCGCTTCCTGGACCGGTCCAACAGCAACGGGCTTCCGCCGTTCCTGTGCAAGGAGAACCCCGGCCTTCGCCTCGGCCTGATGGGGGGCCAGTTCATGACCGCGTCGGTGACCGCGGAGACCCGGGCGATGTCGATGCCCATGTCGATCCAGTCCCTGACCTCGACGGGTGACTTCCAGGACATCGTCTCGTTCGGGTTCGTGGCCGCGCGACGGGCCAAGGAGGTCCTCACCAACGCCACTTACGTCGCGGCCTTCGAACTCCTCTGTGCCTGCCAGGCCGTGGACATCCGGGGCAGCGAGGGCCTGTCGGACGCCACCCGCGAGCTGTACGAGAGGACCCGGGCCCTCGTCCCGTACCTCGACCGGGACATCACCATCACCGACTACGTGGAGGCGATCGCCCGCGAGATCCTCGCCTGAGGAACGCACTCCGCGACACGCTTTCGCGGACACGACAAGCGTCAGGGGCGGCTCCCCGAGGAGCCGCCCCTGACGCTTGTCCCGGTCAGCCCGAGGTCGTGCGCTGGGCAGCCCGGAGCAGGTCGCCCACGTCCATGCTCTTCAGCGCGGCCACCTGGTCCTCGGCCTGACCGGCCCGCTCGTCCGCCTCGCCCGCGCCGCCCGCGTCGCCGTCGGCGAGCTTCAGCAGCGAGTCGAGCAGACCCGTGTCCCGCATCCGGGCCAGGGGGATGCCGGCCAGGATCTCGCGGATCGACGCCTCCTCCTGGTCGGCGGCGGACGGCGGCTCCGCGTCCGGAACCAGCTCGGTGAGCAGGTACTGGGCCAGGACCTGCGGGTCCGGATAGTCGAAGACGAGCGTGGCGGGCAGCCTGAGGCCCGTCGCCGCACCGAGCCGGTTGCGCAGCTCGATGGTGGTCAGCGAGTCGAAGCCGATGTCCTTGAAGGCCCGGTCGGCGTCGATCGCCCCCGCGTCGGCGTGGCCGATGACGGCCGCCGCGTGCTCCCGGACCAGGTCCAGGAGCAGGGCGCCGCGCTTGTCGTGCGGCACACCGGCGAGCCGCGCGGTCAGCGACTGGCCGTCGTCCACCGCCTCGGACGTGTCGACGACCCTTCGGGCGCGCACCCGCACCAGGCCCTGGTAGAGCGGCGGCAGATCCCCGCCGGCGGAGAGCGCGCCCAGGTCCATGGGCACCGGTACGAGGGTGGCCTCGTCGATCTGTCCGGCGGCGTCGAGCAGGTCGAGCCCCTGCTCCGGCGTGAGCGCCTTGGCCCCCTGCTGCTCCATGCGCCGCAGATCGGCCTCGCTGAGCGCGCTGCCCATGCCGTCGCCCGCCCACAGGCCCCACGCCAGCGACTGGGCCGGCAGTCCCGCCGCCCGCCGGTGCTGGGCGAGGGCGTCCAGGACGGCGTTGGCCGCCGCGTAGTTGCCCTGGCCCGCGCCGTCGAGGACCCCCGCCGCCGACGAGAACAGCACGAACGCCGAAAGCTCCAGGTGACGGGTCAACTCGTGGAGGTGCCACGCCGCGTCGGCCTTGGGCCGCAGCACCGCGTCCATCCGCTCGGGCGTCAGCGAGGCGAACACGGCGTCGTCGAGGACGCCCGCCGTGTGGATCACCGCGGTCAGCGGATGCCCGGCGGGGATGTCCGCGAGGAGCCGGGCGAGCGCGGCGCGGTCACCGACGTCGCAAGCGGCCACGGTGACCGAAGCGCCGAGCCCGGTCAGTTCCGCCACCAGCTCCTCGGCGCCCGCCGCCGCCGTGCCGCGCCGGCTCACCAGGAGCAGCCGGCCCGCGCCGTGGCGGGTGACCAGGTGCCGGGCCAGCAGGCCGCCGAGCGCGCCGGTGCCTCCGGTGATCAGTACGGTGCCTTCGGGGTCCAGGCGCGGCGGCACGGTCAGCGCCAGCTTGCCGATGTGGCGGGCCTGGCTGAGATGGCGGAAGGCGTCCGGGGCCCGTCGTACGTCCCACGCCCGGACGGGGAGCGGGCGCAGGGCACCCGCCTCGAACAGCGCCATCAGCTCCGTCAGCATCGCCTGGATCCGGTCCGGGCCCGCGTCCATGAGGTCGTACGCCTGGTACGTCGCGCCCGGGTGCCGTGCCGCCACGTCCCTCGCGTCCCGCAGGTCCGTCTTGCCCATCTCGACGAACCGGCCGCCGTCCGCCAGGAGCCGCAGCGACCCGTCCACGAACTCCCGTGCCAGGGAGTTCAGTACGACGTCCACGCCACGGCCGCCCGTGGCCGCGCGGAAGGCCTCCTCGAAGTCGAGCGTCCTCGAACTGGCGATGTGTGCCTCGTCCAGGCCGAGGCCGGCCAGCGTCTCCCACTTGCCGGGCGAGGCCGTGCCGAACACCTCGGCGCCCAGGTGCCGCGCGACCTGCACGGCGGCCATGCCGACGCCGCCGGCCGCCGCGTGCACGAGCACGCGGTCACCGGTACGCGTGTCCGCCAGGTCGACCAGGCCGTACCAGGCGGTGAGGAAGACCAGGGGCACGGTGGCCGCCTGCTCGAACGACCAGCCGCCCGGCACCCGGGTCAGCAGCCGGTGGTCGGTCGTCGCGACCGGCCCGAAGGCGTTGGTGAAGATGCCCATGACCCGGTCGCCGGGGCGCAGCCCCGTCACACCGGGGCCGGTCTCCAGGACCAGTCCGGCGCCCTCGCCACCGATCTTGCCACCGCCGGGGTACATGCCGAGGGTCACCAGGACGTCCCGGAAGTTCACCCCGGCAGCGCGTACGGCGACCCGCACCTGCCCGGCTCCCAGCGGGGCACCGGGTTCGTCCGACGGCACGAGGGCCAGCTCGTCCAGGGTGCTGCCGGTCGCCTCCAGGCGCCAGTGCGGTGCTCCGGCGGGCGGCACCAGGCCGCTGCTCGACGAGGCGGGCCGCAGCCGCGCGACGTACAGCTCGCCGTCGCGCAGCACCGCCTGCGGCTCGCCCGAGGCCACGACGCGCGCGAGAGCGCGCGCGGTGGCCCCGTCGTCGGAGCCCGCCGCGTCGGCGTCCGCGTCGACCAGGATCAGGCGTCCGGGGCTCTCCGCCTGCGCGGCCCGCACCAGACCCCACACCGCGGCGCCCGCGACGTCGGTGACGCCCTCGCCGTCGATCCCCACGGCGCCCCGCGTCAGCACGACCAGCTCCGAGCCCGCGAACCGCTCGTCGTCCAGCCACGCCCGCACGGTGTCCAGCACGTGGGTCGTCAGGGCCCGTACGCGGTCGGGGACGTCGCCGGAGTCCGGCGGAGCGCAGGTCAGCACGACGGTGCGCGGGAGCTGTGGAGCACCGGACGCGACCGCCTCCGCCAGCGCGGACAGGTCGGGGAAGTGCCCGGCCGCGTCCGCACCGGGCTGTCCGCCCACCCAGCTGAGCGCCTTGTCCTCCGTGCCGGGGCCGGCGGACCGTAGCGGCTCCCAGGCCAGCCGGAACAGCGAGCTGTCGTGTGCAGAGGGCGCCGCCAGCTGCCCCGCGGACACGGGCCGCCCCACCAGCGACCGCACGGTAAGCACGGGCTTGCCGTCCAGGTCGGCCAGGTGCATCGACGCCACGTCGGAGCCCCGTTCGCGGTGCAGGCGCACGCGCAGCGCGGTGGCACCCGCGGCGTGCAGCGAGACTCCGCCCCAGGCGTAGGGCAGCAGCGTCTGGCCGCCCTCGTCGAGGAGCGCCTCCACGTGCATCGCCGCGTCCATCAGCGCCGGGTGCAGGCCGAACCGCTCGGCCTCCTCGGCCGTCTCGGCGTCCAGGGCGACCTCGGCGAAGACGTCGTCGCCGCGCCGCCAGGCCGACCGCAGGCCCTGGTAGGCGGGGCCGTAGTCGTAGCCACGCCCGGCAAGCCGCTCGTAGGCACCGGTGACGTCGACGGCGGACGCCCCGGGGGGCGGCCATTCGGTGAGTCCGGCGTCGACCTCCGCCGCACCGGCCGTCAGCGTGCCCTCGGCGTGGCGGATCCAGCCCTGCCCGGCGGGGGACGCCTCGTCACGGGAGTACACCGTGACCGGGCGCCGCCCGGAGTCGTCGGCGTCCCCGACCACGACCTGCACCGCTACGCCGCCGGTCTCCGGCAGCAACAGCGGTGTCTGGAGCGTCAGTTCCTCCACTTCGTCACAGCCGACCTGGTCACCCGCCCGGACCGCCAGCTCGACGAGCGCGGTGCCGGACACCAGGACCCGGCCGTGCACCTGGTGGTCGGCGAGCCAGGGGTGCGTGGCCGTGGCGAGCCGCCCGGTGAGGACCACCCCGCCCTCGCCCGGCGAGACCACCACCGCGCCCAGCAGCGGGTGATCAGCGGCATCCAGACCCACCGACGCCACATCACCCCCACCAGCACCCGAGGTGTCCAGCCAGTACCGCTCCCGCTGGAAGGCGTACGTCGGAAGATCCACGCGCCGGGCTCCGCGCCCGGCGTAGAAGGCCTCCCAGTCCACCCGGGTCCCGTTCACATGCAAGCGGGCCAACGCCGTGACCAGGGCTTCCGGCTCACTGCCGTCCTTGCGCAGCACCGAGACACACACTGTGCCCTCGACCTCGGACAAGCAGTCCTGGACCATCGCCGTCAGCACACCCGACGGGCCCAACTCCAGAAACGTCCGTACTCCTTCAGCGTGCAGCGCAGCTACCTCGTCCGCGAAGCGGACTGCTTCCCGCACGTGCCGCACCCAGTACTCCGGATCCGTGACCGCACCCGTCATCGCAATCCGAGGCGCCGCAAAGGACACCCCCTCCACTACCGCGCGGAAGTCGTCCAGCATCGGCTCCACCCGCGCCGAGTGGAACGCATGCGACACCTCCAGGCGCCGCGAGCGCTCAAACCCCGCCGCAACGGCGAGTACAGCGTCCTCGTCACCGGAGATCACCACCGACCGCGGACCGTTCACCGCGGCAACATCCACACCCTCCACCAGGGCTGCACGGACCTCCTCCTCCGTGGCCACCAGGGACACCATCGCCCCACCCGGCGGCAACGCCTGCATCAACCGGCCACGAGCCGCCACCACACGACCCGCATCCTCCAGCGACAACACCCCCGCCACATGAGCCGCCGCCAACTCCCCCACCGAGTGCCCGCCCACGAAGTCCGGCACCACACCCCAGGACTCCACCAAACGGAACAACGCCACTTCCACGGCGAACAACGCCGACTGCGTGAACTCCGTACGACCCAACAGACCTGCGTCCTGGAAGACGGAACGATCCAGACCCACCGCCTCACACGCCGCGTCAAACGCCTCGGCGAACACCGGGAACACCTCGTACAACTCACGGCCCATACCGACCCGCTGCGCACCCTGCCCCGTGAACAAGAACGCGGTCGCACCACCAGCACGCACCACGCCCCGCTCCACACCAGCCGACGGCGCCCCCTCCGCCAACGCCGCCAGGCCTCGGACGAAGTCCTGGCGTGTCGTGCCGACGACGGCCGCGCGGTGGTCGAGCGCGGCGCGTCCGGTCGCCAGGGACCGGCCCACGGCGGCGACGTCCGTCTCGTCCGAGCCCAGGTGCGACCACAGACGCGCGGCCTGTGCCCGCAGCGCATCGGCGGTCTTGCCGGAGAGCAGCCAGGGCACCGGTCCCGCGGCGCTGCCGAGGTCGGCGGCGTCCGGTCCGGGCTCGTCGGCGGGTGCGGCGGCGGGCTGTTCGAGGATGATGTGGGCGTTGGTGCCGCTGACGCCGAAGGAGGAGACCCCGGCCCGGCGGGGGCGGCCGTGCTCCGGCCACGGGCGCGCCTCGGTCAGCAGTTCCACCGCGCCCTCGGACCAGTCCACCTCGGGTGTGGGCTCTCCGATGTGCAGGGTCTTCGGCAGCACGCCGTGGCGCATCGCCTCGACCATCTTGATGATCGCCGCCGCGCCCGCGGCCGCCTGGGTGTGGCCGATGTTCGACTTGATCGAGCCCAGCCACAGCGGCTGGTCCTGCGGCCGGTCCTGGCCGTAGGTGGCGAGCAGCGCCTGCGCCTCGATCGGGTCACCCAGCCTGGTGCCGGTGCCGTGCGCCTCCACCGCGTCCACGTCTCCCGGTTCGAGACCGGCCACCGCCAGCGCCTGCCGGATCACCCGCTGCTGGGAGGGGCCGTTGGGCGCGGTCAGGCCGTTGGAGGCGCCGTCCTGGTTGACGGCCGTGCCCCGGACGACCGCGAGCACCGGGTGCCCCAGCCGTTCGGCGTCCGAGAGCCGTTCGACCAGGAGCATGCCCACGCCCTCGCTCCAACTGGTGCCGTCCGCGGTCGCGGCGAACGACTTGGACCGGCCGTCCGCGGCCAGACCGCGCTGCGCGCTGAAGTCGACGAACGTCTTCGGGGTGGACATGACGGTCACACCGCCCGCGAGGGCCAGCGAGCACTCCCCCGAGCGCAGCGCCTGCACGGCCAGGTGCAGCGCCACAAGCGAGGACGAGCAGGCCGTGTCCACCGTCATCGCCGGCCCCTCAAGGCCGAAGGTGTACGCGAGTCGGCCGGAGGCCATGGATCCGGCGCTGCCGATCCCGAGATAGCCCGTGAGTTCCTCGGGAGCGGCCGCGAGCCGGGTGGCCCAGTCGTGGTACATCACACCGGCGAAGACGCCGGTGCGGCTGCCGCGCAGCGAGGTCGGATCGATGCCGGCCCGCTCCACCGCCTCCCAGGTGGTCTCCAGGAGCAGCCGGTGCTGCGGGTCCATGGCCAGCGCCTCGCGGGGGCCGATCCCGAAGAGCGCCGGGTCGAACTCGGCGGCGTCGTGGAGGAATCCGCCCTCGCGGACATAGCTCTTGCCCGGGGTGCCCGGCTCGGGGTCGTACAGCTTCTCGACCTCCCAGCCGCGGTCGTCCGGGAAGAGCGAGATGCCGTCCTCGCCCTGCTCCACCAGACGCCACAGGTCCTCCGGGGAGGTGACTCCGCCCGGGTAGCGGCAGGCCATCCCGACGATGGCGACCGGCTCCGACGCGAGGTCGGCACCGGGCACCGCCGGGAGCGGCGCAGCGGTGGCGGCACCCGCGTCCAGCGCCTTGGCCTGGATGAAGTCGGCCAGGGCGTGCGGTGTGGGGTAGTCGAAGACCAGGGTGGAGGGAAGCCGCAGCCCGGTCGCGGAGTTCAGCGCGTTGCGGAGTTCGACCGCCGCGAGGGAGTCGAAGCCGGTCTCGCTGAAGGCCCGGCCGGGGTCGATCGCCGCCACGCCGTCGTGCCCGAGCACCGCGGCGACCCGGGCCCGCACCAGATCGAGTACGTACCGGTCGCGTTCGGCCCCGGAGAGGCCTGCGAGGTGCCGGGCGAACGAGCCCTGGTCCGCGGCCGTCGCGGCGGCGGTCGTACGGCGGGTGGGCGCGGGGGCCTGGCCGCGCAGCAGCACGGGAACGCCGTCGGTGCGGCCGCGCAGGGCGGCCGTGTCGATCCGGATCGGCAGCACGGCGGCCCCTGCCTCGCCGCCGAGGCCGAGTGCCTGGTCGAAGAGGGCGAGGTTCTCGGCCGCGGAGAGCGTGGCGAGGCCCGACCGGTCGGCGCGCCGCAGCGTGGCCTCGTCGAGCCGGCCGCCCATGCCGTCGCCGCCGCCCCACAGCCCCCAGGCCAGGGAGAGGGCGGGCAGCCCGGCCGCGTGGCGGTGCTGGGCCAGGGCGTCGAGGAACACGTTGGCGGCGGCGTAGTTGCCCTGGCCCGCCGCGTCGAGGACGCCCGCGCCCGAGGAGAAGAGCACGAAGGCCGACAGGTCCAGGTCCTGGGTCAGCTCGTGCAGGTGCCAGGCCGCGTCGGCCTTCGGGGCGAAGACCGTGTCGACCTGCTCGTCGGTCAGGGTTCCCACCAGGCCGTCGGCCACCGCTCCCGCGGTGTGGACCACGCCGGTCAGGGGGTGGTCGGCGGGCACGGCGGCCAGCAGCCGCCGGACCGCGTCACGATCGGAGACGTCGCAGGCCACGACGTCGACCTCGGCGCCGAGGTCTGTCAGCTCGGCGCGCAGCCGGTCGGCGCCCGGGGCTTCGGGGCCGCGGCGGCCGGCCAGCAGCAGGTGGCGGACGCCGTGGGCAGTGACGAGGTGGCGGGCGATGTGGCCGCCGAGGCCTCCGGTGCCGCCGGTGATCAGCACCGTGCCCGTGGCGTCCCAGGGCGAGGGTGCCACGGTCGCGGGCACCGGCACGCGTTCAAGGCGTGGCACCAGGACCGTCCCGCCGCGGAGCGCGAACTCGGGGTGCCCGGAGGCGAGTCCGCCGCGCAGCGGGCCCGCCGGGGCCCCCTTGTCGTCCGGGTCGAGGTCCACCAGGACGAAGCGGTCGGGCTGTTCGGCGCGGGCCGCGCGCAGGAGCCCCCACAGGGGGGCGCTGCCGGGCTCGGCCCGCTCGCCGGGTCCCGCGGCCACCGCGCCGGTGGTGACGACGGCGAGCCGGGTCGTGGAGAACCGCTCGTCGGCCTGGAACTCCTGCCACTGGCGGAGCAGTTCGAGCAGTCGCTTGACCGCGTCCCGCGCGGCCTGGGGCGGAGCGCCTTCGGACGGCCCGAAGGCGGCAAGGAGCACGTCGGGAACGGGGGCACCGGCCGTGACGGCCTCGCCGACCGAGACGAGGTCCGGGTACGCCGGTACGCCGTCCTGCGCGCCCAGCGCCCCGGCCAGGGCGGGACCCGCCGTGCCGAGCACCGCCAGCCGGCCGTGGCCGGTGTCCGCTGCCCGGCCCGCCGGCGCCCACGCGACCCGGTGCAGTGCCTCGTACCGGGACTGCCGGGCGCTCTGGAGCGCTTCGGCGCTCACCGGGCGCACGGTGATGGAACGTACGGTGGCCACGGGTGCGCCGGTCGGGTCGGCGATGACGGCCGCGACCGCGTCCTGGCCGGTCGGGGAGAGCCGCACGCGGAGCGCGGACGCCCCCTGGGCGTGCAGGGAGACGCCGCTCCAGGCGAAGGGGATCCTGGTGTCGCCGTCGCCCTCGCCCTCGCCGTCGCCGTCCGTCTCGCGGTCGCCGAGGAACGCCATGGCCTGGAGGGCGGAGTCGAGGAGCGCGGGGTGCAGCCCGAACCGCTCGGCCTGGGATTCGGCCCGTTCCGCGAAGGCGACCTCGGCGAAGACGTCGGAGCCGCGCCTCCAGACGGCGCGCAGGTTCTGGAACGTCGGGCCGAACCCGTAGCCCTGCCCGGCCTGTTCGGCGTAGAGGCCGGTGATGTCGACCGGGCGGGCGCCCGGGGGCGGCCAGGCCGAGGCGAGGTCGGCCCAGTCGGCCGCGGCCGGCGGGGCCGCGGGGGCTTCCTCGGTGGGGGCGAGGACGCCGGTGGCGTGGCGGACCCAGGGCTCGCCGTCCTCGGCGCGCGAGTAGATGTCGACCGGCCTGCGGCCCGGTCCTTCGGCGGGTCCGACGGCCACCTGCACGGTGAGGGCGCCGCCGGAGGGCAGCGTCAGCGGGGCCTGGAGCGTCAGTTCGTCGACCGTGCCGCAGCCGACCTCGTCACCGGCCCGGACGGCCAGCTCGACGAAGGCGGTGCCCGGCAGCAGGACGACCCCGGATATGGCGTGGTCGGCGAGCCACGGGTGGGAGGAGACCGAGAGGCGGCTGGTCAGCACCACACCGTCGGCTCCGGCGAGGCCCACCACGGCGCCGAGCAGCGGGTGGTCGGGGCGGCCGAGCCCGGCCGAGCTGACGTCCCCGCCGGTCCCCACGTCGATCCAGTACCGTCGCCGCTGGAAGGCGTAGGTGGGCAGCTCGGTCCGGTGAGCGCCGTGCCCGGCGAAGAACGCCTCCCAGTCGACGCGCACCCCCCGGACGTGGGCGGCGGCCACCGCCGCCGCCAGTTCGCGCTCCTCGTCGCGGCCGGCCCGCAGCACCGGCGCGAACAGGGCGTCCGCGCTGTCGGCGGTGAGGCAGTCCCGGCCCAGGGCGGACAGTACGGCGTCCGGGCCCAGCTCCAGGTACGTGGTGACGCCCTCCGCCTCCAGCCACCGCACGCAGTCGTGGAAGCGCACGGTCTCGCGCACGTGCCGGACCCAGTACTCGGCGTCGGGCGTCACGGGCCGGCCCGTGACGTCGGAGACGAGCGGAATGCGCGGCGCGCGGTGGTGCATGGCCTCCGCGATCTGCCGGAACTCGTCGAGCATCGGCTCCATCAGCGGCGAGTGGAAGGCGTGCGAGGTGCGCAGCCGCTTGGACCTGCGGCCGGCGAACCGCGCCAGGATCCGCTCGACCGCGTCCTCGTCGCCGGACAGGACCACCGAGTTCGGGCCGTTGACGGCCGCGACGCTCACCCGGTCCGTGAGGTGCGGGACCACCTCGTCCTCGGCCGCCTCCAGGGCGACCATGGCTCCGGCTTCGGGGATGTCCTGCATCAGCCGCCCGCGGGCGCCGACCAGCAGGGCGGCGTCCTCCAGGGAGAGCACTCCGGCCGCGTACGCGGCGGCCAGCTCGCCGACCGAGTGACCGGCCACGTAGTCGGGTACGACGCCCCAGGACCTCAGCACGTCGGACAGCGCCGCCTCGACGGCGAAGAGCGCGGCCTGGGTGTAGGCCGTCTCGTCCAGGAGGGCGGCCTCGGGCGTGCCCTCGGCGGCGAACAGGACCTCCAGGAGGGGGACGTCGAGCTGGATGTCGAGGTAGCCCGCGGCTTCCTCCAGCGTCTCGGCGAAGACCCGGTTCACCCGGTGGAGCCCGCGGCCCATGGCGAGGCGCTGGCTGCCCTGCCCGGTGAAGAGGAAGGCGAGCCTGCCGGGGCCCGCGGTCCCGCGCGCCGCCGTGGGCGTCTCGGCGCCCTCGGCGGTGGCGCGCAGGGCCCGCAGCGCCTCCGCGGGGTCCGCGGCGACCACGGCGGCACGGTGGGGCAGCGCGGCGCGCGTGGTGGCCGCCGAGTAGGCGACGTCGGTCAGCGACGGGGCGGCACCGGCGGCGAGCAGGTCCGCGAGGCGCCCGGCCTGGGCGCGCAGCGCCGGCTCGCTCTTCGCCGAGATCACCAGGGGCGTCACCGGGGTGTCGCCGCGTTCGTGCGGGGACTCGGCGGCGGGCGGCTCCGCCGTCTCCTCGTCGGCCGCGGGCGCCTGTTCCAGGATGACGTGCACATTGGTGCCGCTGACGCCGAAGGAGGAGACGCCCGCGCGGCGCGGCCGCCCGTCGGTCTCCGGCCAGGGCGTGGGTTCGGTCAGCAGCCGGACCGTGCCCGCGGACCAGTCGATGTGCGGCGACGGCTCGTCGACGTGCAGGGTCTCGGGCAGCACTCCGTGGCGCATGGCCTCGACCATCTTGATGACGCCCGCGGCGCCTGCGGCGGCTCCGGTGTGGCCGATGTTGGACTTGGCGGAGCCGAGCCACAGGGGTGCGCCGGGCGCGCGGTCGCGGCCGTAGGTGGCGATCAGGGCCTGGGCCTCGATGGGGTCGCCGAGGCGGGTGCCGGTGCCGTGCGCCTCGACGGCGTCGACCTCGGCCGCGGTCACTCCGGCGTCGGCGAGCGCCTGGCGGATGACCCGGCGCTGGGCCAGGCCGCTGGGGGCGGTGAGGCCGTTGCTCGCGCCGTCCTGGTTGATCGCGGTGCCGCGCACGACGGCCAGCACCCGGTGGCCGTTGCGCCGGGCGTCGGAGAGCCGTTCCAGGACGAGGACTCCCGCGCCCTCGGCGAAGTTGGTGCCGTCGGCCGCGGCGGCGAAGGCCTTGCAGCGGCCGTCGGCGGCCAGCCCGCGCTGGCGGCTGAAAGTGGTGAAGGTGCCGGGGCTGGTGATCACGGTGACACCACCGGCAAGGGCCAGGGTGCACTCGCCGCGGCGCAGCGAGTGCACGGCCAGGTGCAGGGCGGCGAGCGAGCCCGAGCAGGCGGTGTCGACGGTCAGCGCGGGGCCCTCCAGGCCCAGGGTGTAGGCGACGCGGCCGGAGACGACGCTGGGCGCGGTGCCCGTCATGAGGTAGCCGTCGAGTCCGTCGGGGGCCTCGTGCACCCGCGGCCCGTACTCGTGCGGCTCCACCCCGATGAACACCCCGGACCGGCTGCCGCGCAGCGGGCCCGGGTCGATGCCGGCCCGCTCAAGCGCCTCCCAGCAGGTCTCCAGGAGGAGGCGCTGCTGGGGGTCCATCGCCGTGGCTTCCTTGGGGCTGATCTCGAAGAAGTCCGCGTCGAAGTCGGCGGCGTCGGGCAGGAATCCGGCCTGCCGGACGTAGCTGGTCCCGGGCACGCCCGGGTCGGGGTCGTAGAGCGCTTCCAGGTCCCAGCCGCGGTCGGTGGGGAAGTCACTGATCACGTGCCTGCCGTCGGCGAGCAGGCGCCACAGGTCGCCCGGGGAGCGCACGTCCCCCGGGTAGCGGCAGCCGATGCCCACGATGGCGACGGGCTCGTCGTCGGTGGAGGCGGGCGGCTCCTCGGCGAGGGGCTCCTCGGGCAGGTCGAGCACCTCGGCCCGCAGGTGCCCGGCGAGCGCGGTGGCGGTCGGGTAGTCGAACGCGATCGTCACCGGAAGGTCCCGGCCGGTGCGGGCGGCCAGCCGGTTGCGCAGCTCCACCAGGGCGAGGGAGTCCAGGCCCAGTTCCGTGAAGGCGCGGTCCGCGTCGAGCCGCACCGGGGCCTGTGCGGCCTCCGGGTGGACCTTCCGCAGGGCGGCCGCGGTCTCGTCGTGCACCAGGCGGAGCAGGGCGGCGCTCTGCTCCGACGCAGACAAAGCGGTCAAGTGCCGGGCGAGTTCTTCACCCGAAAATCTCGCAGCGTTCCAGAACTCACTCATCTGCGTACTCCACACGTAATGGGAAACTACTGATGGCCGGCGGTCCGGGCCGCCAGGGCGGCGCGGTCGGCCTTGCCGTTGACGGTCAGTGGAATGTCTTCGACGGCGAAGATTTCCTGGGGAATCATGTAGGCGGGCAGCGTGTCCATGCAGAAGGCACGTACCTTCATCCGGTCGAATGCCGAGCCGTCCGGATCCATGACGACGAAGGCGTGCAGCACGGGATCGTGCCCCGGCCGGGGTCGCAGCAGCGCGACCGCGGAGCTGATTCCGGGGAAGTCCAGCAACCTCCGCTCCACCTCCCGCAGTTCGACCCTGTTGCCGCGGATCTGCACCTGGGAGTCGACGCGGCCGCGGAAGTACAGCTCCCCGTCGTCCCCGCGGCAGGCCAGGTCGCCGCTGCGCAGCACCAGGCGGCCCGAGCGGGGGTCGAGCGGGTCGGGCACCAGGGCGCTCCTCGTCGCCTCCGGGTCGTCCCAGTAGCCGGTGAACAGGGAGGGGCAGCGCAGATGGATCTGTCCCTCGACACCGGCCTCGGTCACCGGCTTCCCGTCCTCGTCGATCAGGGTGACGTCGAAGCCGGGGAGCGGGAATCCGATGGAGAGCCGGTCGAGGCCGTCCGGCAGCGGGTTGGGCACCGGGGTGAAGGAGCACGCCATGGATTCGGTGGCGCCGTAGCCATTGGTGATGCGTGCCTGCGGCAACACCCGCTGGAGGTGGCGCAGTTCGGGGAGCGGGAAGTCCTCCCCGGTGAAGAGGACGCCGCGCAGCCGGGTCATTCCCGCCAGCCGCTCCGCCTCGTGACGCAGCACCGGACGCCAGATCGAGGGGACGCCGTCGACGTGGGTGACGGCGGCCTCGTCCAGGAAGGCGAGGAAGCGGCGCGGCCACTTCAGCTCACCGCGCGGGACCGGCACCAGTGCGGCCCCGCTGCCCAGCGCGAAGCCGATGTCGAAGAGGGCGAAGTCGAACTGGAGCGGCGAGGTGGACGCGACCCGGTCGGCAGCCGTGAGGAGTTCCTGGCTCAGGAGCGCGCGGAGCAGGGCGATGACCGCACGGTGGCTCATCACCACGCCCTTGGGGCGGCCCGTGGTGCCCGAGGTGAAGATGATGTACGCCGTGTCGGTGTCGACCACTTCGCGGCGGTGCCTGGTCCGGGGCGCGGGCGGGCGCTCGACGCGTACCCCCTCCGGGCCGAACCGCGCCGTGCCGACCTGCTCCGGGATGCCTTCCCTGCGCCCCTCGTCGCCCTGGACGAACAGGGCGGGTTCGGCCGTCTCGATGATCGACGCCAGCCGTTTGGCGGGCGTCTCGGGGCTCACCGGGATGAAGGGCAGGCCGAGCGCGGAGCAGGCGAGCAGCATCGCGACGGCACCGGAGGACACGTCCGACTCCAGCACCACGCGGTCACCGACGTCGAGCCCGAGCCGCTCCAACTGCGCGGCGTACGCGTCGACCCGGTCGGCCAGTTGCCGGTAGCTGACGGTCGTCAGGCCGCCCTCCTGGTCCCGCTCCACCACGGCCGGGGCGTCCGGCGTCGATTTCGCCGCCCGCAGCAGGAAGCCGCAGAGATTGTCCACCGAATCGCGCACGCGGGCCACGCGTTGCCCAGTCATGCTCACGCGAATTCCTTCCCGGCGGCTTGCGCCGCGGCTGAGAGTCATCTGAAGGTGCTGGGGAATTAGTTCCTAACATGGGCCGCTCAGCACTGACAACCGGCTCCGCCGCCAAGTGGGCACGGTTTAGGGGGTATTAGGGGTTCAGGTGATATCGCCCCGGTCGGACACTTACTGTGGCACCGTATCCAACGCGACGCCATTACGGGGCGGATGGGAAGTCGTACACATGGACACTGATCGCGCGGCGGGCACCGCCATAGCTTTCCCCGGCATATCTCCGTGCCCATTCGGGGACGTGGCGAAATTCATGCTGATCAATCCGGTGGCGCGCCGTCTCGTGGCCCAGGCGAATGCCGCGCTCGGGTATTCACTGGTCGAGCGCTACCGGTCGGCCGAGGGCGAGTTCTCGGAGTACGAGCGGGTGGCGTTCCTGGTGAACTGCCTCGCGCTGGCGCGGTGGGGCGAGGAGGAGCTGGGCATCGAGGCCGACGCCTGCGTCGGCCCCAGCTTCGGCGGCGTCCCCGCGGCGGTCCACTCCGGTGCGCTGGCGTTCGACGACGCCGTGGTGCTCACCGCCCGGTGGGGCCACCGCCTTGACGCGTACTTCGCCGAGTCCCACGGTGACGTGGTCACCCAGTCCTTCGCCCGCACGCCCGGCGAGGCCCTCGCCCAGGTGCTCGCCGAACTCGACGAGCTGGGCGAATGGCACGAGATCGCGTGCCACGTCGACGAGGACTTCTTCATGCTGTCGCTGCGCGAGCGCCGGCTCGACTGGCTGAAGCAGCGGCTGCGCTCGGTGGGCGGACTGCCGCTGTACACCATGCGGCCGCCCATGCACGCCAGTGTCTTCGGCCGGCTGCGGGACGACATCGAGAACAGCCTCTTCGGGGAACTCGTCTTCCACGATCCGCGGATTCCGGTGGTCTCGGACCACGACGGGTCGGTGCTGAGAACGGGCGACGAGATCCGCACGATGGTGCTGGACGGAATCGTCAGGCCGGTTCAGTGGCCGACCGCGCTGGACTCCCTGAAGCGCCTGGGTGTCGGGCAGCTCTACGTATCGGGACCGGACAGCCTGTGGGGCCGGGTGCGATGCGCCACCGACAACTTCTCGGTCGTGCCGCTCAAACCGCAGACGGCCCTGCGGCCGCGCCGCAGGGCCGCAGCGGCCTGAGAAAGTCAGGCGGTGGCCCGCTCCATCCTGGACAGGGTGTTCCAGAGCGTCTGCGGGGTCTCGAAATTTTCCATGCTCATCGCGTCGTCGACAAACCGCACATCGAATTCCTGCTCCAGCAGCGCAAGCACGTCGACCATGGCCATCGAGTCCAGACCGAAATCCCTGAGGTTGATTTCCGCGAGCAGCGGTTCGTCGCTCGAAAGGAATGGCAGGTGCTTACGGAGGATCTCTTCGAACTGCTCGTTCCACATGATGACTCCAGAATCCCGAAGACTCGCTACGACCGAACTCCTTCCGTCTGCAACGTAGGCCGCCCGGCCGGACGCGACCACCCTTAACACCCCCTCTTTCCCTGGAGAAACAATGCACGTGACGCTCCGGAACGCGCCGCAGGAGCGCTTCCTGCGCGGCCTGGCCGCGTCCCCGAAGGGAACGGCACTGCGGGTGGCCGCCGAAGCCGTGAGTTACGAGGAACTGCATGAACTGGCCCTGCGGTGGGCCGGTGCTCTGCTGGCCGAAGCGGACGGCCCGCCGCGCGCGGTCGGAGTGCTCGCCGACAAGGGAGTGGAGAGCTACGCGGGCATCCTGGCGGCGCTGTACACCGGCGCCACGGTGGTCCCCCTGCACCCCGGCTTCCCCGCGGCGCGGACCCGGCGGATGCTGGAGGTGTCCGGGGCCTCGGTGGTGCTGGCCGACCGGCCGGGCCTCTCGGCGCTCGCCGACACGGAGCTGACTCTTCCCGTCCTGGCACCCGGACACGACGGTGCCCAGGACGGCCGTTTCCGGAAGGTCCCGGTCGGGCAGGGCCGTGCCCTGGACGCACCGCGCCCCGTACAGGCCTCCGACACCGCCTATCTGCTCTTCACCTCGGGCTCCACCGGGCGCCCCAAGGGCGTGCCGATCAGCCACGGCGGCCTCGACCACTACTTCGGCCTCATGGACGGCCGCTACGACTTCAGCGCCGACGACGTCTTCTCCCAGGCGACCGAGCTGAACTTCGACTGCGCGATGTTCGACCTCTTCTGCGCCTGGGGCGCCGGGGCGAGCGTGCACGCCGTACCGGCGCAGGCGTATCTGGATCTGCCCGCGTTCGTCGCCGAGCGGAAGATGACGGTGTGGTTCTCCACGCCGAGCGCCATCGCCCTGGTGCGCAGGCGCGGCGGCCTCGCACCGGCCTCGCTGTCCACCCTGCGCTGGAGCTTCTTCGCCGGTGAGGCGCTGCTGTGCTCCGACACCGCCGACTGGCAGGCGGCCGCCCCCGGTTCCGCCGTGGAGAACCTGTACGGGCCCACGGAACTCACCATCACGATCAGCCGCCACCGGTGGTCACCCGAGGTCTCGCCGGCGCTCGGCGTCAACGGCGTCGTGCCCGTCGGGACGGTGCACGAGGGCCACGACCAGCTCCTGCTGACCGAGGACGGCGGGACGTGCGACTCCGAGGGGGAGTTGTGCGTCGCCGGGCCGCAGATGGCGTCGGGTTACGTCGATCCCGCCGACGACGCGGGCCGGTTCCTCGACCGCGACGGGCGCCGGTGGTACCGCACCGGGGACCGGGTCCGTCGCCTGGCCAACGGGGAGCTGGCCTACCTCGGCAGGCTCGACGCCCAGGTCCAGGTGCAGGGGTGGCGCGTGGAACTCGCCGAGGTCGACGACGCGATCCGCGGCTGCGCCGGGGTGACCGACGCGGCGACCGTGACCCGGCCCGCGGAGAGCGGTCTCGAACTCGTCGTCTACTACACGGGAGTTCCCACCGCCCCCGCCGTCCTGGCCCGGCAGCTTCGGCAGGTCCTGCCCAGCGGCCTGCTGCCGAGGCACTACCGGCACCTCGACGCGTTCCCGCTGAACTCGAACCGGAAGGTGGACCGCAGGGAGCTGGCCGCACGGGCCGCCGCCGAGGAGTGACGGCGGGCGAACCGCCAAAGGCCGTGACGGGCGGACCGTCAGGAGGCCGTGGCAGACGGACCGTCACGAGACCGTGGCAGACGGACCGCCAGAGGCCCGTGACGGGCGGACCGCCAAAAGGCCGTGGCAGACGGACCGCCAGGAGACCGTGACAGGCAGACCGCCAGGGGGCCGTGACAGACGGACCGCCAGGAGCCCGTGGCAGACGGACCGCCAAGAGGCCCGTGACGGGCGGACCGCCAAGAGGCCGTGGCAGACGGACCGCCAGGAGACCGTGACAGGCAGACCGCCAAGAGGCCGTGGCAGACGGACCGCCAGGAGACCGTGGCAGGCAGACCGCCAGGGGGCCTTGGCAGACGGACCGCCAGGAGACCGTGGCAGGCAGACCGTCACGAGACCGTGGCAGACGGACCGCCAGAGGCCCGTGACGGGCGGACCGCCAAAAGGCCGTGGCAGACGGACCGCCAGGAGACCGTGACAGGCAGACCGCCAAGAGGCCGTGACAGACGGACCGCCAGGAGCCCGTGGCAGACGGACCGCTAGGAGGTCGCGGAGGCTTCGGCGCGCTGGCTGATCAGGACGCCGATGCCGTCCAGCACACAGCGCAGACCGAACTCCTCGCCGTCACCGGCCTCCGGGTCGAAGGCGCCGGAGGACATCGCGGCCAGCAGCGCCGGATAGGAATCCCCGTGCTCCTTGATCAGCTCCCCGACGGCTGAGCCCCACTGCTCGGCCATCTCGGCCGTGATGGGCTTCTGTTCCTGGTCCCGGCCCTGGTCCTGGTCCATGCTGCTCGGACGGTAGGTCCAGCTGCGGATCAGACCGCTGAGCGCGAAGACCGCGTCGAGCTGCTCCGCACCGGTGAGGTCGGTGTCGGAGAAGCCGCTGACCGCGGCCTCCAGCCAGCTCAGCTCGTTCGGACCCATGGCGCCGGGGCGGGCGGCGGGCAGCTCGAACAGCCAGGGGTGCCGGTGGTAGGTGTGCCACAGCTGCCTGGCCCACTCCTCCAGCTTGGGCCGCCAGCCGCCGGGCACGTCCGCGAGGACCGGCGGCGTGCCGATGGCCGCGTCGGTCATCAGGTCGATCAACTGGGCCTTGCCCGGCAGATAGCGGTACAGCGACATGGTCGTGAAGCCGAACTCGCTGGCGATCCGCTGCATGGACACCGCCGAGAGGCCCTCGGAGTCGGCGACTTCGACCGCTGTCTCCACGATCCGTCCGATGGACAGCCCTGGCTTGGGCCCACGGCTCGGCCGCCCCTTGTCGCCCCAGAAGAGCTCCGCGCTACGAGCGCGCTCACGAGGAGCGCTGTCCTTCCCGGCTGCCATCTCCGCTCCCACGTATCCGCATCCCCGTTGAAATCGGCGGTCCCAAGATATACCAGATATACCGAAGCGTGCCCCCGCCTGCCGACGGCGCTCACCGTACTCGACCTGCCACCGAGATCAAAAGGTTTCGCCGCGCCCCGCCGGGCCTCGTTCCAGACACCCCGGCTAGGGGGGCGTAGGGGTACGGAATGGGTTGATCGCGCCATACCCTTTCCAGTCAGAAGCTTATTGCTCGCCTGTTCAGGCACCATTCGCGTTCTCTATTGAAAGCGGAATCGAGCGCGCGACCCCACAGGAATGTCCCGCCACGATCGGAGCCTTCGATGACAACTGACAGCGCGATCCAGGAGGCGGAGGCGGCCATTGCCCGCCTGGCCACTCCGCCCATGATCGAAGACCCCTATCCGCTGTATGCGGCGATCCGCGAGGTCGACCGCGTGTACGAGAGCACCACTCTCGGCGCCTATGCGATCACCGGCTACAAGGAGGTGAACACGGCCGCCCGGATGGCGAACATGAAGAACGGCGTCCGGGCCGCGACGATTCAGCGCGCCGACTGGCAGGAGCACGAGTCGCTGCGTCTGTTCCTGCGCGCGCTTGTCAATCTGGACGCCCCGGAGCACCCGGCCATGCGCGAGGTGGCCTCCTCGGTGTTCACACCGGGAGCGATCAAGCAGATGCGCCAGTCCATCGAGGTGCTCGCCCACCGGTTCGTCGATGACCTGGCCGAACGCGCCAAGGGCGGCGAGCCCGTCGACCTCGTACCGACGGTCGCCAGCCCGTTCCCGGTGGCGGTGATCTGCGAAATGCTCGGCGTACCCGACAACCAGGGGATGCTCTTCTACAAACTGGCCAACGACTGGACGCGGGTGTGGGGCGGCGGGAACTACAGCGACGCCGAGCTTGCCCAGGCGGACGCCTCCGTCATGGAACTGCGCGGCTATTTCGACGAGTTGTTCGCGCAGCGCCGCGCCGAGCGCCGCGACGACCTCATCTCGGCCCTGATCGACCAGCACGAGGCCGGCCGCCTCGACGACGAGGACCTGATGGCTCTCGCCACCTTCCTCTTCATCTCCGGTTTCGAGACGACGACCAATCTCATCAGCACCGGAATCCACACCCTGCTGGAATTCCCCGACCAGTTGGCGCTGTGGCGCGAGAACCCGGACATCACCGCGAGCGCCGTCGAGGAGCTGCTCCGGCACGGAACCCCCATTTCCGGTACGGTCCGGCTGACCGCGGAGACCATTCAGCTGGGCGGCCACGAAATACCGGCCGGCCGGATGCTCTTCCTGATGACGGCCGGCGCCAACCGCGACCCCGAGCAGTTCCCTGACCCCGACCGCCTGGACCTGACCCGCAACGACGGCGGCCACGTCAGCTTCGGCGGCGGCGCGCACTACTGCCTGGGCGCCAATCTGGCCCGCATGGAGGCCCAGGTCATCCTGCCTCTGATCATCAACCGGTTCTCGACCATCGAGGTGGCCGGCACCCCGGAGTGGCGGACCGCGATCGGCCTGCACGGCTTCGAGCACCTGCCGCTCCGCCTGAGCGAGTGAGCCGGCCGGGTACCCGGTGACACGCCGAGGGGGGGGGGGGGGGGGGGGGGGGGGGGGGGGGGGGGGGGGGGGGGGGGGGGGGGGGGGGGGGGGGGGGGGGGGGGGGGGGGGGGGGGGGGGG
>NZ_JBWKJZ010000020.1:0-87683 GCF_056431945.1 Streptomyces sp. NPDC045778
ATGTGTACCCGTAATCGGGTGCAACACCACGAGAGCGGAACAACCAGGAGGAATAATCCCGGTCGTTCACAGCGTCCTCGCTGTGCGCCTCCCAAACTTGGAAGGACTTTTTCAAAGGAACCTCGCCACCGGACTGATGTCCAGTAGACGGGGTATCAACATATCTGGCGTTGACTTTTGGCACGCTGTTGAGTTCTCAAGGAACGGACGCTTCCTTTGTACTCACCCTCTCGGGCTTTCCTCCGGGCGCTTCCCTTCGGTATTTCGTGTTTCCAACCTTACCAGATCCGTTTTCCGTTCCGTTTCCGGTTCGGATTTCATTTCCGGTGGCCGTTGGAGGGCCTTTGCCTTTCGGCGTGGTCACTACTTTAGCGGATCCTCCCTGCGACTCATAATCGAGTCTGCGGATTCGAATTTCGGCATGCAGGCATGCGAAATACGGCCCCGCGGAGGGGAAGTCGTAGGTAGTGGTTGGCCGCTTCCGGCTGCAGGCTGATTGCCGTACCCGGGTCAAGCGGCTCGGGCTACATTACGGACCTGCCAACGCCACGTCAAGTTCGTCGACGACGGGGCGTATGGGCCCTATAAGGGCTCACCGTCGGGTCGTTGGCCTGCCAGAAGCGCCACGGGTGGACGCTGCCCTCCCCGCCGACTCCGGTTCGGGGACCGGTCTTGACCTGGTCGGGGTGGACGGGTGTCCCGGCGAGGACGCTGAGCGGTGCCTCGGGGCCCGCGCAGACGTCGGCGCCGTTGAGGGCGCGGTCCACGTCGAGGGCCGTGGCCAGGCGCGCGGGGCCTTTGGCCAGTTCCTTGTCGTTACGGGCCGAGAGTCGACGTTTGCGGGCCAGCTCGGCCCCCTCGATGATCTCTCCGGCACGCAGCAGCACTCCGCTCGCGGCGCCCTCTGGGCCGCACACGAAGTTGAGGCAGTGCCACATGCCGTAGGTGAAGTACACGTAAGCGTGCCCGGGCGGGCCGAACATCACGTCGTTGCGGGCGGTGCGGCCCCGGTAGGCGTGCGAACCGGGGTCCGCCTCCCCCGCGTACGCCTCGACCTCTGTCAGACGCAGCTCGATCGGGCCGTCCGGCGAGTTCCGCACGAGGACGCGGCCGACCAAATCGGCAGCGACCTCGAGGACGGGCCGGTCGAAGAAGTCTCTGGGCAAGGGCGTACGGTCAGGTCCCGCGATCATGCCGTACGAGCGTAGTGCACCGGGCGTGCGTGGGTACCGGGCAGAGGGTGGGCGGAGCCTGGCCGGGGGGTCTTCTCGCCGGCAAGGCGAGGGCGCCAGGGTGAGAGCGCGGAACCGCACACCCGCTGATCGCGTTGGTACGGATCGAAGTAGACGATCCATCGATCGAATCAAGCCACAGGCAGCGTCCTGGGGAGGAGAGTCATGGCGTTCAAGAAGCTCCTGGCGAGTCTGGGTGCCGGCGGCGCGTCCGTAGAGACGGTGCTGACCGAGGCCAACGTCGTACCGGGCGGTGTCGTCCAGGGCGAGGTGCGCATCCAGGGCGGCTCCGTGGATCAGCGGATCGAGGGTCTGGCCGTGGGGCTCCAGGCCCGGGTCGAGGTCGAGGGCAACGACCAGGAGTTCAAGCAGGACATCGAGTTCACCAAGCAGCGCCTCGGCGGGGCCTTCGAGCTGAAGGCGAACGCCGTGCACACGGTGCCGTTCGGCCTCGACATTCCCTGGGAGACGCCGGTCACCCACCTCGGCGGGCGCGAGCTGCACGGCATGAACATCGGGGTGAAGACGGAGCTGGCGATCGCCCGCGCCGTGGACTCCGGCGACCTGGACCCCATCCACGTCCACCCACTGCCCGCGCAACAGGCCATCCTGGACGCCTTCGGGCAGCTGGGCTTCCGCTTCAAGAGCGCCGACATGGAGAAGGGGCACATCCGCGGCACGCGCCAGAAGCTGCCGTTCTACCAGGAGATCGAGTTCTTCCCGCCGGAGCAGTACCGCGGGCTGAACCAGGTCGAGCTGAGCTTCGTCGCCGACGACCGCGAGATGGACGTCGTCCTGGAGATGGACAAGAAGCCCGGCCTGTTCAGCGAGGGCAGTGACTCCTACAAGGCGTTCAAGGTCGGTCTCCACGACTTCCAGGGCACGGACTGGGCCGCGTATCTGAACGCGTGGCTGTCCGAGGTCGGCAGCCGCCGCAACTGGTTCTAAGGCCTAGGCTCGTCGGCGCGGGCTGATCGTCGTGATCGTGGACGGTCGCCGCGCCGAAGAACCGTTGTCTGTACCGATCAGCCAGTATCGATCAGTCTGTACCGATCAGGAGGTGCCTACGTGGCCGAGGTCAACAGGCCGCCGCTGCCGCACGACTTCCACCCGCCCGTGCCGTCGTTCACGGTCGCGAGCGCGGACTTCGAGGCGGGCGCGACGCTGCCGGACGCCCAGGTGTACGCGGGTGGGAACACGTCGCCGCAGCTGCGATGGGAGGGGTTCCCGCCGGAGACGAAGAGCTTCGCCGTGACGTGCTTCGACCCGGACGCCCCCACGGGGAGCGGATTCTGGCACTGGGTCGTGTTCGACATCCCGGCCTCGGTGACCGAGCTGCCGGCCGGTGCGGGCAGCGGCAAGTTCGATGGCCTGCCCGAGGGCGCGGTCCAGGTGCGCAACGACTACGGGACGAAGGACTTCGGGGGCGCGGCCCCGCCGCCCGGTGACCCGGCGCACCGCTATGTGTTCACCGTGTACGCGGTCGACCAGGAGCAGCTGGGTCCTGACGCGGACGCCTCGCCCGCCGTGGTCGGCTTCAACCTGAGGTTCCACACGCTCGCGCGGGCGCACGTGGTCGCCGAGTACGCGGCGCTCGCGGAGGACTGACACCCGCCGACCGTTCATTGAACGTTTGCCCGCCCCTGGTCTTGGAAGTGATCAGGGGCGGGCATCTTTTATTGCGTTGTCCATCCCGGCGCGCCCGGCCAGAGTTGATCCAAGCCCGCCAGGCGGTGGGCCGGTGCACACGGGAGGTGGGCGAGATGCGAGACACGCTGGTCCTGAACGCGAGCTTCGAGCCGCTGTCGACAGTGACGCTGAACCGAGCCGTCGTACTGGTCCTCCAGGACAAGGCCGTCGTGGAGCACGCCCACCCCGGACTGCGGATGCGCGCCGCCGATGTGGACCTTCCGGTGCCGCGGGTGATCAGGCTCTGCCGTTATGTACGTGTGCCGTTCCGAAGACGCGCTCCGTGGTCACGGCGCGGTGTGCTGGTGCGCGACCGGCACCGGTGCGCGTACTGCGGCCGGCGTGCGACGACCGTGGACCACGTGGTGCCCCGGTCCCAGGGCGGCGCGGACAGCTGGCTGAACACGGTGGCGTCGTGCGCGCTCGACAACCACCGCAAAGCGGACCGCACGCCGGAGCAGGCGGGGATGCCGCTGCTCCAGCAGCCGTTCGAGCCGACGCCCGCGGACGCGATGCTGCTCACGCTCGGCCGTGAGGACCTGGCAGCACTTCCCGACTGGCTGGCACAGCCCGCCGCCTGACCGCCGGTACGACGTTGGGGCCGCACTCCTCGAGAGTGCGGCCCCAACGTCGTACCGTACGCGCGTCAGTCGATGGGCGGCTGTTCGCGGCGCTCCACGCCGCCCGGGGTCTTGGGGGCGGCGGGAGCGCCGCCGCCGGAGATCGGGCCGAAGTTGCCGAGCGCGCCGCCGAGGCCCTTGAGGGCGTCGCCGATCTCGCTGGGCACGATCCAGAGCTTGTTGGCGTCGCCTTCGGCGATCTTCGGGAGCATCTGGAGGTACTGGTAGGACAGCAGCTTCTGGTCGGGGTCGCCCGCGTGGATGGACTCGAAGACCGTGCGGATCGCCTGGGCCTCGCCCTCGGCGCGCAGGGCGGCGGCCCTGGCCTCGCCCTCGGCGCGCAGGATCGCGGACTGCTTCTCACCCTCGGCGCGCAGGATCTCCGACTGGCGGACACCCTCGGCCTGGAGGATCGCGGCGCGCTTGTCGCGGTCGGCGCGCATCTGCTTCTCCATCGAGTCCTGGATGGAGGTGGGCGGCTCGATGGCCTTCAGCTCGACGCGGTTGACGCGGATGCCCCACTTGCCGGTGGCCTCGTCGAGGACGCCGCGCAGCGCCGCGTTGATCTCCTCGCGGGAGGTGAGGGTCCGCTCCAGGTCCATGCCACCGATGATGTTGCGCAGGGTGGTGACGGTGAGCTGCTCGATCGCCTGGATGTAGCTCGCGACCTCGTACGTCGCGGCGCGGGCGTCGGTGACCTGGTAGTAGATGACCGTGTCGATGTTCACGACCAGGTTGTCCTGGGTGATCACCGGCTGCGGCGGGAAGGGCACGACCTGCTCGCGCAGGTCGATGCGGTTGCGGATGGAGTCGATGAACGGGACGACGATGTTCAGGCCCGCGTTCAGCGTGCGGGTGTAGCGGCCGAAGCGCTCCACGATGGCGGCGCTGGCCTGCGGGATGACCTGGATCGTCTTGATCAGGGCGATGAAGACCAGCACCACCAAGATGATCAGGACGATGATGATTGGTTCCATCGTGGTTCCCCACTACCCTTCGTGCTTCGGCGGTTCCGGAAGATCTTGGCGATCTGGCTGCGAGTCTTTCAGAACGCCGCCTGCCCCGTGGGGGGTTCCGATCCCCCGGCGGCGTCACTCGACGGCCTGACGGACGGCTTCGCGCCGTCACATGACGACGGCGGTCGCTCCGTCGATCTCGACGACGTCCACCTGCTGGCCCGTCTCGAAGGTCTGCTCGGTGTCGAGCGGACGCGCCGACCACACCTCACCGGCGAGCTTGATGCGTCCCCCGGAGGCGTCGACGCGCTCCAGGACGACCGCCGACCTGCCCTTCAAGGCGTCGATTCCGCTGGCCAGTTCGGGCCGTTGGGAGCGGTGCCGGGCCGCGATGGGCCGTACGACCGCGATCAGGGCGACGGAGACGGCGACGAAGACGATGGTCTGCGCCACCGCTCCGCCGCCGACGGCCGCGGTCGCCGCGGCGGCCACGGCCCCGACGGCGAGCATGCCGAACTCCGGCATCGCGGTCACTACCAGCGGGATTCCCAGGCCGACCGCGCCGATCAGCCACCACACCCATGCGTCGATGTCCACATAATCATGGTAGGGCCGCGACTCCCGTTACGGACAGGGCGTACAAGGTCAGCTGAGCGGCAGGCCCTGCGCGGTCCAGCGGTCGCCCCGCTGCTCGACGACCAGCGGCAGGCCGAAGCAGAGGGAGAGGTTGCGCGAGGTCAGCTCCAGCTCCAGGGGTCCCGCGGCGAGGACCTTGCCCTGGCGGATCATCAGGACGTGCGTGAAGCCCGGGGCGATCTCCTCGACGTGGTGCGTGACCATGATCATCGAGGGGGCGATGGGGTCGCGGGCGAGCCGGCCGAGGCGGCGCACGAGGTCCTCGCGGCCGCCGAGGTCCAGGCCCGCGGCGGGCTCGTCGAGGAGCAGCAGCTCGGGGTCGGTCATCAGGGCGCGGGCGATCAGGGTGCGCTTGCGCTCGCCCTCGGAGAGGGTGCCGAACTTACGGTCCAGGTAGTCGCTCATGCCGAGGCGGTCGAGGAAGGCGCGGGCGCGCTGCTCGTCGATGTCCTCGTAGTCCTCGCGCCAGCCCGCCGTCATGCCGTACGCGGCGGTGAGGACGGTCTGCAGGACGGTCTGGCCCTTCGGCAGCTTGTCGGCCATGGCCATGCCCGCCATGCCGATGCGCGGGCGCAGCTCGAACACGTCGACCTTGCCGAGCTGTTCGCCGAGGACGGTGGCGGTGCCCTTGCTCGGGAAGAGGTAGCTGGACGCGACGTTGAGGAGGGTGGTCTTGCCCGCCCCGTTCGGGCCGAGGATGACCCAGCGCTCCCCCTCCTTGACCGACCAGGAGACCTGGTCCACCAGAGCCCGGCCCTCTCGGACCACGGATACGTCCTTAAGCTCCAGTACTTCGCTCATGAGCGCGGTCTCTCCCATTGCAGTCTCGGCTGTCGCGGCGTCCGTGGACTCGGTTGGACGCAGCCCCCGGATAAAACCTACGCCACTGGCCGACCGTTCCCGTGCTGAGGCCGGTCCTTAGGCTGTGTGCATGCTCTCGGAACCACGCTCAGGACGCTTGGCCGCATGGGGAAACGCCCTTTTGGCCGGACTTGTTTCACCGGACGACGCGGTGCACGCGATCGTGGGTGACGACGCGGTGCACCGCGTCGAGGGGCTGCCCGGGGAGCCGGCGCCCGTCGGTCTGACGCTCGCGCTCGGGCGGCTGCGGGGCCTCGGGGTGACCGGGCTCCGGGTGGCGCTGCCCGTGCCGGGGCACCCGCTGGGGCTGAGCGGGCCGCCCGCCTTCAACGAGCGTGCGCTGGAGGCCGAGGAGGCCGTCGTCGCGTCCGGCGCCGTGTACGGTCTCGTGCCCGAGGTGTACGAGGCCGGCCCCGAGGACGCCACGGCCGTCGAGGACGTACATGTGGAGGTCGTGTGGCACTGCCTGCCGGTGCGGGACGCGCCGCCCGCCGACGTGCCCTCGCTCGGCGAGGCGGAGCGGGAGCTGGCGGAGGCGATGCGGGAGGCCACGCGGGTGCTCTCGCGGCTCGACGTGGCGGCGTCGGGCCCGCTCGCCGAGGCGGCGCTCGACGCCTACCGGGCGCGGGCGGAGCGGGGGCGCGAGCTGCTCGCGCCCGGGTATCCGCCGCGCGCGGTGCGGGTGTTGGAGCTGGCCCAGCGCGTGGGGCTGCTGGTGTCGATGGCGTACGACCACGGCCACGGCGGGGCCGTGAGCGCCTCGGAGATGGCCGCCCGGGCGGGAGCCCTCCAGCCGGTGGAGCGCACGGCCCGGCGGGCGCAGGTCGCCGCGTACAACTCGTACGTCGAGGTGCTTGAGGGCGGGCGGGGGTAGCTCGGGTTTTTGGTGGGCGGGTCGGCGGGCGGACGCGCGGAGCGGACGCGCGGAGCGGACGCGGGGGACCCCGCGGACCAGGGGTCCGCGGGGTCCTGTGCCCGTGTCGCGCGTCAGTGGTTCGCCGTCTGGTTGCCGAAGGCGGGGTTGAGGATGCCGACCACGTTCGCGCTGTTGCCCGTGGCGTTCACCGGGATGTGCACCGGGGCCTGCACGAAGTTGCCGGAGCCGACGCCCGGGGAGTTCTTGGCGTTGCCGTCGGCGTGGGCGTCGGTCGCGGACGCGGCTCCGGCGGAGGCGCCCGCGGCGAGACCGGCGACGGCTACGGCGAAGGCGGCCTTCTTGGCGATGCTCATGTGGTGTGTTCCTTCTGGTGGCGCTGGTTGCGGGGCCCCGGCCGTGCGGCCGGGGCCGTGCTGGGCGACGCGACGCGCGCGGCCTGGGGGGTGGGCCGCGCGCGGTCGGTCAGACGTTCTCGCAGACGTTCCCGAAGGTGGGGTTCAGGATGCCGACGACGCTGACGCTGTTGCCGCAGGCGTTCACCGGGATGTGCACCGGGGCCTGGACGAGGTTCCCGGAGACGACGCCCGGGGAGTTCTTGGCCACGCCGTCGGCGTCGGCGCCGCCGTGGGCGGAGGCCATACCGGCACCGGCGACCAGCAGGCCACCCGCCATCATCGTGATGGCCGCGGCCTTCTTCACGTTCTTCACTGCTGAAACCCTCCTAGCGGAAGCTGCGGCTGAGGCGCCGCAGCACGCACTGGAGAACGGCCGCGCACCGCGGGGGATGCGCCATCCGGGGGACATCCACACGACGGTATGAATCTCAGCCCGGAACGCGACGGTCCGTACTGACCGCCCCCGGTGTGCGCCCCGGGCGCTCACCGCCCGGGCGCGCCAACGGGAATCAGCCGGTCACGCCGTGGCGCACGGCCCAGAGGGCGGCCTGGGTGCGGTCGGCGAGGTCGAGCTTCATCAGGATGTTCGACACGTGCGTCTTGACGGTCTTCTCGGAGAGGACGAGGGCGCGGGCGATCTCGCGGTTCGAGCGGCCGTCGGCGATCAGGCCGAGCACCTCGCGCTCCCGCTCGGTCAGGGAGCCGCCCCTGCCCTGCGAGTGGTTGGCCTCCTCCTGGGACAGCAGGGCGCCGGCCACCTCGGGCTGGAGCAGGACGTGCCCGGCGTGCACGGAGCGGATGGCTCCGGCGAGGGCGTCGGGGTCCACGTCCTTGTACACATAGCCGGCGGCGCCCGCGCGCAGGGCGGGCACGACCGTGCGCTGCTCGGTGAAGCTGGTGACGATGAGCACGCGCGCGGGGTTGGCCAGCTCGCGCAGCTTGCGCAGGGCGTCGACGCCGTCCATGCCGGGCATCTTGACGTCCATCAGGACGACGTCCGGCCTCAGCTCCTCGGCGCGGGCGACGCCTTCGGCGCCGTCCGAGGCCTCGCCGACGACCTCGATGTCGTCCTGGATCTCCAGGAACGTCCGCAGGCCGCGGCGCACCACTTGGTGGTCGTCGACCAGGAGCACCCGGATCCGCCCTGTGACCGGGGCGGGCACCGCCCCTTCGTTCTCAGCCACCGGGAACCTCCATCTCGATCGTCGTGCCCTTGCCGGGCTCCGATTCCACGGTCAGCCGTCCGCCGACCCCGCCGGCCCGGTCCCGCATGGAGACCAGGCCCAAGTGCCGCCCGGCGCGACGCGTCGCGCGCGGGTCGAATCCCCTGCCGTCGTCCGTGACGCGCAACACCGCGCCCGTGCCGTGCCGCTCCAGGGCGACGCTCACGCGGTCGGCGTCGGCGTGCCGCAGCGCGTTGTGCAGGGCCTCCTGGGCGACGCGGAGCATGGCTTCCTCCTGGGCCGCGGGCAGGGCGCGCACGCCGGTGCTCCCGAAGGTGACCGTGGCCGAGTGGGCGCGGTCCAGGACCTGGATGTGCGTGCGCAGCGTGGCGACCAGGCCGTCCTCGTCGAGGGCGGCGGGGCGCAGCTCCACGACCGCCGCGCGCAGCTCGTCGGCCGCCTCGGCCGCGAGCGCGGCCACCTGCTGTAGCTCGCCCTTGGCGCGGGCCGGGTCCCGGTCGACGAGGGCGGCGGCGGCCTGGGCGGTCAGGCGCAGCGAGAACAGCTTCTGGCTGACGGCGTCGTGCAGCTCGTGCGCGAGGCGGGAGCGCTCCTCGGCGATGGTCAGCTCGCGGCTGCGCTCGTACAGGCGGGCGTTGGTGAGGGCGATGGCCGCGTGCTGGGCGAGGATCGAGAGCAGTTCCTCGTCGTCCTCATCGAAGCCGCAGCCGCCGGCGGGCTTCGAGCAGTTCTTGTTGGCGAGGAAGAGGGCGCCGAGCGTCTCGTCGCCGTGCCGGATGGGCAGGCCGAGGAAGTCGGACATGTCCGGGTGGGCGGCCGGCCAGCCCTCGAAGCGGGGGTCCTCGCGGACGTCGGCGAGCCGCTCCGGCTCGGCCTTCTGGAGCATCGCGGCGAGGATGCCGTGCTGGCGCGGGAGGGGGCCGATGGCCTTCCACTGCTCGTCGGTGACGCCGTCGACCACGAACTGGGCGAAGCCGCCGTGGTCGTCGGGGACGCCGAGTGCGGCGTACTCCGCGGAGAGCAGCTCGCGGGCCGAGACGACGATCGTCTTGAGGACGTCGCGCACCTCCAGCTGACTGCTCATGGCGAGCAGGGCCGAGCTGACCGCGTACAGCCCGGACCGGGGACCTTGACTCATGCGCCAACCGTACCGGCGGGGTGTGACAGGGCGTATCCGACCTGTGGCGGCAGGGAGCTAGGGCGCTGGGACTAGGTCGTGGGGCCCTCGATCCTCTGTCTTAGGACGGCCCGGCGCCGTAGGACGAAGGGACCCGGAGCGCTGGGCCCGGCGTCCGAGGCGCCGGGGCGCGGTCCGTTCCTACGGTGAGGTCACCGGGCGCCGCGCGGCGCCTGGGCGGGTCGAGTACATCGTCGGAACAAGTCGAGTACGTCGACGGAACAAGCGGAGCAAACAGCATAAAGGGGATGGGTCATGCCGGTTGCGATCATCACGGGGGCTTCGAAGGGACTGGGGCGGGCGCTCGCGGCGGCGCTCGCGGAGCGCGGCTGGGACCTGGTCCTGGACGCGCGTACGGACGCGGTGCTCCAGGAGGCCGCGCGGGATCTCGGCGGCCGTGGCGGGCGCGTGCGCGCCGTTTCAGGGGACGTCACGGACGCCGGGCACCGCGCCGCCCTGGTGGCGGCGGCACGCGCCTTCGGCGGCCTGGATCTGCTGGTGAACAACGCGAGCGTGCTGGGCGCCGCGCCGCTGGTGCGCCTGGAGGAGCACACGCTGGACGGCCTGCGACAGGCCCTGGAGACGAACGTGGTGGCCGCGCTGGGGCTCGTCCAGAAGGCGCTGCCGCTGCTGCGTGCCTCGCGCGCGGGCGGCGCGGTGGTCAACCTCAGCTCGGACGCGGCCGTGGAGGCGTACGCGACCTGGGGCGGGTACGGGGCGTCGAAGGCGGCGCTCGACCAGCTGACGGCGGTGCTCGCGGAGGAGGAGCGGGGGCTGCGGGTGTGGGCCGTCGACCCGGGTGACATGCGTACCGACCTGTATCAGGCGGCGGTGCCGGTCGACGACGCCTCGGGGCGGCCGCTGCCGGAGACGGTCGTGCCCGCGTTCCTGCGGCTGCTCGACGAGCGTCCGGCCAGCGGGCGGTACGCGGCCCCCGCGCTCCTCGTGACGTCATGACGGTCGTGGTGCGGGTGCCCGAGGGCCTCGACGCGGCGCTGCCGGTGGAGCAGCGGGGCCGTGGCCTTCGCCGGGACGCGGTGCGGCTGCTCGTGTCGCGGGGCGGCGCGGTGTCGCACCACGCCTTCAGGGAGCTGCCGGAGCTGCTGCGGGCCGGTGACGTGCTGGTCGTGAACACCTCACCGACGCTGCCCGCGGCGGTCGACGGGCGGATGGGCCACGCGCGCGTAGTGGTGCATTTCTCGACGCTCGGGCCGGACGGGCGGTGGGCCGTGGAGCTGCGGGAGCCCGACGGAAGGGGCACCACGCGCCCGCGTGCGGGTGGGCCCGAGGGTGCAGTGGTCACGCTCCCCGGAGACGTGCCCCTCGTATATGAGGAGCCGCTGAGCGCGGACAGCGGGCGGCTCTGGTGGGTGCGGGTGCCGGTGGACGTGCCGCGGCTGCTGCGTCGCCACGGGCGGCCCATTCGTTACTCCTATACGGAGCGGGACCAGCCGTTGTCCGTGTATCAGACGGTGTTCGCGGTGCCGTCGGCCGATGGCACGGGGAGCGCGGAGATGCCGAGCGCGGCGCGGCCGTTCACCGCGCGCCTGGTGGCGCGGCTCGTGAGCCGGGGCGTGCAGTTCGCGCCGATCCGGCTGCACACGGGGGTGGCGTCGCCGGAGGCGCACGAGCCGCCGTACCCGGAGCGGTTCGAGGTGTCGGAGCCGTCGGCGCGCTTGATCGAGGTGGCGCGGGCGGGTGGGCGCAGGGTGATCGCGGTGGGAACGACGGCCGTGCGGGCCGTGGAGTCGGCGGCCGGCCCCGGCGGGACGGTGCGGGCGGCGGCGGGGCGTACCGATCTGGTGGTGACGCCGGAGCGGGGCGTGCGGGTCGTGGACGGGCTCCTCACGGGGCTGCACGAGCCGGAGGCCTCGCATCTGCTGATGCTGGAGGCGGTGGCGGGCCGGGCGGCGGTGGAGCGGGGTTATGCCGAGGCGGTACGCCGTCTCTACCTCTGGCACGAGTTCGGCGACGTCCATGTCCTCCTACGGGAGTAGTTTGCTCACGCAGAGCATTGCTCCAGCAACTCCTGGTGAGACTGTTACGTGCCCGATGTGAGCCCGCGCATAGGACGCACATCACGTACGAAGTCCCTTAGTGGAGAGCAGGGCTCAGTAAACGGGGGCTAAACACGGGCATCGGCGGCCACGCTCGACCCCCCGGTCCACTATCGCGGATCGTATGTCACTCCTTTGCCACCGAATTTTGCGCCCGCTAAGAATTGCTCCCGTCGCTCAGCGCCGCGGTCCTCGCACCGCGGCGTTCTGCCGGAAGCAACCGTCCCCGCCGGCGCCCGAGCGGCCTCCCGATACGAAGAGGTCCACTCCGCATGTCCAAGCACGTCCCCTCTGGTCATAGTCGCTCGACCCTGACCAAGGCCCAGAAGTTCTCGATCGCCGGTGTCGCCACGCTCGGTGCCGCCGCCCTCGCCTTCTCCATCGTGCCGGGCAGCTCCCAGACCGAGGCGACGCGGACCGAGGCCCTCGGCGCCCACGCCGCCACCTGGTCCGTCCCCGCCAAGACGCAGCAGGCCGTGCACGCGAGCGTCAGCAAGCAGCACGCCAACGCCGACAAGCAGGCCAAGGACGCCGCCGCGAAGAAGAAGGCCGAGGACGAGGCCGCGGCGAAGAAGAAGGTCGAGGAGGACCGCAAGGCGAAGGAGACCGCGAGCCGCGCGGCCGCGCGCAAGCCGGTCTACGCCAACAACCTCGACGGCTGGATCCGCCAGTCCCTCGACATCATGAAGTCCAAGGGCATCCCCGGCTCGTACGAGGGCCTGCACCGCAACATCATGCGCGAGTCCACGGGCAACCCGAACGCCATCAACGGCTGGGACATCAACGCCCAGAAGGGCACCCCGTCGATCGGCCTGCTCCAGGTCATCCAGCCGACGTTCAGCGCGTACCACGTCGACGGCACCTCGACGAACATCTACGACCCGGTCGCCAACATCACCGCCGCCGCCAACTACGCGGCCCACCGGTACGGCTCGATCGACAACGTCAACGGCGCCTACTGAGCCGCACCTCAAGGACCGGACCTCCCCCGAGGCCGAGCCGGCAGACGCCGAAGGGCGGCACCCCGCGTGGGGTGCCGCCCTTCTTCGTGTGTCCGCTCCGCGTGACTCCGCACGAGACGTGTCCGCGCGAGCGGGTCTACTTGCGCATGACCTCCGGCTCGTGGCGGCGCAGGAAGCGGGCCACGAGGAAGCCGCAGAGCGCGCCGAGGGCGAGCAGCGCGGCCATGTCCATGACGTAGGCACCGCCCTCGTGGTCCCACAGCGGGTCGGTGCTGCCCGGGTCGTCCGGGTTGGGGCTGATCCTGTTGAAGTCCAGCGTGCTGCCGGCGGCGGCCACCGCCCAGCGCGACGGCATCAGGTACGAGAACTCGTTGACGCCGACCGTGCCGTGCAGGATGAACAGGCAGCCGGTGAACACGACCTGGATGATCGCGAACATGACCAGCAGCGGCATGGTCTTCTCCGCGGTCTTCACCAGGGCGGAGATGATCAGGCCGAACATCATCGAGGTGAAACCCAGGCCCATGATCGGCAGGGAGAGTTCGAGCAGCACCTGGCTGCCGAGGACCAGGCCCTTGTCCGGGATCTCCCGGGTGGAGAAGCCGATCGCGCCGACCAGGGCGCCCTGGAGGACGGTGATCATGCCCAGGACGATGACCTTGGACATCAGGTACGCGGAGCGCGACAGGCCGGTCGCGCGCTCGCGTTCGTAGATCACCCGCTCCTTGATCAGCTCACGGACGGAGTTCGCGGCGCCCGCGAAACAGGCGCCGACCGCGAGGATCAGGAGCACCGTCGTGGCCGTGCCGTTCGGGATGATCTTGCCGGTCTTCGGGTTCACGACCGGCAGCAGACCCTTGTCCGGGTCGATGAGCAGGCTGACCGCGCCGAGCACCGCGGGCAGGATCAGCATCAGCGCCATGAAGCCCTTGTCGGACGCGATGACCGACACATAGCGGCGGATCAGGGTGATCAGCTGTGAGCCCCAGCCCTGCGGCTTGGGCGGCTTGATCGCCTGCGGCGGCGGCATGTGTACGGACTGCGCGGCGACGGCGTCGATGTCCGCGGCGTACATCTGGTAGTGCTGCGAGCCCTTCCAGCGGCCCGCCCAGTCGTAGTCGCGGTAGTTCTCGAAGGCGGAGAAGACGTCGGCCCAGGTGTCGTAGCCGAAGAAGTTCAGGGCCTCCTCGGGCGGGCCGAAGTACGCCACCGAGCCGCCCGGCGCCATCACCAGGAGCTTGTCGCACAGGGCCAGCTCGGCCACGGAGTGCGTGACGACGAGGACGGTGCGGCCGTCGTCGGCGAGCCCGCGCAGGAGCTGCATGACGTCGCGGTCCATGCCCGGGTCGAGGCCCGACGTGGGCTCGTCCAGGAAGATCAGCGACGGCTTGGTGAGCAGCTCCAGGGCGACCGAGACGCGCTTGCGCTGGCCGCCGGAGAGGGAGGTGACCTTCTTGTCCTTGTGGATGTCGAGCTTCAGCTCGCGCAGGACCTCGCCTATGCGCTGCTGGCGCTCCTGCTCGCTGGTGTCGGCGGGGAAGCGGAGCTTGGCCGCGTACTTGAGCGCCTTGTTGACGGTCAGCTCCTTGTGCAGGATGTCGTCCTGCGGGACCAGACCGATGCGCTGCCGCAGCTCGGCGAACTGCTTGTACAGGTTCCGGTTGTCGTAGAGGACGTCGCCCTGGTTGGCGGGCCGGTAGCCGGTCAGCGCCTTGAGCAGGGTGGACTTGCCGGAGCCCGACGGGCCGATGACCGCGATCAGCGACTTCTCCGGGACGCCGAAGGAGACGTCCTTGAGGATCTGCTTGCCGCCGTCGACCGTGACGGTCAGGTGGCGCGCGGAGAAGGAGACGTCTCCGGTGTCGACGAACTCCTCGAGACGGTCCCCCACCAGGCGGAACGTGGAGTGGCCGACGCCGACGATGTCGTTCGGGCCGATGAGGACCGTGGACGACTTCGCGATCGGCATGCCGTTGACGTACGTGCCGTTGTGCGAGCCGAGGTCGCGCAGCTCGAAGCGGCCGTCGGGCGTCGAGGTGAACTCGGCGTGGTGCCGCGAGACCTGGAGGTCGGAGACCACCAGCTCGTTCTCCAGGGCGCGACCGATGCGCATCTTTCGGCCAAGCGAGAACTGGTGGTACGTGGTCGGGCTGCGGTCGCCGTAGACCGGCGGGGCCCCCGCCGCGCCACCGGGTCCCACGCCCGCGCCCGGGCCCTGCTGCGGTGGCACCTGCGCGTGCTGCTGTTGCGGCGGCGCCTGGTGCTGCGGTGCTTGCTGCCAGGCCTGCTGCTGCGGCATCTGCTGCTGGTGCTGCTGATACTGCGGTGCCTGGTGCTGCGGCTGCGCCGCCCAGCCCGGGGCCTCCTGATGCCCGAGTCCTGCCTGGCCAGGGGCCTGCTGCGGCGGCGCGTGCGCGGCCTGCTGCGGGGCGTTGTGCGCCTGCTGCTGCGCGCCCGGCGCGGACATGGCAGCGGCGGCGGCGCCGGGCGCGCCGCCGGTGAGGACGAGCTGCGGCCCGTCCGTCGCGTTGCCCAGGTGGACGGCCGACCCGGGGCCGATTTCCATCTGGTGGATCCGCTGCCCCTGCACGAAGGTGCCGTTGGTGGAGCCGTGGTCCTCGATGACCCAGCTCCGGCCGCCCCAGCTGATCGTCGCGTGCCGCCAGGAGACCCTGGCGTCGTCGAGCGCGATGTCACCCTGCGGATCGCGTCCGAGGGTGTAGGTCCGGGACGAATCAAGCGTCCAGGACCTGCCATTCAATTCCAGTACGAGTTCCGGCACTCCATGCCCCACTGAGTTGTCCCCCGAGTTGCCCCCATCATGGGGAGTCTAGGGATGTCGAACATCGGGAGGAACTATTTCAGGCGGAGGCCTCTGACCGAAAGTCGGGCCTTGTGAAGACTGCGTACGGGCCACTATGACTGCCCCGTTGACGGGGCAGATATCGCCTCGGAAAGTGGTAAGGGCTCTCAGCGAGTACGGATAGCGAGCATGCCGCACATATCGGCCATGTCACTCATGTCGTCGATATCGCCCGTGCCGTGCGTCCGCGCGCCGAGAGCGACGCGCGGCGACCTCGGGGGGTCTGATGGTGAGCGGCGGGTACGAGGGCGGGCGGCGGAGCGTGCCCTGGGGGGACGTGCTGCTCTCCGCGATCGCGGCGGTCAGCTGGGCGTTGATCGGCATGGCGGGGACGGCGGCCCTTGGTCTGCACCTGCTCGGCGCGGACGCGGCGGGCTCGCTCGGGCCGATGACGGCGGCGGCGATCGCCCTGGGCGTCGGCGGGTCCATCACCCCATCCGGTGATGTGTCGGCCTTCGGCCTCAAGGGTGCCGAGGCGACCACGGCCATTGACGTCGCGCCCCTGGGTGTGGGTCTTGCCGGTGCGGTCCTGCTCTCCTACTTCTTTTTACGTTCCTTGCGCGGCGCGGGAGTTGTGATCTCGCCCGCCGAACTCGCGGCGCGCGCGGGAGCGGTGATCACTCTCTTCGTCGCCATGCTCGGCGGGCTCGCCTGGGCCGGTCACGACGTCATCACGATCGACGGCGAACAGCTGGGCATCGACAAAGGAATTGACAAGGGAATCGACAAAGGTCTCGACAACCTTCCCGGAGGCATCGGCGACCGGATTCCCGACGGCCTCAAGGACATCGGCGGCATCGGGGACATCAGCGGGCTCTTCCCGGACCGCCTGCGCGACCTCGTCGAGGCCGAGGCCGCGGTCGGCTTCACGGTCGACACCGGCGCCACGTTGCTCGGTGGCGCGATCTGGACGGTCGCGGTGCTGCTCATCGCGCTGCTCGCGTCCCGCAGGACGCCGCTGCCGCCCGGCTTCGGCGCCGTCCACCGGGTGCTGCGGCCCGCGGCGTCCGCCCTGGTCGCGGTCGTCCTGACGGCCGTCGTCGCGGGGCTCGCGGCGGCGGCGTACGCGGCGATCGGCGACGACCACCCGAAGCGGGTCGTGGGCGGCGCGCTCCTCGGCACCCCCAACGGCGTCTTCCTCGGCCTGCCCGTCGGCCTCTTCGTCCCCTACGACGGCGAGGCCTCGGGCCCCCTGACGCGCTTCCTGCCGGACCCGGTGGACGATCTGCTGCGCGACTCCGACAAGCCCCTGACGCTGGGGCGGCTCGCCGAACTCGACGGGCGGGTGTGGCTCCTGGGGGTCGCGACCGTGATGATGATGCTGTTCGCGGGGGTGCTCACGGCGGTACGCAGTCCGCTGGCGCGGGCCTCGGGGCGCCCGGGGGGCCTGGCCGGGTTCGTCGCGCGCTGCGCGCTGACGCTCGGGGCGGTCACGGCGGTGGCCCTCCCGCTGATGGCGTGGCTGACCGGGGTGTCCGCGGACGCCTCCTTGTCCGTCCTCGGCTTCGACGCGTTCGGGGCCGGGCTCGAACTGCACGGGAACCTGACGCTCGCCGCGCTCCTCGGTGCGGCCTGGGGGGCGGGGGCCGGGGCCGTCGGGGCGCTGCTCGCGCGGGCCACCGGGGCGGCGGGGGGCCGGGTGGCACCGCTGGCGTCGGGTCCGGAGGCCCCACCGACCCCGTCGGCCCCGGACGGCGCGGGGCCCTATCGGCAGAGCACGCCGTACCGGCCGCCCCGGGCGGAGACGAATCCGTACTTGCAGGTGGGGGGTGGAGGGCCTGCCCCTGGGGCGGGTGGGCCACCGCCCGGCAGCGGACCGCCGCCCGGCAGCGGGGCGCCGACCGTCGCGAGCCCTGTGCCACCGCCGCCGGACGGGGCGAAGCGGGGGCAGCGGGGGGCGCGGCAGTGGCCCGCGCCGCCGCCTCCCCCACCGCCGCCACCGCCACCGCCACCCCCGAAGCGGAGGCCCTGACCCCACGCCGCGCTCCGCGCAGCCGGGGTGGTCCCACCTCTCCGCCCTCAAAATTTCGACACGGCTCCTGCGGGGCTTCGGGAGCGGGAAGCACCCGCGCCAGCGGCGGCGCCACCCACCGAGCCACAGCACCCCGGGGCAACCGAGCAGCCCGCGCGACAGCGACGTCACCTCCGCCGAGCCGGGGAGTGACAGCAAGACGGGCACCGGGCGAGCACGGTGGGGCCGGGGGATGAACAAGGGGGCGAGGGGATGTCCGGCAGCCGGACACCCCCGTCACCCGGCCCGCGCCGCCAGCTACCGTGGGGCTCACCATGAGTGCCTCCACGCCCCCCGCGCCCCCCGGCGCCGCCGCGCCGCCCGGCACGCCCTCGCCGGCAGGCGCCAACGCTGTTCTCCCCACGCTGCTCGTCAAGATCTTCGGTAAGGACCGCCCAGGCATCACCGCCGGCCTCTTCGACACGCTCGCGGCGTACTCCGTGGACGTCGTCGACATCGAGCAGGTCGTGACCCGGGGCCGGATAGTGCTCTGCGCGCTGGTCACCGAGCCTCCGCGCGGCCTCGAAGGGGATCTGCGGGCCACCGTCCACTCGTGGGCGGACTCCATGAACCTCCAGGCCGAGATCATCTCGGGCCGGGGCGACAACCGCCCGCGCGGCCTCGGCCGCTCGCACGTGACGGTGCTCGGCCACCCCCTCACGGCCGAGTCGACCGCCGCGATCGCCGCCAGCATCACGGCGACCGGGGGGAACATCGACCGCATCTTCCGGCTCGCCAAGTACCCCGTCACAGCGGTGGAGTTCGCGGTGTCCGGCACGGAGACCGAGCCGCTGCGCACGGCGCTCGCGCTGGAGGCCGCGGCGCTCGGCGTCGATGTCGCGGTCGTCGCCGCGGGCCTGCACCGGCGCGCGCAGCGCCTGGTCGTGATGGACGTCGACTCGACGCTGATCCAGGACGAGGTGATCGAGCTGTTCGCCGCGCACGCGGGCTGCGAGCAGGAGGTCGCGGAGGTGACGGCGGCCGCGATGCGCGGCGAGCTGGACTTCGAACAGTCGCTGCACGCGCGCGTCGCCCTCCTCGAAGGGCTCGACGCCTCGGTGGTGGACAAGGTCCGCTCGGAGGTGCGGCTCACCCCCGGCGCGCGCACGCTCATCCGCACCCTCAAGAGCCTCGGCTACCAGGTCGGCGTGGTCTCCGGCGGCTTCACCCAGGTCACCGACGACCTGAAGGAACGACTCGGCCTGGACTTCGCCCACGCCAACACCCTGGAGATCGTCGACGGCAGGCTCACCGGCAAGGTGACCGGCGAGGTCGTGGACCGCGCGGGCAAGGCCCGACTGCTGCGCCGCTTCGCCGACGAGGCGGGCGTCCCGCTGGAGCAGACCGTCGCGATCGGCGACGGGGCGAACGACCTCGACATGCTCAACGCCGCCGGTCTCGGCGTCGCGTTCAACGCCAAGCCGATGGTCCGCGAAGCCGCCCATACGGCCGTCAACGTGCCGTTCCTCGACACCGTCCTGTATCTCCTCGGCGTCACCCGCGAAGAGGTCGAGGCCGCGGACATGCACCTGGACCACGCCTAGGCACGAGCGGTTCACCGGCGCGGAGCCCCGCGTGGCCGGTAAGGATCGGGCCCGGCACCCCAGGGGTGCCGGGCCTTCGCATGGGTCGACGGTCGTGCCGAGCCGCTACGCCGACGGCGCCCAGTAGTCCACCAGGGTCGCCGTGCCGGGCTCCAGGCCCTTCCACGAGCCGGTGTACGTCAGGGTGGCGAACGCCGACGTCGGGAAGCCGCGGCGGTTCATCCGGACCTGGGCGTCGCCCTCGGCCTCCCCCGCGAGGACGTCGGCGAGGCCGTGGACGCCGGGGTTGTGGCCGATGAGGATCAGGTCGCGCACGTCGTCCGGGGTCTCGTTGAGCACGGCGATCAGCTCGCCGGGGGAGGCTTCATAGATCCGGTCCTCGTACACCGTCCGGGGACGCTGCGGGAGTTCCTGGACGGCGAGCTTCCAGGTCTCGCGGGTCCTGACGGCGGTCGAGCACAGGGCCAGGTCGAAGGCGATTCCGGTCTCTGCGAGTTTGCGGCCGGCCACGGGGGCGTCCTTGCGTCCGCGCTCGGCGAGCGGGCGCTCGTGGTCGGACACCTGGGGCCAGTCGGCCTTCGCGTGCCGGAAAAGGACAATCCTGCGGGGTTCTGCGACGCTCATGCGTCCCAGCTTCGCATGAAACACGCCATCGGGCGCAGGGAGTTGGCGGGCTCCCCCGGCTGGGGTGACAGGGCGCTCGACCCGTGTCTCCTGGGGTGACTCGCCCCTCTGCGACCAGGCACGAACGCCTTACGGGAGGGTCGCGAGGACGGCCTTGACGCGCTCGAAGAGGTGGGTGACGACGGGCTCGCCGCTCGCCGCGTGCGCGTCCGCCGGGTTCAGTATCAGCAGGAGCAGGGCGGCGAAGGCGACCGCGGGCAGGGCGATGGCCCACCACGGGAGCTGGATCTCGACGGCGGCCGGCTCAGCCCGCTCCGCCGGGTCGCGTCGGGTGTGCGCACGGACCGACATGCCGCCTCCAAGAACGATCGAGTGCTTCATGCCGCGTCTTCGCGGCCACATCTCGAAGGTACGGAGTTCCGGCCTCTGGGCCCATCAGGTGATCCACCCAGTTAACCCTGACACTGGCCCCCTAGGGGATGGTGGGGCTAGCACCACCATCCCGCGTGGGAGGGCTGGTTCGCCGACGATCCGGCAGGGCCTCAGGGCGAGGCGACGGACGCGATGATCCCGATGACGACGGTGATGGCCAGCATCGCGCCGAGCACGATGAGGAGCTTCTTCTGGCCGTTCTGGGGGTTCGGGTCGAGCACTGGCATGCCGCAAGTCTCCCACCCCGGGCCGGTGGGCCCGCCTCCGGGGCCCCGGGGCCGGGCGGGCCGCCCGCTCAGGCCGCCGCCTTCGCGGCCACCTCGTCCTCGATCGTGCGGTCGCGGCCCGCAAGGAAGCCGACAGCGATCTGCGGCACCATCAGGCCCGCCATGAGGGCGAGGGGCAGGCCCCAGCCCCCGCTGTGCTGGTAGAGCACGCCCACCAGGAGCGGGCCGGGAATCGAGATCAGATAGCCGGTGCTCTGCGCGAAGGCGGAGAGCTTGGCCACGCCCGCGCTGCTCTTGGCGCGCATGCCGACCATGGTGAGCGCGAGCGGGAAGGCGCAGTTGGAGATGCCGCACAGCAGCGCCCACGCCCAGGCACCGCCCGCCGGGGCGAGGTACAGGCCCGCGTATCCGGCGAGACCGCAGGCGCCCAGGAAGATCACGACGGGGCCCTGGTGGGGCAGCCGGGTCGCCACGCGCGGGATCACGAAGGCGAGCGGTACGCCCATGGCCATCGTGACGGCGAGCAGCACCCCGGCCTCGCTCGCGGGTACGCCCGCGTCCCGGAAGATCTGCGGCAGCCAGCCCATGGTGATGTACGCGGCGGTGGCCTGGAGCCCGAAGAAGCAGGCGAGGGCCCATGCCGTACGGCTGTGGGTGATGCGCAGCGCGTCGTCCTCGCGGCGGACGGCGGCCGGGACCCGCTCGGGGGCGGCCGCCCCGGCGCCGCGTTCGCGCACCAGCGGCAGCCACGGCACGACGGCGACGACCGCGAGCGACGCCCACACGGCGAGCCCGGTGCGCCAGCTGCCGCCGAGCGCGTCGGTCAGCGGCACGGTGACGGCGGCGGCCAGGGAGGTGCCGAGCGCGAGGGCCATGGAGTACAGGCCGGTCATCGAGCCGACGCGGTCGGGGAACCAGCGCTTGACGATGACGGGCATCAGGACGTTGCTCACGGCGATGCCCATGAGGGCGAACGCGGTGGCGGCCAGGAAGCCGGCGGTGCCGCCGATGAAGGGGCGGACCAGCAGGCCGGTGGCTATCGCCACCATGCCCGCGCACACCACGGCGCCGGAGCCGAAGCGGCGGGCCAGGCGCGGGGCCTGGCTGCCGAAGAGCGCGAAGCACAGCGGCGGCACGGAGGTGAGGAGGCCGGCGAGGGTGCCGCTCATGCCGAGCCCGTCCCGCACCTCTTCGAGGAGCGCGCCGAGGCTGGTGATGGCGGGCCGGAGGTTGAGGGCCGCGAGGACGATGCCGACGATGACCAGTCGCGTGGCCCACGCGCGCGTGGCGGTCGTTCCGCCCGGCTCGACCGGCGCGTTCGCGGCGCCGCGCGCCGCTCCGCCGCCCTTCGCTCCCGCAGGGCCCTCCGGTGCGGCTTTCTGCCGCACGGCGGCCCCGGCCGGGCTCGGTGGTGTCATCGTCCCGCGTGTCGTATCCGCTTCCTCACTGACCATGAGAGCCATCATAGAATCATGGGATGATTGGCTGTCCAGTTTTCAACGGGCCCGCCGCTCTCGCGAGGTCCGCCGGGCCCGCCAGCATCGCCGCCGACGTCGCCGAAGGAAGCACATGCCGCTGACCACACCGCGCCGCTCAGCACTGTCCGAGCAGGTCATCGCCGCCCTGCGCAATCAGATCTCGTCGGGCGAGTGGCCGGTCGGCTCGCGCATCCCCACCGAGCCCGAGCTGGTCGAGCAGCTGGGCGTGGCCAGGAACACGGTCCGTGAGGCCGTGCGCGCTCTCGCCCACAACGGCCTGCTCGACATCCGGCAGGGCTCGGGCACGTACGTGGTGGCGACCAGCGAGCTGGCGGGCGTGATGCAGCGCAGGTTCGCCGACGCCAACCCGCGCCACATCGCGGAACTGCGCGCCACGCTGGAGTCGAGCGGCGCGCAGCTCGCCGCCGCGCGGCGCACGGAGCGGGACCTCACGCAGCTGGACAGCCTGCTGGCGCGCCGCGAGGAGGCCTGGGCGTCGGGCGACGCCGAGGCGTTCGTGACGGCCGACGCGTCCCTGCACATGGCGGTGGTGGCCGCGTCCCACAACGACGTCCTGATCGCCCTGTACGCGGACCTGGGCGAGGTGCTGCGGGACTGGCTGCGCGAGGACGTCGGCGAGGAGCTGACCCCGGCGGCGTACATGGACCACGGCCGCCTGGTGGAGGCGATCCGCGCGCGGGACGCGGACGCGGCAGCCGCCGAGGCGGCCAGCTACCCCTACCAGTGCCACCCGGAGCGGCTCGGCGCCGACTGAGCGCCCCCGGTCCTCAGCGCTGGTGGCTGATCCACACCGAGCGGACCTCTTTCCAGCAGCGGCCGGTGAGCCGCACCGTCCTGGCGGGCCCGGCCGCGACCGGACGGCTGTCGCTGTCGATGTCCCACCACCGGTCGCACTCGATGTGCAGCCGAAGGCGGTCGGTGTCGGGGTACGGGTTGTGGCAGTACGCGACGACGTGGGAGCCGACGACGTTGCTGCGGCACTCCGCGCCGAAGGGCCGGTCCGCCGCGGCCGGGCGCGAGGGCGGGGCGGGAGCCGCGCTCGCCGCGCTTGCCGCGCCTGCCGCGCCTGCCGCGCCTTCGACGGGGTCTGCGCGCTGCGCGGACGCGTGGGACACGACGTCGTACGGCAGGGTGATCAGGAGGGCGAGGGCGGCGAGCGCCGCACCGGGTGACCAGCGCACACTCCAGGGTGCCCGGCCCTGCCCCACCCCCGCCCGGCCGGCGGGGCCGAACGGGCGATGCCCCGCCCCCGCGCACTGCGGGAACGGGGCATCGAAAACGCCAAGGCGTCAGGCGTCACGGCGTCAAACGGGCAGTGTCAGGCACCCATCATGTGCACGCCGCCGTCGACGTGGATGATCTCGCCCGTGGTCTTCGGGAAGAAGTCCGAGAGCAGGGCGACGATGCCGCGGCCCGCGGGCTCGGGGTCGGCCATGTCCCACTGGAGCGGGGAGCGGCTGTCCCAGACCTTGGCCAGCTCGCCGAAGCCCGGGATGGACTTGGCGGCCATGGAACCGATGGGGCCGGCCGAGACGAGGTTGCAGCGGATGTTCCGCGGGCCCAGGTCACGCGCCAGGTAGCGGTTGGTGGCCTCTAGGGCGGCCTTGGCCGGGCCCATCCAGTCGTACTGCGGCCAGGCGAACTGCGCGTCGAAGGTCAGGCCGACGACCGCGCCGCCCTCCTCCTCCGGCATCAGCGGCAGCAGGGCCATGGTCAGCGACTTCAGGGAGAACGCCGAGACGTGCATGGCCGTGGCCACCGACTCGAACGGCGTGTTCAGGAAGTTGCCGCCGAGCGCGTCCTGCGGGGCGAAGCCGATGGAGTGGACGACGCCGTCAAGGCCGCCCAGCTCCTCGCGGACCACGCCCTCCAGGCGGCCGAGGTGCTCCTCGTTGGTGACGTCCAGCTCGATGACCTTGGCGGGCTTGGGCAGCTTCTTGGCGATGCGCTCGGTGAGCGTGGGCCGCGGGAAGGCGGTCAGGATGACCTCGGCGCCCTGCTCCTGCGCGACCTTGGCAGCGTGGAAGGCGATGGAGGACTCCATCAGCACACCCGTGATCAGGATGCGCTTGCCGTCGAGAATTCCGCTCATGGTGATCAGTGACCCATGCCCAATCCGCCGTCAACGGGGATGACGGCTCCAGTGATGTACGAGGCGTCGTCCGAGGTGAGGAACCGCACCGTGGCGGCGATCTCCTCGGGCTGCGCGTATCGGCCGAGCGGCACCTGCGCCACGATGCCCGAGCGCTGCTCGTCCGTGAGCGCCTGGGTCATGTCGGTGTCGACAAAACCGGGCGCGACGACGTTGAAGGTGATGTTGCGTGACCCCAGCTCACGGGCGAGCGAGCGCGCGAAGCCGACCAGGCCCGCCTTCGACGCGGCGTAGTTCGCCTGGCCCGCCGAGCCGTACAGGCCGACGACGGAGGAGATGAGGACGACGCGGCCCTTCTTGGCGCGCAGCATGCCGCGGTTGGCCCGCTTCACGACGCGGAAGGTGCCGGTGAGGTTGGTGTCGAGGACGGACGTGAAGTCGTCCTCGGACATGCGCATCAGAAGCTGGTCCTTGGTGATGCCCGCGTTCGCGACGAGGACCTCGACCGGGCCGTGCTTCTCCTCGATCTCCTTGTAGGCCTGCTCCACCTGTTCGGCGTCGGTGATGTCGCACTTGACGGCGAGCACACCGGCCGCGGTGAGGTCCTTGGGCGGCTCACCCGAGCGGTAGGTGATCGCCACCTTGTCGCCGGCGTCGGCGTACGCGCGGGCGATGGCGAGGCCGATGCCCCGGTTTCCTCCGGTGACGAGAACCGAGCGGCTCAAGGGATCACCCTTCTCCTTGACTGTGTGGTCTCCCGGAAACCTATCGGTCCGGTACGTGATCCGGAGAATCGGCGTCCGACAGTGGCGCAGATGACTCGCTGTTAGGTTCCTACAGTCCGGGGACCGATTCGTCACGATGGGGTTGCGTCATCCGCGATTCACCTGCCCGCTCAGGGCGCGCGCCATCGATCGATATCGCAAGGGCCTCGATATCGGCTGCAAGGGCACGCCAAGGACGCGCAAGGTCCACGACATGCCGCCAGATCGTCAGTCGGCTGTTCCCCACAGGCACCACTACAGTGCCCGGCCTTCCCGAGGCGTACACGAGGTGCCCCTCGGTCAGTCCGAGGCGTACGCAGTACGCCGTCATCTGGTACAGATCGTCCCGCTCGGGCCCGGTCTTGAACTTGGCGTCCAGGACGACGGCCTGGCGCAGCACTCCGTCGTTCGGTGACGGCAGGTAGTGCACGAGATCCGGCTTGAGCACGTGCCTGCGCGCGCTGTCGAGATAGAAGTTCCGGTCCTGGGGTTCGGGTCGGCCGCCGATGCGGTGGCGCAGGGCTTCGCCGACCGCGCGGGCGAGGTATGCCTCGAAGAGCCGCCACATGACCACCAGCATTCCGTCCACCGCGATCTCGCGCCCGTCGCCGAGCTCGTACGAGGCGCCACGCAGGACGAGGTCGGCGAGCACGAGCGCGTGGGCGTAGCGAGTATTGCGCCGGTTGGGTGTCCAGCGGGGCGCGGGCGCTCCGGCGGGCAGGGGGTGGACACCGTCCAGACGGGCCGTGAGTCGCTGGAGCCCCGCGCGCGCTCCGGGGTCAAGGCCGGGTACGCGCAGGAGGCGGCGGGCGGCGGCGAGGAGGAGCCGGTTCTCGGGTATGTCGGGGGTATGGTCGTCGTAGACGACTTCGAGGGGCACGGGGACCCCGGGTCTGCGGCGGAGCTGGTCGGCGTGGCGGATGCGGCCCCGGACGAACGGCAGTGTGTCGTACGTCTCCTGGTAGTCGTGGAGCACGCCGTGCGTCAGGGCGTGGTCGGCAGCGGAGACGTAGGTGTGGGCGAGGGCCGGGAGGAGATCGGGGCGCGGCTCGGCGGTGACCGGTCGGGGGTCGAAGTGGACGCGGTCCGGGGCGTACGCGATGAGATGGAGGAGGCGGTCGACGGGGACCTTAGGGGTGATGGTGAGCTGCACGGTGCCGTCGCCCGAGCCCAGACGTACGGAGCCCACCCGGTCCCTGGCCCTGAGCCGCCAGTCGCCGCCTGTCCCAGGGCGCATCCAGACAAGCTTCTCGTACTCCGCGAGCGTCTGGACCTGAGCGGGTGTGAGCTGCCACGTCGTCCAGCCGCCGCCTTCCTTCAGCGGAATGAGCCGTGCGGCGTCCCGGCAATGGAGGGGCTGAGAGAGGCGCCCGTTCACGAGCCCGTGGAATCGGTGTCGTCGTCCGTAGACGGCCGGATGCCGAGCCGGTCACGCAGGACGTCGAGTCCGTAGACCGCTTCCACGTCGGTGCCGTCGCCCCAGTGGTGCTCGGTGAGGAGCGGGATGATCTGGGTCCGCCACAGGCGGTCCAGGGCTCCGTCGCCGGCGTGGGCGAGGTCCTGCATGAAGTAGGAGGGGCCGACCCGGAAGGAGCGGTCACCGGGGCTGGTCTCCGCGAGGAGGCGGTTGACCTCCTTGAACAGACGGACGTACGAGTCGTCGTACACGGCCGGGTCCTCGCCTCGCTCCTGCGCCCGCTTGCGCAGCCACGCCTCCAGGACTCCGTCCACCGGGGCCACGCCGGGGTGCAGCTCCAGGAAGGAGAAGCGGCGGCGCATGGCCGCGTCCATGTACGCCACGGACCGGTCGACGGTGTTCATGGTGCCGAGGATGTACAGGTTGGGCGGGAGGCGGAAGCCGCGGCCGTCGTCGGAGCCGTAGAGGAGGTGGACGCGCTCGGTGCGGTACTCCAGGAGGAAGTACAGCTCACCGAAGATCTTGGCCAGATGCCCCCGGTTGATCTCGTCGATGACCAGGACGAAGACCTCGGCCGGGCGCAGCTCGGCCTCGTCGGCCAGCCTGCGCAGCGGGCCGCGGTGCAGGTCGTAGCGGAGACCTCCGTCTTTTTCACCCTTCTCGCCCTTGTCTCCCTTACTGAGGCGGGGGCGGATGCCCTCGAAGAAGTCCTCGTAGGCGTAGGCGGGGTGGAACTGGACGAGCCGTACGTTGGTGGCGCTGGAGGCGCCCGCCAGGTGCCGGGCCAGGGCCAGGGCGATGTACGTCTTCCCCGTGCCGGGCGGACCGTGGAAGATCACCTGCGGGCTCGCGCGGAGAAGTTCGACGCAGTCCTGGAGCCAGGCGGTGTCGGGCAGGTTGAGCTTGGCGGCGAGCTCGTCGGTCGCGTTGGGGAGCACTGCAGGCCCCTGCGGCACGGCGACGGTGGGGGGCATGTCGCCGATCAACGCCAGCACGGTCTCGGCGTACTCGGTGGCCTCGAAGACAGCCGAATCCGAGTCCTCGACCACTGCGGCGAGCCCGGACGGCAGGTCCTTGAAGAAGTCGAGCGGACTGTTCAGATTGCGCCACTCGACGGGCCGGTCGAGCTGCTCCGCGCTGTGGGTGACGGGGCCGCGCACGACACCGACGTAGGTGTGGTAACCGTCCGTGGACAGCACGATGTCGCCTTCGCGCATGCGGTTGAGGAAGGCGTCGAGTTCACGGGTGACGGTCTCGCGGCGGGCCGGCGCGGTGGCCGGAAGGGCGGCGTCGACAGCCCTGCGGACGCCCTCCAGGCCCCGCGCGCCCAGCGTCGGAGGCTGGAAGCCCGTGGCAAGCGTGACGGTCGCGTTCTTCCGCCAGGGTCCACGAATAAGCGGAATGCCGGTATTGGGGTCGGTGCCACGGAGGATCCAGAGCTGGCGGGGACGCTCGTCCTCGGGTGTCTCGTCCGCCAGGCCGCCGCTCCCCGCGAGCGCCAGCACCTCGTCCACGGTCAGGACGGCCTGCGGCAGCGCCCGTACGATGTCCGCGCTGCTGCGGCCCTCGTCCAGCAGGCCCTCGCTGGCGAGGAGGCCACGCCAGGTGTCCAGCTCGGACGGGAGCAGCGGGTGGCCCGCACCGGCCGCGCCACCCGGGCCGAGGGCCAAGTACCAGCCCGCGGGCCGGTCGCCGCGCAGCACGCCTGCCAGGATGTCCTCGTCCACGCCGAACGCCGCGTCGAGCTCGCCTAGGTGGACCCAGCCTCCGCTGTCCGGCAGCTTGGCCAGGATTTCCAGGACCTCCGCGTAGTTCGGCTTCCGGTTGCTCCAGGCTCGGTATCTGCGGACTGCCTGGCCGTAGAAGTCCACCGCGTCCGGATAGTCGTCCAGTGCCCGCACGCCGGAACCGGTGATCTGCCAGCGCCGGTTCCCTCGGAACAGCCAGCCCGCCTTGACCAGATTGGTCGCGCTCCGCCCGATGTACTGGTGCATCGGCGTGTTGTTCTTGTACGACGACTCCTGGACCGCCTGGTCCCAGTCGCCCTTCAGCCTCGGCTCGCGCGCGAGGACCCGTGACCATACGTCCCGGAATTCCATCCCGTCCTGGGGAGCCTCCTCCCGCAGAATGGCGGAGGCGGTGTAGAGGGCTCTGGCGACGACGGTCGTGACAGTGGGCACGGCATCCATTCTTCGCAGCGTACGGGCATGGTGGCGCCGCCCGTACCCAGGCGAAGGTGAGCGGCCCCCCAGCCGGTCGGACGATCGTCCGGAGCCGACCGGTCTCGCCGTGGCGACACGGAGTACGCCCCCCGTCAACACGGCGTGACACGCTCACCTTACCGCGTACCACTGACATATGCCCTGGCCGGTCAACCGGCCTAGCCGCGCGGGGATGTTGAGGGGCCCATCCGATGGGCGCCCATCAGCTGCCCGGGAGCAGGATCCGGCAGCTGATCTGCTTGCCGACCGGCGTAACGGTCACGCCCCACCCTGGGGCGAGCACGTCGACGAGGGCGAGACCGCACCCCGACTCCGCGTACGGGTCGTCGAGTCGCACGCCGGTCAGGCGGGGGCGGGCGTCGCGGCACGGGTCGTGCAGCCGCACCCATGCGGCGGCCGGGGCCCCGCCCCTGTCGAACGGCAGCCCCGGACCCGGCTCCAACTCCACCTCTGCGACCAGGGGAACGAAGTCGCCACAGGCCCGGACGGCGTTGCCGCACAGCTCCGAGAGGACGAGCTGCACAGCGTACGTGAGCTCGTCGTCCGCGCCGGCACCGTACAGGGTCTTCTCGGTGAGGCCACGGATGGCCTGGAGGTGGTGCGGGGTGGCGGAGAGGTGGAGGACGAAGCCGGTGGGGGTGGGGGTGGGGTACCAGCCGAGGGTGGGGGGCATGGGGGCTCCTTTCGTGCGAGGGCGCCGTGGCACCGCTGGAGCAGCTCGGCACCTTTGTCGGCGACTTGAGCGTGACCCCCAACCTTGATCGATCGCAACCTTTCTACCTGATTGGGTGACGATTTCGCTTAACCCGCCCTCGGAGACAGGCAGTTGGGCGCAGTCTTGCCCTATGCCAAACTCCCCCATGGCTCCAACAGTCCGACGGCGTCGCCTCGGAGCGACCCTGCGCAGGTTCCGCAACGAAGCAGACCTCAGCCTCGATCAGGCCGCCGAGGCGATGGGCTGGACCAGCCCGAAACTCTCGAAGATCGAAAACGCCGTCCAGGGGATCAAGCCGGGCGATCTGGCCGAACTGCTCAAGGCCTACGGAGTGACGGATCCCGACGCCTTGGCCGTACTGGAGACACTGCGCCGCGACGCCACCAAGAAGGGCTGGTGGCAGGCCTATTCGGGCATCGTGCAGCCCGCGTACGCCGACTACATCTCGCTGGAGTCGGATGCCGAGCAGGTCTGCGCCTGGTCACCGATGCTCGTCCCAGGACTGCTCCAGACGGCCGCCTACGCCCGCGAGACGATCGCCGGGATCACGACGACTCGCACGCCGGAGGAGGTGGCCGCACTCGCCGAAGTGCGCATGGCACGGCAGTCTGTACTGACGCGCCCCGGCGCTCCGCTAGAGCTGTGGGCCATCATCCATGAGGCCGCGCTGTACCAACGCTTCGCCGCCCGCCCGACCACGATGCGCGAGCAGCTGCGCAAGCTGCTCGACACCTCCGAACTCCCCAACGTGACCGTCCAGGTCATGCCGCTGAACTCCACAGCGCACCCGGGGCTGGAGGGAGGGTTCAGCCTCACCAAGTTCAGGCCACCGCTGCCGAACGTCGTCCTGTTGGAGAACGCCGGAAGCGCGACATACGTTGAGGGGGAAGACGCGGCACCCTTCGAGAGAGCGTACGAGCGCATCCGGGCCACGGCGCTCTCGGTGGAGGACTCGTTGGTCCGCATCACCGAGTTGGAAGAAGGCCTGAGACAGTGACCGACCGCAAGACCGACCTGTACGCCCTAGACCTTGCGGACACCGATTGGCGCAAGTCGTCCGCAAGCGGCGCGGAGAACGACTGCGTCGAGATCGCCGAACTGCCCGGCGGCGGGCGGGCCGTACGCGACTCCAAGAACCCTGAGCGGGAGCCCCTGAGGTTCACGGCAGCAGAGTGGGCGGCGTTTCGGGCCGGAGTCATAGCCGGGGAGCTCTGACGAACAACGGACCGGGCGGGCTCGGGAGTCGATCCCGAGCCCGCCCTGCCCTCCTGAGGCTCAGCTCTTCTCGTCCTCGCCAAACATGTTGAGCAGGTCGAGTTGTATGTCGACGCCGTCGACCTCGTCCAGGCCGAAGAGACCGCCGGTCAGCTGGTCGGGGGCCGACTTGCCGCGACGCTTCTTCTTGGCCGGTGTCATCGGGCGGTGCGGCGGACCTCCGGACGGCCGGGCGCGGGTGAGCGGGCTCGTGCCCGGGGGATGGCGGTCGCCCTGCGCGGGGGGCGGGGTGAGGGAGGGGTGCGTGAACGGCCGCCCCTCCGCCATCGCCTCGTAGACGCGGACGATCTCGTTCCGGGTGTCCTCGAACAGTGTCGGCTGCTTGTTCCGGAACGCCCGGAAGCTGTCCAGGACCAGGTCCACGTCCGCTCGCTCGATCCCGTAGAGGTGGAAGTACGCGGCGTCCAGCTCGGCGCGGATCAGGAAGCGGCGCTCCTCGTTCCAGACGAAGGGCGGGCCGTCGTCGCCGAGGCACTTCGCCCAGGGGGCCATCTCATAGGAGGTGTAGGTGAGTTCGAGGACTCGCGGACGGATCCAGTCGGCGAGGGGGGCGCCTTGGGTCCAAGGGGTGGATAGGTCGTACGCGGCGGGAGGCAGGATCGGGAGCTGCTCCATGTAGGTGTACGTCAGGTGCGCTCCTTGCATCTTCTGACGAGCCGCGAAGTCCAGAGAGAAGGTAGAGAGGTTCGCCAGCAGGGCGTACAACGGCTGATCCACGTTCATAGGCATCAGCACAGGCTCAGTGTGGCCGACCGCCGTTCGCGGCATGACAGACGCGATAACCGTTCGCTCATCAACCGCTCGGCAGACATCCCGCCAACCGATGAGCCATCCATGAGGCCACGCCTTGCGCGGAATGGACCTGTCCTCAGCCAGCCGGTCCTCGGTCTCGTCCTCCGCCACCCAATGGCGAGGGAGAGGAACGGCATGCGGGTCCTGGTGCTGTTCCGTGCCGAGCCTGGGCAAGGTGCCCTTGTTGATCTGAGCCTCGGTGGCGTTCTCGTACGTAGCGAAGCGACTGTCGAACTGGTGCAGGAACTTCCCCTCGTACAGGGGCAGGTACCGCACACCGTCGTTCACGATGACAGTGCCTTCACGCTTCCCGCCATGGGCCACGAGCGTGTCCGCCGACTGGAAGCGCTTCGACGCTGTCGCCATGTCGAACATGCGCATGAAGGGTGCCTGGCCAAGCTTCCAAGGGTCCGCCGGACCGCCACTGACACGGCGCCGGAGTAGCGGCTTGTCGTGGAGTTTCTCCAGCACCTTCAAGTGTTCCCGACTCTCACAAACCGGAGCCGTCCGCGTGTTGGGGTTGATCCGCGCAAACCCGTCTTCGTCCAACGTGAACTCTCGCAGATCCAATTGGTCCGGGCGGCGCGCTCGAAACGCAAGTCGCACCTCCGGGTACTGCTCGGCAAGCTCACGGCCAGCCATGGTGAACAGACTGAAGCGGTACTGATTGTGAACCGCCCGAAACAGCTTCTCCTCATTCTCAAGATCCAGCACAGCAACCATCTGCCGCTGCTCAACCAAATCCGCAAAGAACGGCGCCGTCGTCTTATCCGTAGCGATCCCAGTAGGCAGAACCAGCCCCGCCATCCCCTCCGGCCCAATCAGCTGCCGCGCCTTCTCCGCGAACACCGCGTACGTGTTCACGTCACCGAAGCCGGTCTTCGGAAACAGGCCCGACTTCCGGTACATGGCGACCTGACCCTTGGACTCCCGCTGAGCGAACTGGTACTCCGCGTAGAGCGCGCGGTCGCCCTCGTTGGGGCGGCCCTGCTCGTCCACGCTGGTGGCCAGGGCCTCGATCATCCGGTCACGGATACTGGCCGTGGCCGCAGCGGCAATGTCCTCGTCACGCGCCGCGAACCACTCCTTCTTCTGGATCTTGACCCGTTCCCACGGCGGGTTGCCAAGGACCGCGTCGAAGCCCCCCTGCCAGCCCGTGTCCGGGTTGGCGTCGGGAGCCTCCGGGTCCTCCACGCGGAAGACACGGGGAAACTCCAGGTGCCAATGGAAGAACTGGTTGCGACGGACGATGTCCGCGAGAATGCGCTCGGCGTCCTCAGAGTCCAGGGGCCTGCCTGCCTCAACGTCCCGCAACACGTTCGTCGTGATCGCCGCCGGCGCGTCATCGCGCTTGGACCACAGGAAGGCCGCACACCAGACGTCCGCGACCCGCTTCATGCGTTTCAGCTCAGGGCGCTTCTCGAACTCCCGGTGCATCTTGGCGTGTTCGCGCACCTCGGCGAGGCTGTGGTCGGCCGCCTTGGCGAGCTTCTCGGCCTCCATACGGACCGACACCGTGCTCTGGCGGACCACCGGGGCCCGGCCCAGCTCGATGGCCTGCTGGCGACCGCGCTCCTTCTCGTTCTGCTTGCGCAGTGAGGTGACGATCGCCTGCTGGTCGCCCTCCAGCTTCTCGAACGCCCCGTCCGGGATGCCCTTCTCCAGTGCGGCCGGGGTTGCTCCCAGGAGGGCGTTGCCCACCTTGATGCGGTCGTCCAGGTAGGCCAAGGGCTCACCGGGGGTCAGCGACTCCAGCCACAAGGACACCTTGGCGAGCTCGGCGGCGAGGGGGTTGATGTCGACACCGTGGACACACTTGCGTACGACCTTCGCCATCGCGGCGCGGACGTGCTCCGGGGCCGGGTGGTCCTCGTCGTGCACCATCCGCGCGTACCTCAGCGCGATGCGCCGGGCCGCCGCCACCAGGACATGCCCCGAGCCACAGGAGGGGTCGACGAAGTTGATACGCAGCAGATGGTCCGGAATGCCTGACGCCTCATAGCGCTTTATGACGGGGTCCAGCGCGTTGTCCAGCAGCTTCTCGATCAGGGACACCGGGGTGTAGTACGAGCCGGTCAGCTTGCGCTTGTTGCCCGCGACGAGGTCCTTGAGCTCGAAGACCTCGTTGCCCGCCTCCCGCGTCGGGACGAGCTCAAGGAGCGACTCGTACACGCTGCCCAGTTCCTCCGCGCCCAGGTGACGGTAGTCGACCCGGGTGACGTGCCCCTTGTCCTTGATGCGGGACAACAGCCGCACAGCCTCAAGGAGCTGCTCGTTGGGCAGCTTCGCCGCGCGCAGCGGCTCGGGGCCACCCGGCAGGAGAGTGGTCGGCGCGTCCTGGTCGATCTCGTTCGGCTCGGGGACGTAGTAGAGGCCGCCCAACCCGGGCAGCGCAAGGGCGGGCTCACCGCCGTCGCGGCCCAGCGCGTCGAGCACGCGCACGAGGCCCTGCCACAGGTCGGTGTGGTGGTCGCCCTTGCGCCGCGAGGCGATGCGGCGCAGGCGGGCGGCCGAGAAGTACTGGGTGTAACGGTCACGAGCCGCTTTGTTGGCCTGCTTCTCGGCTTTCGTGGCCTTGACAGGGAGACGTACGAGAAGGGCGTCGCGGTCCTCGGCCACGAAGAGGAAGATCAACTGGTAGGCGAGGCGCAGGAGTTCGTGGTGGAAGTCGTCGAGGGCCCGGCGGCCACCGGCGGTGATCGCGTCGGACAGGGAGGGATTGTGCTGGAGGAAGCCGGTGCCGAGCACTCCCAGGGCCTTCTTCACCTGGTCGCGCAGCAGGTTGCGGGACCGGATGCCCGTCTCGATCGCGTAGTCGCGCCACCACTCCAGACGGCAGTCCACCGGAGTGAGCGGGATGTCGTCGGGCGCCGTGTAGTCGTCGACCTCCTCCCCTGCTTCGTCCTCGTCCTCCTCGGCGACCGCCGCCCCTCGCCGCGTCTTCTCCGGCTTGGGCACCAGCTCAAGGCGGGACGCGTGCAGCAGCGCGTACATCAGCAGGAAGTCGGAGAAGTTACCGCCTCCGAAGATCGCCTCAAGGTCGAACTCGACGTACGCCGAGCCGACGAGCGCCGTCGAGTCACGCAGCAGGCGGAGCAGCCTGCCGTTCGAGAGGATGCCCCACAGGTGGTCGGGGGAGGCGTTCAGCAACTCCTGCATCATCGGCTGCGGCGCCCGGGAGCTGCCAGCCGACAAGCGGTCCAGCGGGGTCGTCCAGCCGAGCAGGTGCACGGGCAGGTGGTCCTGCCATTGGTGGCTGACCTTGTAGGGGTCGCGGCCGGGTACCTGGATGCCGCCCCGGGCGGGGGCGAGACGGCCGTAGCCCAGTTCCTCCAGAAGCGTGAGGAGCCAGACCTGAGTCGCCTTGCGCGGATCCGCCTTCCCCTCCAGCTCCTTCAGTTCCTCCTGGAACGCGCTGTACGCCGCCCGCAGCCCGTTCCACTTGCGGCTGGCAGCGTCCTCGATGCGTACACCCCGTCCGAGGCCGTAATCCGCGGGCGCGCTGCCGGGCAGTTCACGGTCGCCCGAGCGGATCTTGGTGAGGAGATCCGCGGAGAGGAGACCACCCTCGACACGAACAGCTGCGGAGGCGGGGAGGCGGTCGGGGGCGAGGGCGGTCACCGGGCTCCTCCGGAGGCGGGCTGCTGGGCAGCCGGGACATTCAGGTACACGTACACACCGAGCAGGTCGGGGTCGCCGGACGGCTGGACGTCGATACGCCGTGCGGCGGCGGCGCCTCGCTCCCGGCCGCGCTGGCCGGCGGCCTCGCGGACCCGCTGGTGGGCGTCGCGCAGACGCTCGGCGAGGAGCCGCCCCCGGTCCGTGAGGTGGCTGCGGATCGTCTCGTCGTCCAGCTCCGCGGTCGCGCGGGCCGCCTGCTGGTCACGCAGCGCGGGCAGGGTGTTGACGTCGGGGGTGGCGGCGAGCAGGGCGGCGGTCTCCTCGTCCGAGAGCCAGACGCGGCCGCCGTCGTCGGCGGTGCGCCAGGCGAGGATCTGGGCGTCGTCGGCGATCAGGACACGCGACTTGTCGCCGGACGTACGGGGAGGCAGTTCGAGGCGGAAGCGGTAGCGGGCGAGCAACAGCACCGTGCGACGGTCCACGGCGGTGGTGCGGATCACACCGAGGCGCCGGGCCGGGCGTGCTTCGGGCGGCAGGCTGGTGTCGACAGCCGCGTCGAGGAGGTAGCGGGCCAGGGTGCGTACGGCGGGATCGGTGCGGAAGAGGGCGTGCTCGCCGCGGGCGACAGGGAGGTCCTCGCGGAAGACCAGTTCGCGAGCCGCTGCGCGGGAGCGGCCTCGAGGCTTCGCCTTGGGCGCTCCTCCGGGCGCCGTGGTCTGGTCGATGTCCTCGTAGAACCCGAGGGCGTGGCGCAGACCTGTCGGAAGCGGATCGACGGGGGCCTTGAAGCCGCGGTCGCGGGCGTCGCCGGTCGGCTGGGCGCCCAGCTGGGCCAAGGCCTCGCGGGCGAACGCGGCGATGTCCCCAGGCTCGCCGAGTGCCTGCCGCAGCGCGGCGAGTTCGGCCTCCACCTCTTCGGGGCGCAGGCCGGAATGGGCGAACTTGGTGAGCACCTTCGACTCGCGTTCGGCAGCCGACTCCCACTCCTTGTGAAGAGCTTCGCGTGCGCGGCCGAAATCCGGGTCGCCCTCGAAGTCGAAGGCGATCTGGCCCTCACTCTGCTTGCCTCGTAGCAGCAGGGCGTTGGCGAGGGCTTCGAGGACGCCCTGTCCCTGGTCGGGAACCAGGACGGCCACGCCGGTCTGGTCGGCGATGTCCTTGTGCTTCTGGATGAGAACCTTCAGGACGAGGCCGTCGATGCCGGTGTCCGTGTCATAGACGGTGATCTCGCGGACGCGGCGGCGCTTCTGCCCGAACCGGTCGACGCGGCCGGCGCGCTGAAGGTGGCGGGTCGGGTTCCAGGACAGGTCGTAGTGGATGACAGCGTGGAAGTGGTCCTGGAGGTTGATGCCCTCGGAGAGGCAGTCAGTGGCGACCAGGATGTGGCGGCCGCGCCGAGCGGTGAGTTCGTCGACGCGAGCCCGGCGAGCGTCCGGGTGGAGGGCGCCCGTGACCGCCTCCACGCTGGCGCTGCGCCCCAACTCCTCCTTGAGGTGATGGGCGACGTACTCGGCGGTGGGGATGTAGTGGCAGAAGACGATCGGGTCATAGCCGTCGGCCAGCTGCCGCTTGACCCGATCGACGAGGAGACGCAGCTTGGCGTCGGTCTCGGGGCCCGCGAGGGCCTCCGCCCGGTCCGCGAAGGCGGTGAGAGCTTTGACCTCGTCAGCGCGCCCCGTCGTGGACTTCGCGAGCTCGTCGAGGTCCGCCGGGAGAGCCCCGGGCACCAGGTCCACGCCTTCCGTGGTCTCCTCATCGGTGAGTTCAAGAGCGGCGGCCCGGGCCAGTTTCTCGGCCTCGGCCCGGCTGAGACCGGCGGCGATCAATGATCGGGAGCGCAGGGTCGCGACGGCCGCGGCGGGCGACGACAGGACACAGCGCAGCAGAGTGAGCGCCGTCCACCAGGACATGTGCGGGCGCTCGCCACCGACCTGCGCGCGCGTGAAGGCGAGGACATCGGCGACGAAACGGGCGTAGTCCGGGTCCAGCCGGTAGAGGGCGTCCTGAGTGTCGCGGTCCTCGGGAAAGGGCGTCTCCTCGATCAGTCGGTCCCTCAACATGTAGCGCTTCAGATCGTGGCGTCGGCGCTGCACGAAATGCCGGGCCAGCTTGTCGCGGTCGACGGATCGGGTGGTGTCCAGCGTGCTCAGGGAGGGGTCGAGCAGGCCGGTGAGCTTGGAGAAGGCCTGGGGGTCGCCGCTGTGAGGGGTGGCGGTGACCAAGATGAGGTGACGGTCACGACCGGCTGGATCGCTCCGGTCGGCAACAGCCGAAAGCAGCTCGTACCGTTTCTGCTGCTCGTTGCCCCCCGTGCCCACGCAAGTGTGCGCCTCGTCCACGATGAGCAGATCGGGGCAGTGGCGGCGGAACGCGTCGCGGCGCTCGTCCTGCTTGATGAAGTCGGTCGAGACGACCGTGACCCGATAGTGGTCGAAGATGGACCGCTTGGAATCGCCGACCGCGTTCTGCAAGCGCCCGGCCGTGGACGGCAGCACTAGTTCGGCGTCCATGCCGAACTTGTCGCGCAACTCGCGCTGCCACTGCTCAGCGAGGGCGGGCGAGCACAACACAGCCATGTTCCTGGCAGAGCCCTGCTCCATGAGCTCTCGCGCGATCAACGCGGACTCGACGGTCTTGCCGATACCGACGTCGTCACCGATCAGGAGGCGCACGGGGTCCATGCGCAGCGCCATCATCAACGGCACCAGCTGATATTGGCGGGGCTGTACGGCGACACCTGCCAGGGAGCGGAAAGGACCCGCGCCCGCCGTGGAGGCGATACGCAAGGCGGTACGCAGCAGTGAGGCGGAGGCGAAGTCGCCGGCCTCGCCGGGCACGGGCTGCGGGCGGCCGAAGCCCGGCTCGCCGATCTCGTCCGGGAACAGAGCGGCGACGAACTCCCGGTCGCCGTCCAGAGGTTGAGCGATGACCACGTCCTCAGTGGTGTCGGGCAGGACGACCCAGTCGCGGTTCCGGGCACGGACAAGGGTGCCGGGGGCGTGGCCGGTGGCGGTCGTCATCGGGCCCCTCCTCGGTGATCACGGCCCATTCCGAAGACGTCCGGGTATGCGCGCACGGTGTCCTTCCAGTCGGGTTCGGCTCCGGCCCTGATCACGAGCCAGCCGTCGTCCATCATCCGATACTCGTCCTGTTCGGTGAGACGGCGGGCACCGTCGTACTCCAGGTACACGGCGACATCGCCGCCGGGGAGGTGGTACACGACGTCGGCGACGTCGGTCGCCGTCTCGTCGGGGAGACGGTGCCCGTCATCGGCCAGGAGCCGCAGGAACGACTCGACCGGCGTGTCCGGTGCGGTCCGCTCTTGAGCCTCCCGAAGCCGAGCGGCGGACGCGACCGATGCCTGCGACGCACGGGAACCGCCTTGGGTACGCGCCTTGGCCAGCGCCACCAGCAGCGGGGCGGCGCGGTGTCGGTCGATCCGCTTGTGGAATCCCTGGTTGGCGTACGAGAGCAGACAGTCGTAGCAGCCGAGCTCGCAGCGCTCGGGCGCGCCCTCCGCCCGGTCGAGGTCCTTGCCGTCCTCGTCGTAGTGGATGATCCGCAGAGCTTCCTTCGCCACGTCGGCGAGGGCTTCCTCCTCGTCGTGCAGCCGACGCAGCACACCCGCGCCACCCTCCGCGCTCTCGACGAAGAGCATCCGGCCGCGTCGGTCGGCATCCGGCAGGTCCTGGCTCTCCAGCTCGGAGTCCTCCAGCTGGAAACATGCCTCGATGCCACGCTCCAGGGCATAGCGCAGGGAGATCGCGGTGCTCTCGTTCACCTCGTCGGCGAACCTCAGCACCGCGATGTTCTTGGTGTCCTGGGCGTAAGGGATTACCTGCAACGTGCGCTGCGCCTGGTCGAAGGAGGCCAGCGACTCCTCCTCCACCGATTCCTCCTGCATCCGGGCCGCCCGGCCCTCCGAGAGCCACTTGCCGCTGATCGGGTCCAGCCAGAAGCCGAAGCCCGAGCCGTCCTCGCCGTCGCGCTTGCGGTAGCCGAGGTTGAGGACGCGCACGCTCGCCGAGTCCCCGTAGGAGACCTCGGCCAGCGGCGTCCCGTCGGCTCCGCGTACCTCGGCCTCGTGCGCACCGCCGGGGGCGTAGCGGTAGACGGTCCGCAGGCGGAAGCCGCGCTTGAGGCGCTCCTCCTCGTCCGAGGAGATCCGGCGGCGCGGTTCGGCATGGACCTGGGTGAGCTGCATCAGCTTCGGCAGGGTGCGGTGCAGCGGGACGTGGCAGTTCTCGCAGCGGTCGGCGCCCTCGGCCCGATCGTGCCAGTAGCCGCAGGCCTCGCAGAGCCGTATGTCGCTGGTCGCCACCTGCCCCGGACGGTCGCCCATCGGCACCGTCACCCGGTCGATGGCGTAGCGGTTGCCCTCGTGGTAGATGAGCGCGCCCGGCCCGAACTCACCGATCGCGATGAAGCGGGGGCGCTGGATATACGCGCCATTGCGCTGCCCGTATTTGCTGGCCGCGCGCTCGCCGGGTACGTAGGCGGCGAGCGGCAGCCGGGGGAAGGAGTAGCCGGGCAGGAAGCCTTCGGAGGCGAAGTAGCGGTAGGTATAGAAGTCGCTGTACGAATCGCTGTCGGCCTCGTTGCGCAACAGCTTGAGCTGGTTCTCGGCATCGGCACGGCGTCGGGCCGCCTCATCGCGGTCCCGGCGGCTGAGCGAGAGGTCGTTGGCGCGGCGGTGCTGCTGCTCGACCTCGGTGCGGGCGGTGCGGTAGAGACGGCGCCAGCGCTCGCAGGCGGTGTCCAGGCTGCTCATTGCCTGCCGTACCGTGCGTTCGATCCAGCCGTCATACCACCAGGAGGCGCCGGACAGCTCGTGGTGAAGAGGGGTGAGGATCTCGGTGGCTCGGTTGATCGCACGCAGCCGGGCGGGCTCGCTGTCCAGCGCGCCGCGCAGTCGCGGCAGCAGATCAAGGGGCCAGTGACCATCCTCCCCCGGTGTCTCGGCGTCCAGGACGTCGGTGAGACGCGTGCCCAGGTGCTCGCCCGTCTCGGCCAGCCAGATGGAGTGCACGTGGGAGCGGATCAGCTCCTCGTTGGCGAGGTCGAGGCGGGGCGGGGTGACGCTGCCGGAGACCATGAGGCTCGGGCGGCGGAAGTAGTACTGATCGTGCGAGGAACCCGTGGAGCAGTACGTGGTGACCAGCGCGGGCTGGCCACCGCGGCCCGCACGGCCGGAGCGCTGCGCGTAGTTGGCGGGGGTGGGCGGGACATTGCGCATGCCGACCGCGTTCAGCTGGTCGATGTCGACGCCGAGTTCCATCGTGGGCGAGCAGTAGAGGACCTCCAGGTTCCCCTCACGGAACGCCTTCTCGCGCAGGAGGCGGATCTGGGTATCGACCTGTGCGGTGTGCTCGTGCGCCCGGATGCCCGTGAGGCCGGAGGCTCCGTCCCGGTAAAGGTCGCGGAAGTACGGGTTGACGCGGACGTCCGCGCCCGCGTCGGTCACCTTGCGCACCGGGTCGGGTTCGGGTCGCGTGCCATCGCCGGGGAGCCAGCGCAAGGCGGAAGCACGGATCTGATGGCTGAGGGAGCCGTCGCGGTCCTCCTGAACGACGGCGAGCAGGCCACACTCACGCAGCACACGCATCAGGTCCCGGATCACCGCATCGGCGTCGGCCACCGGGATGCGCTTACCGGCCCATCCGGGCAGGGCAGCGAACTGACCAGTGCGCCGCAAGTAACGGCCGTAGCCGCCGCGACCACTGAGATACACGTCCTCAGGTGCCGCCCCGGGTCGCCCCGGCCCCGCGTACGCGAGGCCCGCGCGGACGCGCGGTTCACGCTGGGACAGGGCCCACGGGGTGACGAGATGCGCCTGGCTGACGCTGTCGAGCCGGTCGAAGCCCTCCTGCGTGAGGCACTCCACCTCGACGGCGAGAGAGCGGCGCAGTTCGTCGAGCAAGACGCGAGCCAACTGTTCGCGGTGAGCTGATGTGTCGCCGAAAAGCAGGGCGTGGCAGCCTTCCCAGCACTCAGGGTCAGCGGCGATCTCGGCCAGGTCGGTGTACTCGAAGCGCAGCAGACCGGTCTGGGACAGATTGGGCATGGTGACACGCCAGCCGCGTACCAGGTCGGAGTAGACGCGGTAAGCAAGCACATCGCGCAGCGCGGAGTGAGCCAAGTCCCGCTGATGGAACTTGGCGGTCGGCACCTTGGCGTACGCCGCCATCGGCAGGTCCAGGGCATCGAACACCGCCTGGGGCAAGCGGTCATAAGTAAGTCCCACCTCCCCGGCCACGGTCAAGGCACGGTACAGGGCGCCGCGAACCTGGGTGACAAGGGCGAAGTCGTTGAAATGACCGGCCTGGAGGCTGGCGTCCTGTCGATTGTCGACGAAGGTGAGGAGCTTGCGCGCCTTCTTCTTCAGGTCTAGCTGCGCGCGTAGAGAGCGCACCACCCGGGAGCTGATCAGTGAGACGGCGGAGCTGCGGCCCTCTGCGGAGAAGGTGCCCAGTTTGGCCAAGTCCCTCAGCCGCAGCTGCTCGTACGAGGTGCGGCAGTGTAGGCAGAAGCGAAAGGGAGCGGCGATCCACCAGGCACGCAGGCCGGTGCCAGGCTCGGTGATGTGGCCGTCGGGGCCGATCCACACTTCCTGAGGCAGGTCTCCGGCCCGGGCCTTGATGATCGACGACTGGCCTTCGTCGTCCGTCTCGACCCAGCTGACCGGCAGTCGCCGGAGTACCTTCTCTTGGTCCTGGGCGTCGGGCCAGGGCAGATCGTCGCTGACATACAGGAAGCCATCGCCTTCGGCGGTCGGCGCGTCAGGATCCTCACGGGCCTCGAAGGCGTCGCCGTCGTGCCTGGCGGGGCGGGTGACCACCAGATACTCCTTGCCGCAATCACGGCAGAAGTGCAGCGGCACGAGCGGCTTGTCCGGATGGTCAGGGACGGAGACCTGGTACTGGCTGGTCAGATGACGGCGGCCGGGCGGCTCGAAGCTGACGTAAACGGTGTCGCCCTTGGACAGGAACTGATGCAGGCGAAAGGCGAACAGGGGCCTGTGGTGCTCCGGGTGCTTGACCTCCGCTCCGGCTCGCAGCATCGCCATGATGGCCTGGTGGCAGGTCTCGGCGGGCTCACCGCTGTAGTCGGCCAGGAGGTCGGCGGCCTGGGGAATCGTGAGAGGCGGGCGCCGGACGAGCTTCCCACTGGACTGCTCGATAGCCAGTCCCACGGTGTCCTCGACCCAGACAGCAAGGGGGTCTCGGCTAAGGGCGTCATAATCCGCCGGCAGATCGGCAGGGGACGCGGCGGCTCGGAGAACGGCGGCGGCGAGGGGACCACGGGGATGGACTCCGGGCGCCGCATGGGGGCCAGGGTCGGTGGAACGCTCCAGAGTCTCGCCAATGACATGGGGTGTCGGGATCCTCGTCCCAAACAGACGCGTGGCGACGCCGGAGATCTCCTCCTGCGCTTCGGCGAAGGTCCTGGCCGTGGCCATCGTCGCCGACGTGCCGATGCACTGAAGGTCCGGTGCCTCGCAGGCGTCCCGCAGTCGGCGCACGAGAAGGGCAACGTCGGCGCCCTGGCGCCCGCGGTAGGTATGCAGCTCATCGAGGGCGAGGAAACGCAGGCCCCGGGCCGCACCGATCAGCTCTTTCCGCTCCTCGGGGCGAGTGAGGAGGTACTCCAGCATGACGTAGTTGGTGAGCAGAATATCCGGTTTATTCCGAAGTACCTGCAGCTTCCGCTCGGTGTCCTCCTGCCCGGTGTAGCGGGCGAAAGTCACCTTGCGGCGGCTCTCCGGAACACCCCACTGGAGATAACGCTCCAGCTCGTGGAGCTGACTGTTGGCCAAGGCGTTCATGGGGTAGACGACGATCGCCGAGATACCACCGGGGTTCGGGTGACGCAGCACGTGGTTCACGATCGGCACGATGTAGGTCAGGCTCTTACCGGAGCCCGTACCGGTAGTCGTCACATAAGAGTGGCCGCCAGCCGCGAGCGTGATGGCCTCCAGCTGATGCTGGTGGAGAGTGAGGGTGCGAGTGCCCGGGTCGTCCTCGTGCTCCTTGGGACGGAAATAGTCCCGGCACAAGTCGTGGAGGGTGCCGGCCGCGCACAGGTCCGCCACAGTGCCAGCACGGCGGAACGTGGGATTGAGAGCGAGCTTGGGGTCAGGCCAGCGGGTCTTGCGCTTCCGTTCCTCGGCGAGGTGCTGGGCGATCTCCGAGTCCCGCACGGCGACGAGGGAGCTCGTGAATGCCTCGTACTCCTCGATGAGGTCATGATGGACACCGAAGACGTCCATGTTCAGCTGGCCCCCTTGCGGTCCACTCGCTCAAACAGCACGCCCCGACAAACCGACTAAAAACGGCAGGACGCTCCACTCAACTGAGTCAGCCTACTGCCCCGCCAGCCCACTCCCGCCAGGGCTTTCGCATGCGGCGAGGCCAAGGAGACAGACCGCACGAATTTTCGAGGAATGCGGCCAGTGAGACGTGATTCACTGCCAACGACGGTCATCGGAATCGCAGGAGCGTACTCGAAGGGAATCCCATCCGTGCCCCATGAAATCGATCAGTCATTCCTGGCGCTGCCGTTGCGGGCCCTCGCCGACGCGGCGCTCGCCCGCGCGCGGGCGCTCGGCGCCGAGCACGCGGACTTCCGCCTGGAGCGGGTGCGCAGCGCCGCCTGGCGGCTGCGGGACGCCAAGCCCGCCGCGTCCTCCGACACCACGGACCTGGGGTACGCGGTGCGGGTGGTGCACGGCGGCACCTGGGGCTTCGCCTCGGGCGTGGATCTGACCATGGACGCCGCGGCGCGTGTCGCGTCCCAGGCCGTGGCGATGGCCAAGCTGTCGGCGCAGGTCATCAAGGCGGCCGGGTCGGACGAACGGGTGGAGCTTGCGGCCGAGCCGGTGCACGCGGACCGGACGTGGGTCTCCTCGTACGAGATCGACCCCTTCTCGGTGCCGGACGAGGAGAAGACGGGGCTGCTGGCGGACTGGAGCGGGCGCCTGCTGGCCGCCGACGGGGTCGCGCACGTGGACGCCTCCCTGCTCACCGTCCACGAGAACAAGTTCTACGCGGACACGGCGGGCACGGTCACCACACAGCAGCGCGTACGGCTTCACCCACAGCTGACGGCGCACGCCGTGGACGAGTCGACCGGTGAGTTCGACTCCATGCGGACCATCGCGCCACCGGCCGGCCGTGGCTGGGAGTACCTGACCGGTACGGGCTGGGACTGGGACGCCGAGCTGGCCCGGATCCCCGGGCAACTGGCCGAGAAGATGCGCGCCCCGAGCGTCGAGCCGGGCCTGTACGACCTGGTGGTGGACCCCTCCAACCTGTGGCTGACGATCCACGAGTCCATCGGCCACGCCACCGAGCTGGACCGCGCCCTCGGCTACGAGGCGGCGTACGCGGGCACCTCCTTCGCCACCTTCGACCAGCTCGGCAAGCTCACGTACGGCTCGTCCCTGATGAACGTCACGGGTGACCGGACGGCCGAGCACGGCCTCGCCACCATCGGCTACGACGACGAGGGCGTGGCCGCGCAGTCCTGGGACCTGGTCAAGGACGGCACGCTCGTCGGCTACCAGCTGGACCGGCGCATCGCCCGGCTCACCGGTTTCGAGCGCTCCAACGGCTGCGCGTACGCGGACTCCCCCGCGCACGTGCCGGTGCAGCGCATGGCGAACGTCTCGCTCCAGCCGGATCCGGCGGGTCTGTCCACGGACGACCTGATCAGCGGGGTGGAGCGCGGCATCTACGTGGTGGGCGACCGGTCGTGGTCCATCGACATGCAGCGGTACAACTTCCAGTTCACCGGCCAGCGCTTCTACCGCATCGAGAACGGGCGGCTCGCCGGGCAGCTGCGCGACGTCGCGTACCAGGCGACCACCACCGACTTCTGGGGCTCGATGACGGCCGTCGGCGGCCCGCAGACGTACGTCCTCGGCGGCGCCTTCAACTGCGGCAAGGCCCAGCCGGGCCAGGTCGCCGCGGTCTCCCACGGCTGCCCCTCCGCCCTCTTCCAGGGCGTCAACATCCTCAACACCACGCAGGAGGCCGGGCGATGATCGACTGCGGCACCCACGGAATCGGCTGGGAGCCCGGGGGTCGCCCCCCGGGCAAGCACAGTCTCAACACCACGCAGGAGGCCGGGCGATGAGCCGTCGTACGAGCAAGCCGCACGAGATCGTCGAGCGGGCCCTGGAGCTGTCCACCGCCGACGGCTGCGTGGTGATCGCCGACGAGGAGTCGACGGCGAACCTGCGCTGGGCGGGCAACGCCCTGACCACCAACGGCGTCACCCGGGGCCGCACCCTCACCGTCATCGCCACGGTCGACGGGGCCAAGGGCACCGCGTCCGGCGTCGTCTCGCGCTCGGCCGTGACCGCGGACGACCTGGAGCCGCTGGTGCGGGCCGCCGAGGCCGCCGCCCGCGCGGCCGGGCCCGCCGAGGACGCGCAGCCCCTGGTGACCGGCGCCCCTGCGGCCCCGGACTTCACGGACGGTCCCGCCGAGACGTCCTCGGCCGTCTTCGCGGACTTCGCGCCCGCCCTCGGCGAGGCCTTCGCCCGCGCCCGGGCCGGCGGCCGCGAGCTGTACGGCTTCGCCAACCACGAGCTGACCACCAGCTACCTGGGCACGTCCACGGGCCTGCGGCTGCGCCACGACCAGCCGAGCGGCACCCTGGAGCTGAACGCGAAGTCGCCCGACCGCACCCGCTCGGCCTGGGCGGGCCGGGCCACGCGCGACTTCAAGGACGTCGACCCGGCCGCGCTCGACGAGGAGCTGGCCCAGCGCCTGGCCTGGGCGCGGCGGCGCGTGGAGCTGCCCGCCGGGCGGTACGAGACGCTGCTGCCCCCCACCGCGGTCGCCGACCTGCTGATCTACCAGCTGTGGTCGTCGGTGGCCCGGGACGCGGCGGAGGGCCGCACGGTGTTCTCCAAGCCGGGCGGCGGCACCCGCGTCGGCGAGCGGCTCACGCCGCTGCCCCTGACGCTGCGCAGCGACCCGAACGAGCCGGGCCTGGAGGCGGCGCCCTTCGTGCTCGCGCACGCCTCGGGCGACGACGCGTCGGCCTTCGACAACGGCCTGCCGCTCACCCCCACCGACTGGGTGCGCGACGGTGAGCTGAAACACCTGATCACCACGCGGCACAGCGCCGCCCTGACCGGCCTGCCGGTGGCCCCCGCGATCGACAACCTCGTCCTGGAGGGCGGCTCCGACCGCTCCCTGGACGAGATGGTGGCGGCCACCGAGCGCGGCCTGCTCCTCACCTGCCTGTGGTACATCCGCGAGGTCGACCCGGCGACGCTGCTGCTCACGGGCCTGACCAGGGACGGCGTGTACCTGGTGGAGAACGGCGAGGTGGTGGGCGAGGTGAACAACTTCCGGTTCAACGAGTCGCCCGTGGACCTGCTGTCGCGGGCCGGCGAGGCGGGCCGGACGGAGAAGACCCTGCCGCGTGAGTGGGGCGACTACTTCACCCGGGCGGCCATGCCCGCGCTGCGGGTCCCGGATTTCAATATGAGTTCGGTCAGCCAGGGCGTATAACCTCGTAGACCGCACCCCAGAGGTGCGCGTACCCATTCACTCCCGAGGAGACAAGAGACCTGTGACGGACATCGTCGACGAGCTGAAGTGGCGGGGACTGTTCTCCCAGTCCACCGACGAAGAGGCACTGCGCAAGGCGCTCGCGGACGGTCCCGTCACGTTCTATTGCGGCTTCGACCCGACCGCGGCCAGCCTGCACGTCGGGCATCTGGTGCAGGTCCTGACCGTGCGCCGCCTCCAGCTCGCGGGCCACCGCCCGCTGGCCCTGGTGGGCGGCGCGACGGGCCAGATCGGCGACCCGCGCCCGACGGCCGAGCGCACCCTGACCGACCCGGAGACGGTCGCGGGCTGGGTGGGCCGGCTGCGGGCGCAGATCGAGCCGTTCCTGTCCTTCGAGGGCGAGAACGCCGCGATGATGGTGAACAACCTGGACTGGACCGCGGGGATGTCCGCGATCGAGTTCCTGCGGGACATCGGCAAGCACTTCCGCGTGAACAAGATGCTCACCAAGGAGTCCGTGGCCCGCCGCCTGGAGTCCCAGGAGGGCATCAGCTACACCGAATTCAGCTACCAGCTGCTCCAGGGCATGGACTTCCTGGAGCTGTACCGGCGCCACGGCTGCGTGCTCCAGACCGGCGGCTCCGACCAGTGGGGCAACCTCACGGCGGGCATCGACCTGATCCACCGCCTGGAGCCGGAGGCGGCGGTGCACGCCATCGCCACGCCCCTGATGACCAAGGCGGACGGCACCAAGTTCGGCAAGACCGAGGGCGGCGCCGTCTGGCTCGACCCGGAGATGACGACACCGTACGCGTTCTACCAGTTCTGGCTGAACGTGGACGACCGGGACATCACCCGCTACCTGCGCATCCTCTCCTTCAGGACCCGCGAGGAGCTGGAGGACCTGGAGCAGCAGACCGCGGAGCGCCCGCAGGCGCGGGCCGCGCAGCGCGCGCTCGCCGAGGAGCTGACGACCCTGGTGCACGGCGCCGACCAGTGCGCGGCCGTGATCGCCGCGTCGAAGGCGCTCTTCGGCCAGGGCGACCTCGCCGACCTGGACGCGGCGACGCTGGCCGCGGCGCTCTCCGAGCTGCCGCGCGCGCAGGTCACCGAGCTGGGCCCGGTCGTGGACCTGCTCGCCGAGGTCGGCCTGGTGGCGAGCAAGTCGGCCGCGCGCCGCACGGTCAAGGAGGGCGGCGCCTACGTGAACAACGTGAAGGTGGCGTCCGAGGACGCCGTCCCGGCCCGCGAGGACCTGCTGCACGGGCGCTGGCTGGTGCTGCGCCGGGGCAAGAAGAACCTGGCGGCGGTGGAGGTCACGACCGGCTGACCCCGGTCACGGGCGACTGCCCCGGTCACGGCCTCGGCCCCGGTCACGACCCCGGTGACATGCCTGAGGGGCCGGTCCTCACGGACCGGCCCCTCACGCGTGTCCGCCGAGGCGTCACGTCGTCCGTCTCTCGCCCTTGACGGCCTTGTAGAGCATGTCGCCGATCGCCACGACGACGACGGCCGCGACGAGCTGGAGCGCGTGCCGGCCCCAGTCGATGCCCTTCGTCTCGTCGATGCCGAATCCCGCGGCCATCCAGTTGCCGAGGACCGCGCCGATGATTCCGAAGACGGTCGTCAACCAGAGCGGACTGTGCTGCTTCCCCGGCAGGATCGCCTTGGCGAGCAGACCGAGCACGAAGCCCACGATGATCGCCCACAACCAGCCCATAGCTGCCTCCTCAGACGGCTCGACATGAGCATTACGCTCAGTTTCGGCCCATCCTCCGTACGGCGCATGTCGGGCGGCTCCATACGTGGCGCGACGCAGCCGGAACAGGGAGGCGAGGCCGGACCCGGTCTACGCGACTGCGCGGGTGCGGCGTAACGTGTGAAGGGTCCAGGCCGGGGAGAGCCTGGCGCGAACGGGCAGGCGGTGGAATGTGATGCGGAAGCAGAACGACGCGCAGGTCTTCCGGATCACAGGGGCCAGGCAGGGCCTCGCGGACGACGTGCGGGGCCGGCAGCGGCGCTATGTGATCTCGATGTCCGTCCGCACTGTTTCGGTCATTGCCGCGGCGGTGCTGTGGAACGTCGAACGGCACGTCGCGCTCGTCGCGCTGGTGCTCGGCATCCTGCTGCCGTACGTCGCCGTGGTGATCGCCAACGCCGGCCGGGAGAACGCGCCTTCGCTTCCGTCAACGTTCGTACCGGCGCCGTCGCGGCCGATGCTCGCGGCCGCCTCGCCCGCCGACCGGAGCGCGGAACCCGTCCCGGAGGAGCCGCCGGGGGCCGTGCGCGAGGAACCGCGGGCGCCGTCACGCGATCAGGGCTGACCGACGACGTTACGCCAAGCTCAAGAAAAGCTCAGATCAATCATGCAGTTCCAGTGCCAGGCGGACGCTTAGCCGTGACATACTTCGTACGCGCTCCGCATCCCCCGTCGGAGCGACAGACCGACGCCGGGCAGCTCCCCCCGTGGCTGCTCGGCGTCGCCTTGTTTGGGATGACTCACGTGACCGACGAAACCCCCATCTGCTCCGCCAAGGGCTGCCGTACGGCCGCCGTGTGGGTGCTTGCCTGGAACAACCCCAAGCTGCACACCCCGGAGCGGCGCAAGACCTGGCTGGCCTGCGAGGAGCACCGCGAGCACCTGTCCCAGTTCCTCGGTGTGCGGGGCTTCCTCAAGGACGTCGTCACGCTGCCGGAGTGGGACGCGGCGCAGGCCTCGGAGGGCGGCCCGGCGGCCTAGCCCCGCGCGGCGGGTCAGCCGCCGATGGCCGACATGGGGCGCTCGGGCTGGAGGAACGACGGGTCGTCCAGACCCGAACCCGCCTTCTTTCCCCACATCGCGAGCTTCCAGATGCGGGCGATCTCGTCGTCCGTACTCTCCGGCGCGCGCAGGGCGGCGCGCAGGTCGGTCTCCTCCGTGGCGAACAGACAGGTGCGGACCTGTCCGTCGGCGGTGAGCCGGGTGCGGTCGCAGGCCGCGCAGAAGGGGCGCGTGACGGAGGCGATCACGCCGACGCGGTGCGGGCCGCCGTCGACGAGCCAGCGCTCCGCGGGCGCGGAGCCGCGCTGCTCGGAGCCCTCCTCGGTGAGGTCGAAGCGGGTGCGCAGCGAGGCCAGGATGTCACCGGCCGTGATCATGCCCTCGCGCTTCCAGCCGTGCTGGGCGTCCAGGGGCATCTGCTCGATGAAACGCAGTTCGTAGTCGTGCTCGACGGCCCAGGCCAGGAGGTCGGGGGCCTCGTCGTCGTTCAGCCCCGGCATCAGGACCGTGTTGACCTTCACGGGGGTCAGGCCCGCGGCGCGGGCCGCTTCGAGGCCTTCGAGGACGTCGCGGTGGCGGTCGCGCCGGGTGAGGGTCTTGAAGACGTCCGGGCGCAGGGTGTCGAGGGAGACGTTGACCCGGTCGAGGCCCGCGGCCTTGAGGGCCTTCGCGGTGCGCTTGAGTCCGATGCCGTTCGTCGTCAGGGACATGCGGGGGCGCGGCTCCAGGGCGGCGCAGCGCTCGACGATGCCGACGAGGCCGGGGCGGAGCAGCGGCTCACCGCCGGTGAAGCGGATCTCCTCGATGCCGAGGCGTGTGACGGCGATGCGGACGAGACGGACGATCTCGTCGTCGGTGAGCAGGTCGGGCTTGGCCAGCCACTGGAGGCCTTCCTCCGGCATGCAGTACGTGCACCGCAGATTGCACCGGTCGGTCAGTGAAACCCGCAGATCGGTGGCCACGCGGCCATACGTGTCGATGAGCACGTGGGCCCCCTCCCCGGTCCGGATCGGTGGTGCGTCTTGTAGTACGCCCTTCGACCATGAGCCTACGTGACGTGACTGACATCGACAGAGGCCGTTTCCACAGGACGGACGCGGCCGCGTCGTAGATCCCTACGACGCGGCCGCGCGACGGCATCCGGTCAGTGGGCGCCGGTGCCCGTGAGGGAGCGCACCTCAAGCTCCGCGTACTTGTCCTTGTCGGGCTCCTCCTTGGAGAGCATCGTGCCGAGCCAGCCGAGCAGGAAGCCCACCGGGATGGAGATGAGGCCCGGGTTCTCCAGCGGGAACCAGTGGAAGTCGACGCCCTTGAACATGGAGGTCTTCTCGTTGCCGGACACCACGGGTGAGAAGAGCACCAGGACGACGGCGGTGGTCAGACCGCCGTAGATCGACCACAGCGCGCCCTGCGTGGTGAACCTCTTCCAGAACAGGCTGTAGAGGATCGTCGGCAGGTTCGCGGACGCGGCGACCGCGAAGGCGAGGGCCACCAGGCCCGCCACGTTCAGGTCACGGGCGAGCGCGCCGAGGCCGATGGAGACGGCGCCGATGAAGACGGTCGCCCAGCGGGCGGCCCTGACCTCCTCCTTCTCGCCTGCCTTGCCCTTCTTGATCACGTTGGCGTAGATGTCGTGCGCGAACGAGGAGGACGAGGCGAGCGTGAGGCCCGCGACGACCGCGAGGATCGTGGCGAAGGCGACGGCGGAGATGACCGCGAGCAGGATGGCGCCCCAGCTGGAGTCCTTGCCGCCCAGTTCCAGGGCGAGCAGGGGCGCCGCGGTGTTGCCCGCCGGGTTGGAGTCGGTGATCTCCTTGGGTGTGAGGAGCGCGGCGGCGCCGAAGCCCAGCGCGATCGTCATCAGGTAGAAGCCGCCGATGATGCCGATGGCCCAGTTCACGGACTTCCGGGCGGCCTTGGCCGTGGGCACCGTGTAGAAGCGGATGAGGATGTGGGGCAGGCCCGCGGTGCCGAGCACCAGGGCGATGCCGAGCGAGATGAAGTCCAGCTTGGACGTCGAGGTGGCGCCGTACTTGAGGCCCGGCTCCAGGAACGGCGCGCCCTTGCCGCTGTTCTCCGCGGCGGTGCCGAGCAAATCGGAGATGTTGAAGTCGAACTTCAGCAGGACGAGGAAGGTCAGCAGGAGCGCGCCCGCGATGAGCAGGACGGCCTTGACCATCTGCACCCAGGTGGTGCCCTTCATGCCGCCGATGGTGACGTACACGATCATCAGGACGCCGACCAGCGCGACGATGCCGATCTTGCCGCCGTCGCTGGTGATGCCGAGGAGCAGCGAGACGAGGACGCCCGCGCCCGCCATCTGTGCGAGCAGATAGAAGATCGACACGACGATGGTGGAGGTGCCGGCGGCGGTGCGCACCGGGCGCTGGCGCATGCGGAAGGCGAGGACGTCGCCCATCGTGTAGCGCCCGGAGTTGCGCAGCGGCTCGGCGACGAGCAAAAGCGCCACCAGCCAGGCGACCAGGAAGCCGATGGAGTACAGGAAGCCGTCGTAGCCGAACAGGGCGATGGCGCCCGCGATGCCGAGGAAGGACGCGGCGGACATGTAGTCGCCGGAGACGGCGAGGCCGTTCTGGAAGCCGGTGAACTGCCGTCCGCCGGCGTAGAAGTCGGCGGCGCTCTTGGTCTGGCGGCCCGCCCACACGGTGATGACGAGGGTGGCGACGACGAAGACCGCGAACAGCGTGATGATCAGCGGCCGGTGCTCACTGGCCTGGCTGGCGGCGGCGACGGCGGCGTGGGCCTCGGGGACGGCCGTGGCGGTCGAGGCGATCGGGGTACTCACGCGCCGCCCTCCATCCGGGACTTGATGGCGTCCGCGCGCGGGTCGAGCTTGGCGGCGGCGTGGCGCGAGTACCACCAGGCGATGAGGAAGGTGGTGAGGAACTGCGCGAGGCCGAGCACGAGGGCGACGTTGATGTTGCCGGCGACCTTGGTGCCCATGAATTCACCCGCGTAGTTCGACAGGAGGACGTACACCAGGTACCAGGTGATGAAGGCGATGGTGAGGGGGAACGCGAACGAGCGGTGGGCGGTGCGCAGTTCGCCGAACTCCGGGCTCTGCTGCACCGCGACGTACTCCTCGGTGGAGGGCACCGAGCGTGTGGGGTCCTGGCCGCCCTTCGATGGTGGCGGTGCGTCGGAGGCCACGGAGTCTCCTCGTGGTACGGGGGTGGGGGGGACGGATACGGAAGCGGTGTGGTCCATGTGCTCTGCTCTCGAAGTGACGCGGATCACGTGGGCCGAGGATGGTGATGTTAGGCCCAGGGGACGTGATCCGACAGGGGGTTGATATTGCGTCTGCGTGCTGTTCAACGTCACGACGGCGCGCCCGGAGCGGCTCGAACGGGCGCTTTCCCGGCCTTTTGCAAGAAGTCATTGCTGGCCCGGGAGCACTGGGGATAGCTTCACCCTGCACAACAAGTCATGCACCTGGCACCACTCGTCAGCACCTGCCCGAGCACCAGCAGTGTTCGGGCAGTTCCGTATCCGGATGATGTGGAGAACCCATGGCTCATCTGCGCTCCTCGCGCTCTTCCCGGTCCAGACGGCTCACCCTCGCCGCCCTGCCGCTCGGCGTCGCCCTCGCCGCGGCGGTCGGCTTCGGCCCCGGCGCGACGGCGGCCCCGCTCGACTCGCCCGCACCGGTGGCGCCGCAGGCCGTCCAGGCGCCCGCTGCGGGCAAGCTGGCGTACGTCGTGAACACCCGTACCGACGCCAAGACCATCGCCGCGGTGAAGAAGGCGATCGCCAAGGCCGACGGCACGGTCGTGGTGACGTACCGGAAGATCGGCGTGATCGTCGCGCACTCGGCCAACCCGGACTTCGGCAAGGAGCTGCGGAAGGTGCGCGGCGTGCAGTCCGCGGGCGCGACCCGCACGGCCCCGCTGACGGCGGCCGGCACGACCGAGGAGGGCGCGCCCACCTTCCTGTCCAAGGACAAGGCGGAGCGGCTCAAGTCGGCTCAGCGGAAGGCCGCTTCGGGCCAGGCCGCCCCCGAGCCGCTCGAAGGCGACCAGTGGGACCTGCGGGCCATCGGCGCCGACAAGGCCGCGCAGATCAACCCGGGCAGCAAGAAGGTCACCGTCGGCGTCATCGACACCGGGGTCGACGACACGCACCCCGACCTGGCGCCCACCTTCTCCGCCAAGCAGTCGGCGAGCTGCGTCGGCGGCAAGGCGGACACCTCGCCCGGCGCCTGGCGTCCGGCGAAGAAGGAGCACTACCACGGCACGCACGTGGCGGGCGAGATAGCCGCCGCCCGCAACGGCATAGGCGTCGCCGGGGTGGCACCCGGCGTCAAGGTCGCGGGCATCAAGGTGGCCGACCCGGTCAGCGAGCTGTTCTACCCGGAGAGCGTGGTCTGCGCCTTCGTGTTCGCCGCCGACAACGGCATCGAGATCACCAACAACAGCTACTACGTGGACCCGTGGCTGTACAACTGCAAGGACGACCCGGACCAGCGGGCCATCCTCGACGCGGTCAACCGTGCCCAGCGCTACGCCCAGCGCAAGGGCACCCTGAACCTGGCCTCCGCGGGCAACTCCAACCACGACCTGGACGCGGACGCGATCGTCGACGAGTCGAGCCCCGACGACTCGACCCCGGTCAAGCGCACCATCGACCCGCACAAGTGCCTCGACCTGCCCACCCAGCTCCCGGGCGTCGTCACGGTCAGCGCGACCGGCGTGTACAAGGCCAAGTCGTACTACTCGACGTACGGCAACGGCGTCATCGACGTCGCGGCCCCCGGCGGCGACCGGCGCTACCAGATTCCGACCGACACCCCCCGCAAGGACGGCGGCATCCTCTCCACCATGCCGGGCGGCGAGTACGCCTGGCTCCAGGGCACCTCGATGGCCTCGCCGCACGCCGCGGGCGTCGCCGCCCTGCTGAAGTCCACGCACCCCAAGGCGGGCCCGGCCCAGCTCCAGAAGCTCCTCAAGAAGCAGGCGGACAACCCGGGCTGCCCGGACAAGCCGTACGACCCCGACGGTGACGGCAAGGTCGACGCCGTCTGCAAGGGCGACAAGAACCGCAACGGCTTCTACGGCTACGGGATCGTCGACGCGCTCGACGCCGTCAAGAAGAAGTGAAGGGGAGCACCTACGTGATCAGGCACTCCTCATCCCTCGGACGCCGCGCGCTCGCCCTGCCGCTCGGCGTGGCCGTGGTGTCCGCCCTCGCCTTCCTGCCGGGCACGGCGTCGGCGCAGCCGGACGCGCCGTCCGCCCCCGCCGCCCAGCGGGCGAAGGCCGACGGGTCGGCCATGAGCTACGTCGTCAACGTCCGCAAGGGACACGGCGGCTGGGCGTCGAAGTACGTCAAGAAGGCCATCGCCAAGGCGGGCGGCGAGGTCGTCATCGCGTACGACCAGATCGGTGTCATCGTCGCGCACTCCTCGGACCCTGACTTCGCGAAGAAGATCCGCGGCGTCAAGGGCGTGCAGTCGGCGGGGGCCACGCGCACGGCGCCGCTGTCCGCGCAGTCGAGCGACGACATCGACGCGGCGCGGCCGCTGTCCGCGAAGGAGGCCCGGGCCGCCGCGGGCGCGGCGGCGGGCGGCCAGGACGAGTTCGAGCCGCTCCAGTGGGACCTGCCCGCCATCAAGGCGGACCAGGCGCACAAGGAGTCCCTGGGCAGCCCGAAGGTGACGGTCGGCGTCCTCGACTCCGGGGTCGACGACACACACCCGGACATCGCGCCGAACTTCGACAGGAACGCGTCCGCGAGCTGTCTGGGCGGCGTGCCCACGCAGAAGGACAACGCGTGGCGGCCGGTGGCCAAGGAGAGCGACCACGGCATGCACGTGGCGGGCACGATCGCCGCCGCGAAGAACGGCACCGGCGTCACGGGCGTCGCGCCCGGCGTGAAGGTGGCGAGCCTGAAGGTGGCCGAGCCGGCGACCGGCCTGTACTACACGGAGGCCGTCGTCTGCGGCTTCGTGTGGGCGGCCGAGCACGGCGTGGACGTCACGAACAGCAGCTACTACACGGACCCGTGGCTGTTCAACTGCCGTACGGACGACGACCAGCGGGCCCTGGTCGACGCGGTCGGCCGCGCCAGCCGGTACGCGGAGCGCAAGGGTGCCGTGAACGTGGCGGCGGCGGGCAACGCCAAGACGGACCTCGCCCAGGAAGAGATCGTCGACAAGACGAGCCCGAACGACACGACGCCCGTCGAGCGCACCATCAAGACAGCGGACTGCTTCGACCTGCCGTCGCAGCTGCCGGGCGTCGTGACGGTGTCCTCCACGGGCGCGAAGGGCCTGAAGTCCTCGTTCTCGAACTACGGCAAGGGCGTCATCGACATCGCGGCCCCCGGCGGCGACTCGACGGCGTTCCAGAAGCCGCAGCCGCCCGCCACCAGCGGTCTGATCCTGTCGACCCTTCCGGGCGGCAAGTTCGGCTACAAGGCGGGGACGTCGATGGCGTCGCCGCACGCCGCGGGCGTGGCCGCGCTGATCAAGTCGGCGCACCCCAAGGCCTCGGCGGCCCGGGTGAAGGCCCTGCTGTACCGGCAGGCAGACGCGATGGCGTGCACCGACCCGTACGACATCGACGGCGACGGCAAGATCGACGCGGTGTGCGAGGGCGGCAGGAACAAGAACGGCTTCTACGGCGTGGGCATGATCGACGCCCTGGACGCCGTGCGGAAGTAGCGAAGCAGCCCCTCAAGGGAGCAACCGGTACCGCTGAGAGGCGGTCGGGGCCGGGCGGTTGCGGACCGCCCGGCCCTTCGCGAGAGGATGCCGCCCATGTACGCCTACCGAGACTCGTCATTCGTCCACGAAGGCCCCGAGCAGTGGCGCGCCGAGCCGGTGCGCCCGACGTGGCAGCTGGCCCTGCTGTTCCTGGTCACGGTGGTCGTGCTGCCGGTGTGGTGGCTGCTGCTGCTCGCCCTCGCCGTCGTGGCCTTCGTGATCGCCCTGTTCGCGGAGATCCTCACCGTCATCCCGGGCTTCGAGAGCGGCGCCGATCGCGTCATGGACCGGGTCATCGGCGTGATCGCGATCTGGCCGCGCTGGGTCGTGACCTGGCCGGAGCTGCGGCACGAGGGCGACGCCGGCTTCTACCGGGCGCGGGTCGACGGATACCTGGACACGTGGACGAAGCGGGCGTCGAAGCCCAAGGAGGACAAGAAGCCCAACCCGCCGGTGGAGTGCGAGGTGCCGCTGCGCAAGTACCGCGGCGTGGGCGGTGGTTACGTGGTCGAGGCCGCGGCCGCGCGCGGCTGGGAGCTGCGGCCCTCCGACCCCGCGGACGAGATCCGGCTGTGGTGGTCGGCGGCCTCCGAGGCCGGGACCACGGGACCCACGCCATAGTGACTGCATGACACAACTACCTTCCGCCGGCGTGGAGTCCACCGCCGGTGCCGCGTACGCCTGGGCCGCGCTCGGGGGCGCTCCCAAGGCGCTGGCACACCTCTCCCCCGTCGTACGCGACGACACCCTGGCCGCGCGGCTTCCGGTGCGCGCGCTGGCGCGGGCCTGCGTCGGCGTCTGCGCGCTCGCGGCGGCCGAACTGGCGGCCCTGCGCACGGGACGGCCCATGCCGCACGCGCGCGTGGACGACGGTGCCGTGGCCGCCGCGTTCACCAGCGAGCGGCAGCTGCTCGTCGACGGGCGCGCGCCGGTCACCTTCGCGCCCCTGTCACGGTTCTGGCGCACCGCGGACGGCTGGGTGCGGACGCACGCGAACTACCCCCACCACCGGGAGCGCCTGCTCGCCGCCCTCGGCCTCGCGGAGCGCGAGGCCGGCGTGGAGGCGGTGGCCGCTCGCCTCGCGGCGCTGTCCGGCGTCGAGGCCGAGGACGCGGTGTACGCCGCCGGGGGCCTGGCCGTGGCGCTGCGCAGCCCGCGGGAGTGGGCCGCGCATCCGCAGGCCGCCGCCGTGGCGCGGCTGCCCCTGGTGGCGCGCGAGCGGCTCGGCGGCGGTGCGCCGCGCACCCTGCCGCCGCCCGGCGATGACGACGGACCGCTCCTTCCCGCGTCCGGGGTACGCGTCCTCGACCTCACGCGGGTCATCGCGGGCCCGGTCGCGACCCGCACCCTCGCGCTGCTCGGCGCGGACGTGCTGCGCGTGGACCCGCCGCACCGCCCGGAGCTGCCCGACCAGCACGCGGACACGGGCTTCGGCAAGCGCTCCACGACGCTCGACCTCGGCGGCCGGGCCGGGCTGCGGACGCTCGACGAGCTGCTCGCCGGGGCCGACGCGGTCGTGACCGGCTACCGGCCCGGCGCCCTCGACCGCTTCGGGCTGTGCCCCGAGGCGCTTGCCGAGCGGCACCCGGGCCTGGTGGTGGCGCAGCTGTCGGCGTGGGGCGCGCGGGGGCCGTGGGCGCGCCGGCGCGGCTTCGACAGCCTGGTGCAGGTGGCGACGGGCATCGCCGTCACGGAAGGCTCGCCGGAGCGGCCGGGCGCGCTGCCCGCGCAGGCCCTGGACCACGGCACGGGCTATCTGCTGGCCGCGGCGGTCCTGCGGGCGCTCACCGAGCAGCGGACGGACGGCGCGGGCGGCACACGGGTGGCACGCCTCGCGCTGGCCCGGACGGCGGCGTGGCTGACCGGGGCGGTGGACGGCGGCTCCCTGGGACACGCCCCGGGCGACGGATCGACCGGCCACGAGCCCCCGCACGCGGACGACCCCGCGGACCGGCTCGCTCACACGGACAGCCCTCTCGGGCGCCTTCGGTACGCCCTGCCCCCGGTCGCCTTCACCGGCGGCCCGGTGAACTGGGCGCGCCCGCCGGGCCCTTGGGGCGCGGACGCACCCGTGTGGCGCTGAGCGGGCCCCGCCGGGCGGAAGGGCCGCTCCCCGGTTGTTTGCCCGGACTTGCCCCGGAGTGGGATGACTGGTGAAGATCGTGTAGTGACCATACGACCGTCCGTGGAAACCGGAGACTCCCTGGCGGCAGGTGCCCCGGCGGCGGGAGCCGAGACCTCGGGAGAGGCAGCCGCCACCCCGCGCGCGGGTCGCCGTGCCGCGCGCCGCCGTCCGTCGCCGGGCCGTGCCGTCGCCGTGCTCGTGCTGGTGGCCGTCGCCGCTGTGGTGCCGCTGTTCGGGCCCGAGGCCGTGCTCGACGGTACCGGCGAGGCCGAGGCGCCCGGCACGCAGGGCATCACGTTTCTGCGGGCGGTCCTGTTCGCCGCGCTGTGCGTGCCGTTGGGCGAGGTGTTCCTGCGCCGGGTCGCGCGCCGCGTGCCGGGGGCGCCGGTGGCGTCGGCGCCGCGCGCGTGGGGGTGGTGGGCGGCGGCCGCGGGCTTCGTCGCGGCGCTGGGCCTCGCGTCGGTGGTGGCCAGCGGCAATCTGGTGCCGCAGCAGCCGTCGGACCTGGACGTCGGCGGCCTGTACGCGTCACGGGACGGCCGCCTCGCGCTCCTTGAGGTCAACGCGTTCGTCGTGGCCGCGCTGTGCGCGCGTACGCGCCGCCCGGACAGCGCGGTCCTGCCCCTGGCGGCGGTGGTCGTCGCGGAGGCGCTGCGCGCCCACCCGCCCACGGAGGACGCCGCCCTGGCCGGTTCGGGTCTGACCCTCGTGCACCTGACGTGTGCGGCGCTGTGGGCGGGCGGCCTGCTGTACGCGCTGCGGATCCTGTGGTCCTGGCGAACGTCCGCCCCGGAGGCGGCCGTTGCCGTCCTGGGCCTCTACGCGCGCGTGGCCGCCGTCCTGTTCGCCGCGATCACGGCGACCGGGATCGTCAGTACGCTGCGCCGCATGCCGCCGGACACGGTCCTCGACCAGCTCACGACGACCGCGTACGGCCGTACGCTGCTCGCCAAGCTGCTGCTCGTGGCCGTCGTCGCCGTCCTCGCGCTGCTCGCCCGGCGTCGCCTGCGGACGTACTCCGGGGGCGACCGGATCGCGGCCTGCGCGCCCGCGCGCGCCGAGGTGTGCGCGCTCGGCGCCGTGGTCGCCGTGTCGGCGCTGCTCACCGCCGTGCCGCTGCCGATCCGCTGGTGAGTACGGACCGGGCCAGGAGGGTCTGGGCCGCGAGATAGGTGAGCATGATCCAGAAGTCGGGGCGTGGGGCCTGCGGCCAGTCGGCCACGTCGGTCGCGATGAGCGTGTCCGAGAGCAGGAACAGCGCGCCGCCCGCGGCCGCCGTGCGCCCCAGGGTGGTGGCGCCGCCCGCCATCGCCGTCAGCAGCAGGCTGTAGCCCGCGACCGGGATCCGCATGTCGGCGGGGAGGTCGGGCCAGAGCAGCGCCACGGTGACGCCGAGCGCCGCGCCGTAGGCGAGGACCAGGCCCGCGCCCCGGGCCCGGGGGTGGGCGGTGCCGTGCCGCCGGAACAGGGCGAGGTAGCAGACGTGGCCCGCCGCGAAGGACGCCATTCCGGCGAGGAAGGCGGGGTCGGCGTCCGCCAGCAGGAGGGTGTCGCCGCCCCAGCCGAGGAGCAGCGCGGCCGTGAGGAGGCGGGGGCCGTTGCTCAGCACCGCGTGGAGCGCGAGCAGCGGCATGAGGAGGGGCTTCAGGAGGGTGTGGGTGAGGTCGGAGCCGGCCGCGACTCCGGCCAGGTCGCCGAGCGCGGCCAGGCCGAAGGCGGCCAGGGCCCAGCGGGCCCGGCCCTCGTTTCCGGTGCGGGGCGCCGGGGGCTGTGCCCACCCTTCCCCAAGCTCTCGGCTCCGCTTGAGCAGGGGATGCCCCACTCGCCCTGCGGAGCGACGGCCCGCAGCGGGAACAGGACGCGTCATACCGCGCGCTCCGGTGTCTTCTGCCTCTGCGCGGCAGGCGGCGGCGTCGGCTGCCAGCCCGGGCCTCGGAACACGTGGCCCGCGCGGGCGCGCCAATCAGGGGCCCGCTTCAGGTCCTTGGCGATGGCCGCGTACTCGTGGGTGGCCACGCGCAAGGGGTTGTAGGTGGCGATGTCCTTGGTCAGGCCGTAGACCGGGCGCTCCGTCTCCGGGACCCAGGAGCGGAAGAGGCGGTCCCAGACGATCAGGATGCCGCCGAAGTTGCGGTCCAGGTAGCCGCCCTGGGACGCATGGTGCACGCGGTGGTGCGAGGGGGTGTTGAAGACGTACTCGACGGGGCGCGGCAGCTTGCCGATGCGTTCGGTGTGGATCCAGAACTGGTAGACGAGGTTGGCCGACGAGCAGAAGGCCACGGCCGCCGGGTGCACCCCGCACAGGATCATCGGCACGTAGAACGGCCACACCGTGAGGGACGTCCAGGGCTGGCGCAGCGCGGTCGTCAGGTTGAACTTGCGGCTGGAGTGGTGCACCACGTGGCAGGCCCACAGGACGCGGATGACGTGGTGCCCCCGGTGGGACCAGTAGTAGAAGAAGTCCTGCGCGAGCAGCATCAGCGGCAGCGTCCACCACAGGACGGGCACGCGCAGCGGCGTCAGGGAGTACAGCGCCGAGTAGATCGCGACGATCGGGATCTTCCACAGCAGGTCGAAGACGAGGCTGCCGAGCCCCATGGTGACGCTGGTGACCGCGTCCTTCGTCTCGTACCCGGCGGCGTCCTCGTCGGGATGCACGCGGACGCTCACCATCTCGACGAGGGCGAGCAGCACGAAGGCCGGGATCGACCAGAGCACCACATCGGGCAGGTTCGGGGACGACATGCCGTCACCGTAGGTCGCTCCCGGCCCGCTGCCTAGAGGTTGTTACCGACAAGTATTACCGGCGGTACGTACGGAGATGTTGGTGATCTCCGCCCTTGCCTCTCAGAGGTCTCCGCCCTTGCCTCTCAGAGGTCTCCGCCCTTGCCTCTCAGACCCCGGCCGCTCCGAGGAGAGCGCCCGCCGCATAGGTCACCGCCATCGCCAGGGCCCCGCCGAGCACGTTGCGGAGCACCGCGGGACGTGGCCGCGCCGCGCCCAGGCGGGCGCTCGCCAGGCCCGTGAAGGCGAGGGCCGCGAGGACCGAGACGACGGTGACGGGCAGGCGCCAGGAGGCGGGCGGCAGGACGATCGCGAGGAGCGGGAGCATGGCCCCGACGGTGAAGGCGACGAAGCTCGCCCACGCGGCGTGCCAGGGGTTGGTCAGCTCGTCGGGGTCGATGCCCAGCTCCACGCGCGCGTGGGCGCGCAGCGCGTCCCTCTCGGTGAGCTGCTCCGCGGCCTCACGGGCCACCTCGCGGCTGAGCCCGCGCCCGGCCAGGAGGTCGGTCAGCTCCGCCAGTTCGGCCTCCGGCCGCTCGCGCAGCTCGCGCTTCTCCTGGGCCAGGGCGGCCTCCTCGGAGTCGCGTTGCGTGGACACCGACACGTACTCGCCCGCCGCCATGGACATGGAGCCCGCGAGCAGGCCCGCGAGGCCCGCCGTCAGGAGGGTGCCGCGGTCGTCGGTGGCCCCGGCGACGCCGACGACGAGGCCCGCGGTGGAGACCACGCCGTCGTTGGCTCCGAGCACGGCGGCCCGCAGCCAGTTGAGGCGCGCACCCAGGGCGCCGCCGTGCGCTTCCTCATGCGTAGCGTCCGTCACAGGGCGAGCATGGCACCGCTGCCGTCACCAGACGCGGACCGACCCTCCCGGGGCGAACACCGGGCTCGTGGCGTCGGCCGGGGGCTCCTTGAGGGGTTCGGCGAGTTCCTCGACTGTGGGGCCGACCTCGGCCGCCAGGGTGTCCAGGCGCTCCAGGTCGAAGCCGTACACGCGCGCGGCGTTGCCGCCGACCATGGCCGCGACCTCCGCGCGTGGCAGGCCCGCGTAGGCGGCGCGCAGGCCCTCCCGGGAGTACGGGTACGTGCCCTCGTCGTGCGGGTAGTCGCTGCCCCACATGACCTTGTCCAGGCCGATGCGCTCGCGCAGGGCCGCCTCGTGCGGGCGCATGAAGCTCGCGCCCACGAAGCAGTTCTCGCGCCACACCTGGGACGGGCCCTTGCTCATCTGGTCCGCGAGCCCGGCCCCGAACTTGGACTCCGCGGTCTCCGTCCGCGTGGCCGCGGCGACGAGCCGCCCGTGGTAGTAGTCGAGCATCTCCAGGACGCCCGGGATCCAGCCCGAGCCCTGCTCGGTGAGGACGAGGCGCAGGCCGGGGTGGCGGCTGAAGGCGCCGCCGAAGATCAGGTGCCACAGCGCCCGGTGCGAGAACCACGTCGTCTCGACCATGAACACCGCGCGGGCCGCGGGCTCCTCGCCGAGCGGCGGCGACGCCGAGCCCGCGTGGTGGTTGACCGGCACCCCCAGCTCGGCGCAGACCGCCCAGATCGGGTCGTACGCGCGCGCGTGCAGCTCGGGCAGGCCCGAGCCCGGCGGAGTGCCCGGGAGCAGCAGGCCGCCGGTGAGCCCCGCCGTGACGGCCCGGCGGATCTCCTTGACGGCCTCGTCGACATCGTTGAGCAGGATCTGGAAGACGCCCGCGCGGCGGCCCGGCGCGGCCGCGCAGAAGTCGGCGAGCCAGCGGTTGTGGGCGCGCAGGCCCGCCCAGCGCAGCGCGAACTCCTCGCGCGTCGGGGCGGGCGCCATGAGGGACGCCGAAGGGAAGAACGGCGGGATGGTGTTGGGGAAGACGACCTCGGCGACGATGCCGTCCCGCGCCAGCTCCGCGAGGCGGCGCTCGGAGTTCCAGTTGCGGTCGGCGGTGTCGGCGAGGAGGTCCTCGTGCGGATTGACGTACGTGGCCGCCCAGGCGTCGAAGTCGTCGTGGTGGCGGGACTCCAGGTACGGCTTGTAGTCGAGGAGGTCCGCGCCCGCGTGGCAGTCGGCGGAGATGACGGTGTAGCGCTCGCTGTCGGTCATGGGTTCACCCCTAGCGTCGGGAAGTCGTGGCCGGTCAGCCAGTGGCGGCCGACCTCGCGCGAGCGCGCCCAGGAGGCGGTGACGGCGTCCTGGTCGGGGTCCTGGCCGAGGTCGGCGGGGGTCGGCCCGATGCGGCGGGCCAGCGGGGCGAGGCGCGCGGTGTCGAAGCCGAACACCTCGGCGGCGGCGAGGCCGAGCATGCGCCGGGTCTCCGCCACCGGGATGTCGTGGAAGGTCTCGCGCAGCCACGCGCGCGTGTCGGGCCAGGTGCCCTCGGGGTGCGGGAAGTCGCTGCCCCACAGGATGTTGTCGACGCCGATCTCGTAGCGCTGGGCCAGCTCGCGGCGCTTGGTGTTGGTGGCGCAGACGAACACCTGCCGGTCCAGATAGGCGTGCGGCGGGCGCTTCAGCCCGGCGAAGGGCGACAGCTTCTTGCCGCCGTGCGCGCCCAGGTAGAGGCGGTCCATGAACCACAGGAGGTTCGGCAGCCACCAGCAGCCGGACTCCGCGACGCCGAACCGCAGCCCCGGGTGGCGCTCGAACACCCCGGACCACAGCAGGAACCACAGGGGCCGCGCGGGCCACCACGTGACCTCGGAGACGTAGACGCCGAGGTGGTCGCCGTACTCGTGCCGGGGCGCGGCCCCGGAGTGGGTCATCACCGGCATCGCGCACGCGGCGGCCGCGGCCCACACGGGGTCGTAGCGGCGGTCGTGGTAGGGCGCCTTGTCGACCCACATGGAGGGGATCATCAGCGCGCCGAGCCCCGACTCCTTGGCCCGGTGGATCTCGGCCACCACCCGGTCGGTGTCTCCGGTGACGGGCAGCAGGGCCACGCCGCAGTGCCGTTCGGGGTGCTCGGACACGAAGTCGGCGAGCCAGCGGTTGTGCGCCCGCGCGCCCGCCATGCCGAGGTCGGGGTCCTGGTCCCCGGAGAGGCCGAGGCCGACCCCGAAGGGCGCCGCGGTCCCGCTGTCGACGGCGTCGGCGTCCGGGAAGACGACCTCGGCGGCCACCCCGTCGCCGTCCAGTTCCTTGATACGTTGCCCGGCGTCCCAGCCGCCCTTCAGGCCCTCTTCGTTGTCGCTGAACCACTGCGCGGCGAAGGCCTCGTTGCGGATGCCCAGGCGGGTCATCTCCTCGCGGCGCCGGTCGCGCCCGGCGAGGAAGTCGTCGAAGTCCCGGTGGTACCGGGCCTCCAGATAGGGCCGGTACTCCTCGGTGGGGAGCCCGGCGTGGCAGTCGGAGGAGATGATCAGGTACGGGTCGGTGGCGTCGTCCACGGCGCACCCCTTCAGTCCAGGATGAAGCTCTCCAGGTAGTCCGGCGCGGAGCGCTCCAGCATCGACTGGGAGCGCGCCCTGATCTGCCGGTCGGTGTGTTCGCTCGGCGGCAGCAGCCAGAAGCGGTCCGCCCCGATGCCCTCGGCCACGAAGTCCGCGACCTCCTCGGCGGGCGTGAACCGCACCTCCCGCCCGGCCGCGCGCATCGCGGCCTCCCACTGGTCGAGGCTGCGGTACGGGGACGTGCGGGGGCGCTGTTTGGCGTACCGCTCGGGCCGGTTGCGGTGCGACTCCCACAGGCCGGTGCGGAGCATGTGGGGCCCGGGGAAGAGCACGGACGCGCCCACGCGCGCGTGCTCCGCCCGCAGATGCGCGTACAGGGACTCGGTCATGGTGACGACGGCCGCCTTCGTGACCGCATACACGGAGGCCGTCGGCAGCGGCGCGATGCCGCCGTCCGCGGAGGACGTGTTGACGACGTGCCCGGGCTCTCCCCCGGCGATCATCCGGGGCACGAACACCTGGATGCCGTGGAAGACGCCCCACACGTTGACCTCGAAGGCCCACTTCCAGTCGTTCGGCTCGTGCTGCCACATCCGGCCCTCCGCGCCCGAGCCGACGCCCGCGTTGTTGCACAGGACGTGCACCGCGCCGAACCGCTCGTACGTGTCCTCGGCGAGCGCCATGACGTCCTCGCGGCGGCCGACGTCGACCACGCGCGCGTGCACGGTGGCGCCCTCATCGCGCAGGCCGGCCGCGGCCTTCTCCAGGGCTCCCCGCTCGACGTCGGCGAGCACCACCGTCAGGCCCCCGGCCGCGAACCTGCGCGCGAGGGCGAGGCCGATGCCGCCGGCCGCGCCCGTGACGACGGCCACCTGTCCCGTCGCGAGGTCCATCAGAGGCTGCCTTCCGGAGGCCCGTCGAGCACCTGCCGGGCGTCGTCGTAGCGCTGGTGCGCGTACGGCAGGAGCGCCTGCGCGCTGACCCGCTCGACGACGGTGCCCCGCTGGTCGCTGGTCTTCTCGCCGATGGTGATCTCCACCAGGCGGCGCACGGGCAGGTCGGCCACCGGGTCGTACATCGACTCGCGCAGGACCACGTCCCCGGTGATCCGCTCCAGCTTGCGGACCTTCTCGTTCCGTACGCAGTGGACCAGGACAGGGTCGGCGTCGAAGCCCGAGCCGTCCACCGCGGGCAGGAACTTGAAGTAGAAGTCGGTCTTCCGTGTGGGCTCCGGCAGCGGCAGGGGCCCGCTGACGCCGCCGCGCACCTCGACGAACGCGATGCCGTGCCGGGCGAGCGCCGCGCGGACCACGAGGCCGTCGCGCTCGACCGTGACCTCGCCGAGCTTCTTCGGCTCGCCGAACACCTCGCGGCCGCCGATCAGGGCCCGCTCGTGGGTCATCGGCATCACCAGCGGATACCAGCCCGCCACCGCGCCGTGCTCCGCGGCGACCGCGACCGAACCCGCGCCCAGGGGGTAGCCGGGCAGCTCGACCTTGCTGATGTTCACGCGCACCAGGGGGCTCGCGGTGGGCTTCAGGGGCGGCGGCAGGACCGCCGCGACCGCGTCCGGGTCGCTCTCCCAGAGGGCGACCACGCCGGTGGACCAGATCTCCGGGAGCCGTGCGTTCGCGGCGCGTGCCGCGGCCAGCTCCGCCTCGGTGCGCGCGCCGTAGCGTACGCGTGCCATGTCGTACCGCCCTTCGTTGACGTACCGTCAGGTTCCTGCGGCGCCTTGCGGGGGGTTCTGTAACACAGTTACAACAGAGCCCGTGAAGGGTAAAGAGACGGGGACCCACATCGAGCGGACCCGCGTCGAGCCGACGCCGGTCGAGCAGGCGCCCGTCAAGCGGGCCCGCCTCGACCGGGAGCAGGTCCTGGACGCCGCGGCGGCCCTCGTCAAGCAGCACGGCCCGCGCGCCCTGACCATGCGCAAGCTCGCCGCCGAGCTGGGCACGGCGGTGACCTCCATCTACTGGCACGTCGGCAACCGCGAGTCGCTCCTGGACGCCCTCGTCGAGCGCACCCTCGCCGACCTGGGCGAGATCCGGCCGCGCGGCCGCACGCCCGCGCAGCGCGTCGTCTCCGTGGCAGGCGCCCTGCGCCACCAGTTGCGCGACCACCCCCACCTGGTCGCGATGGTCCACGAACGGGGCCTGACGGACCGCATGTTCCTGCCCGCCCAGCAGGTCCTGGTGCGCGAGCTGCACGCGGCGGGGCTGCGCGGCGCCCGCGCGGCCGACGCCGTGCGGGCCGTCCAGGTCCACGTGGTGGGCCACGTCCTGGTGGAGCGCAACCGCGAGCGCGCGCCCGTGCGGCGCCCCGGCGAACACCGGCTGTGGGACGCGCGCACCGCGGACGCCGACCCCGCGCTGGCCCGCGCCCTCACGCGCCCCCTCGACGCGGAGCGGCTCTTCACCCTTTCGGTCAGGGCCCTGGTGACGGGTCTGCTCGGCCCGCAGCCGTGACGCCGAGGGCAGCGCGGCCGACCGCGCCGGCGGCCCACGGACGTGACTGTCAGTCGTGGCCCGTATCCTCATGGACCATGCTCGAAGACCGCACGCTCGCCGCGTCCGCAGACTCCTGGCCGACCGCCTACCCGTCGGGGTACGCGGTCGTCGACGTGGAGACCACAGGGCTGTCCAGGGACGACCGGATCATCTCCGCCGCGGTCTACCGACTGGACGCCCGGGGCGAGGTCGAGGACCACTGGTACACGCTGGTGAACCCGCAGCGCGACCCGGGCCCGGTGTGGATCCACGGCCTGACGAGCGACCAGCTCGCCGACGCCCCGCTCTTCGCGGACATCGCCGAGGAGTTCGGCGAGCGCCTGCGCGACCGCGTCCTCGTCGCGCACAACGCGGTCTTCGACTGGTCCATGATCGCCAGGGAGTACGCGCGCGCGGAGCGCACCGCGCCGGTCCGCCAGCGCCTGTGCACCATCGCGCTCTCCAAGGAGCTTGGCCTGCCGCTGCCCAACCACAAGCTGGAGTCGCTCGCCGCGCACTTCGGCGTGGTCCAGCGGCACGCGCACCACGCCCTGGACGACGCGCGCGTCCTCGCCGAGGCGTTCCGCCCGAGCCTGCGCGCGGCGGCGAGCGACGGCGTGCGGCTGCCGCTCCTGGAGTGCCGCCCGCTGACCGAGTGGGCCGACGGCGCGGCCCGCATCGGGCGGCAGGCCACCGGCTCCCCCGCGCCCGGATCCGCGTATCGCGCGCAGAGTTGGCGCGCCTCCCGCAAGCGCCCCGCCTGCCCCTACCCCAACCCGGGGCGGTACGAGCCGGGCAAACCCCTCAAACAGGGCATGCGCGTCGCCTTCTCCGGCGACACCTCCGTGGACCGCGAGCTGCTCGAGGACCGTGCCTTCGACGCCGGCCTGCACATCGCGACGAGCGTGTCCCGGCTCACCAGCCTGCTCGTGACGAACGACCCGGACTCGGGCACGTCGAAGACGACGAAGGCGCGTTCTTTCGGCACCCCGGTCATCGACGAGGCGGCCTTCGGCCAGCTCCTCCAGGACGTGGCCCCGGCCGACGGCGCGGGGGCCGGCGCCGCCCGCGCCGCGGAGCCCCCGGCGTCAGACGGGTGATTGCCGGGCGACTCGCCCGCCCGCCGCTCGCCCCGCACCGCCGCCGGGTCCCACCCTGTGGCGCATGGCACGTTGCGAGGTCTGCGGAAACGACTACGGCATGTCCTTCGAAGTCCACGCCCAAGGCGCGGTGCACGTCTTCGACTGCTTCTCCTGCGCCATCCACCGCATGGCGCCGATCTGCGAGCACTGCCGGTGCCGCATCATCGGCCAGGGCGTCGAGGCCGACGGGCACTGGTACTGCGGGGCGCACTGCTCACGCGCGGAAGGGCGGGTGGGCATCGTCGACAAGGTGTGACGGCGGACACCCGTCGAAAAGGCGACAAGGCGACAAGGTGTGACGGCAGACATACGGCAAGCCCCCGAAACCCCCGACAGGGCCCCTCCCGTCGGGGGCTCCGTCGTCCACAGGTACCGTCAAGGACGTGTACCGCTTCCTGTTGTCCCGCCAGTGGGTGATCCTCACTCTCATCGGCCTCGTCCTCATCCCCGTGATGATCGAGCTGGGCTTCTGGCAGCTCCACCGGCACGAGGCGCGCGTGGCGCGCAACGACAAGATCGCGCGGGTCATCGACGCCGAGCCGGTGCCCGCCGAGCGGCTCACCGCGCCCGGCCGCGAGGTGCCGGACTCCGCCGTCTACCGCAGGGTGACGGCCGAGGGGACGTACGACACGAAGCACGAGGTCGTCGTCAGGCGCCGCACCAACTCCGACGACGAGGTCGGCTATCACGTCCTGACCCCGTTCGTCCTGCGTGACGGCAAGGTGCTCCTGGTGAACCGCGGCTGGATCCGCGCCGACGGACCCCAGACCGCCTTCCCGAAGATCCCCGCCCCGCCCAGGGGCCGGGTCACCGTCACCGGCCGTCTGATGGCCGACGAGACGTCGGCGGCCAGCGGCATCAAGGACGTCCGCGGCCTGCCCGACCGCCAGATCATGCTGATCAGCAGCGGCCAGCAGGCCCACGCCCTGGGCAAGCCGGTCCTCGGCGGCTACATCGCGCTGACCGCCCCGGAGAACCCGGGCAACTCCCCGCAGCTCATCTCCGCCCCCGACCACAGCAGCATCGGCGCCCACATGGCGTACGCGATCCAGTGGTGGCTCTTCGCCGCGGGCGTGCCGGCCGGGTGGATCGTCCTGGTACGCCGGGAGGTGCGCGACCGCCGCGAGGCGGCGGCCGCGGAGAAGGCGGCGCCCGAAGCGGCCGCGACGCCCGCCTGACGCACCGCCGGCGCCGCTCCCCGCTAGTCCCCGCACCTCTCCCAGGGGTCCGGGGTGCCGTGGGAGAGGACCAGGCCGTACGACTCCACCAGCTCGCAGTCGTTCTGCTGGGTCCACTGGTAGGCCAGGATGGACCAGACCGCGATCGCGACCACCGCGACCACACCCGGCACGCTCCAGCGGGGCCCTCCCCCCGGCCCTCCCCCCGGCCCTCCTCCCGGTCCTCCCCCTGGCCCGCCCCCGCCGCCCGGAGGCGGGCCCTGCGGCGGCTCCTTCGGAGGCTCCCAGCCCGGCCCGTCGTAACCGCGGGGCCGCCATCCGCCCTCATCGTTCGGCATGTCCACGAGTATCCCGGAGAGGCGCCCGCGCGTCCTGCGCTCGGGCGGAGCCGCGGGCGCCAACCGCCCGCGGCGGGGCCCCGGTTCGGCTCTCCGCGACGGACCGGATTGACGCCTCGGCGAACCGGGAAGCCGTCCCCCGTGCAGCGACCCATCGAGGACTACGCCCTCATCGGCGACCATCAGACCGCCGCCCTGGTGGCACGGACCGGTTCCGTCGACTGGCTGTGCCTGCCCCGCTTCGACTCCGCGGCCTGCTTCGCCGCGCTGCTCGGCGAGGACGACCACGGCCACTGGCGCATCGCGCCGCAGGGCGCCGACGTCTGCTCCCGCCGCGCCTACCGGCCCGACACGCTCGTCCTGGACACCGAGTGGGACACCCCCGACGGCACGGTCCGCGTCACCGACTTCATGCCGCAGCGCGACCGCGCCCCGGACCTGGTGCGCGTCGTCGAGGGCGTCGAGGGCGCGGTGACCATGCACAGCACCCTGCGGCTCCGCTTCGACTACGGCTCGGTCGTGCCCTGGATGCGCCGCTCCGACGGGCACCGGGTGGCGGTCGCGGGCCCCGACTCGGTGTGGCTGCGCACCGAGCCCGAGGTCCACGCCTGGGGCCGCGCGGACGCCACGCACGCCGAGTTCACCGTCCGCGCGGGCGAGCGCGTGACCTTCGTGCTCACCTGGCACCCCTCGCACGAGCCGCGCCCGCCGCTCATCGACACCGAGCGGGCGCTGCGCGAGAGCGTCGACGACTGGCGGGCGTGGGCGGCACACTGCCACTACGAGGGGCCGCACCGCGACGCCGTCGTGCGCTCCCTGATCACCCTCAAGGCCCTCACGTACGGCCCGACCGGAGGCATCGTCGCCGCGCCCACCACCTCCCTGCCGGAGGAGCTGGGCGGCGTCCGCAACTGGGACTACCGCTACTGCTGGCTGCGCGACTCCACGCTCACGCTCGGCGCGCTGCTCACCGCCGGGTACCAGGAGGAGGCCGAGGCCTGGCGCGACTGGCTGCTGCGCGCGGTCGCAGGCAACCCGGCGGACCTCCAGATCATGTACGGCCTCGGCGGCGAGCGGCGGCTGCCCGAGGCGGAGGCGCGGTGGCTGCCGGGGTACGCGGACTCGGTGCCGGTGCGCCTCGGCAACGCGGCCGTGTACCAGCGCCAGCTCGACGTGTACGGCGAGGTCGTCGACTCCCTCTGGCTCGCCCGCCACTCGGGCATGGCCACACGCCCGCAGGGCTGGCGCATCCAGCTCGCCCTCATGGAGTTCCTGCGGAAGGTCTGGCGCGAGCCGGACGAGGGGCTGTGGGAAGTGCGCGGCCCGCGCCGCCAGTTCGTGCACTCCAAGGTGATGGCCTGGGTCGCCGCCGACCGCACCGTACGCACCCTGGAGGAGCGGCCGGACCTCGACGGCGACGTGGACCGCTGGCGGCGGCTGCGCGACGAGATCCACGACGAGGTCTGCGCCCGCGGCTACGACGCGGACCGGGGCACGTTCACGCAGTCGTACGGTTCCAAGGAGCTGGACGCCGCCCTGCTGCTCATCCCGCGCGTGGGCTTCCTGCCGCCGGACGACCCGCGCGTCCTCGGCACCATCGACGCCGTCCGCGAGGACCTCGGCACCCGCGAGGGCTTCGTACGCCGCTACAGCACCGACGGCATCACGGTCGACGGGCTGCCCGGCCACGAGGGCGTCTTCCTCGCCTGCTCGTTCTGGCTCGCCGACGCGCTGCACCTGGCAGGCCGCACGCAGGAGGCCCGCGACCTCTTCGAGCGGCTCCTCGCGCTCTGCAACGACGTGGGGCTGCTCGCCGAGGAGTACGACGCGACGGAGCGCCGCCAGTTGGGGAACTTCCCGCAGGCGTTCAGCCACGTGGGTCTCGTCACTACGGCCTTCTCCCTGTTCGGACCGGACCCCGGCACGGCAGGATAGGACGCATGGATCTTGGCCTGAAGAACCGTGTCTATGTCGTCACCGGCGCCACCCGCGGCCTCGGCAACGCCACCGCGCGCGCCCTCGTCGAGGACGGCGCGAAAGTCGTCCTCACCGGCCGCGACGAGAAGACGGCCGCCGAGGCGGCCGCCCAGCTCGGCGCGGACGCGGTCGGCGTGGGCGCCGACAACGCCGACCCCGCGACGCCCGCCCGGCTCGTCGCCACCGCTCGCGAGCGCTTCGGCGGCTTCGACGGCATCCTCGTCAGCGTGGGCGGCCCGCCGTTCGCCTTCGCCGCCGACGTCACGGACGAGCAGTGGCAGGCGTCGTTCGAGTCGGTGTTCCTCGGCGCGGTACGGCTCGCGCGGGCCGCGGCGGCGGAGCTGGGCGAGGGCGGCGTCATCGGCTTCGTCCTTTCCGCCTCCGTGTACGAGCCCATCCCCGGCCTGACCATCTCCAACGGCCTGCGCCCCGGCCTCGCCGGGTTCGCCAAGTCCCTCGCGGACGAGCTGGGCCCGCGCGGCGTGCGGGTCGTCGGGGTGCTGCCGGGGCGCATCGACACGGAGCGCGTGCGCGAGCTGGACGGGCTCACCGCCGACCCGGAGGCGGCCCGGCACGCCTCCGAGTCCGGCATTCCGCTGCGCCGCTACGGGGCTCCGGAGGAGTTCGGGCGGGCTGCGGCGTTCCTGCTGTCGCCGGCCGCGTCGTACATCACCGGGGTGATGTTGCCGGTGGACGGCGGCTCCCGCCACGGCTTCTAGCCGCGGGCTCCGTCAGCCACCCCCTGCCCCGCCGCTACCGCGGCGGGATCTCTCCCACCCACCCACCCACCCGTGCCTGCCCAACCACCCGGCGCGGCCCCGACCTAGCGGCCCGCACGCCGTCGGCCGTCTGCGCTCTGCCGAAAGGATTCAGCCCGTCCGGCGTTTGAGGACAAGCGCGTCAGCGCGGTGTTCGAACCGGTCCCGTGTTCAGGGCGCGGATGGCACCCCCAGGCCGCCCGCGAGGGCTAACTCACCCGTTCCGGGCGGTGTTTGCTCGCCCGGAGCTGGACCGTCGCCGGGAGGCGGGCCAGGCCCGCCGAGTCGCGGGCGTGGGCCAGGGCCTCCACGCACAGCTGGTGCAGCGCGTCCTCCGGGACGGCGTCGGGCTCCAGGACGAGCCCGACCCGTGCCTCGGGCGCGTTGCGCCGGCCGGTCAGCTGGACCCGGGCCCGGCCGACCCCGTCGACCGCCGCCGCCTCGCTCTCCAGCGCGCTCTCCAGCGCGCGGCCGCGCAGCAGCGCCCCCTCGCCGTCCCCGGTCTCCACCAGGACCTCGGCGAGGCGGCGCCGCCGCAGCTGCGCGGTGAGCCACCACAGCGACAGGAGCACGAGCACGGCCAGGGCTCCGATGACCGTGGGCCACCACCAGCCGCGGTCCCGCCACCGCGTCCGCTGCGCCGCGCTGAGCAGCACGTCGTGCCGCCCGTCGTGGACCCACCAGGACGGCGGCCCCGCGCCGAGGCCGACCGCGAGGACGGCCCCGCCCAGCGCGACGAGTGCCAGGCCGAGGAGGCCGAGCAGTACGCGGTTCACCGTACGCGGCATGGCGGGCTCACCCCTTCTTCCCTGGCCGGGCGACGTGGACGGAGAGCGTGGGCGGGCTGCCGAGCCCCAGGCCTCGGATGCCGTCGGCCAGCGTCCGGTCCAGGTCGCCGCGGACGTCGTCGAGGGCGCGGAAGTGCGACTCGGCCCGCACGTCGACCTTGGTCCGGGTCATGCGGACCCGGACCGAGCGGACGCCCGCCACGTCCATGGCCCGGTCGCGAAGGACGGTCGCGGCGGCGCCCCGGTCCAGCCCGGCCCGGACGTCGGCGTGCCCGCGCCGCATCGGCAGGACGGACCGCAGCCCCGGCGTCGCCGCGAGCAGCAGCAGCCACAGGCCGAGGGCCACGGCGACCGCGGCACCGGCGAGCACGGGCGTGCTGTCCAGCGGCCGCTCCGCGAGTTCGCGCGCGAGTTCGCGCCGCCAGCGCATCGCGGGATGGTCGGCCCGCACCGCGACGACGTCGTACAGGAGAAGTCCCGCGCCGCCGAGGAGCAGCAGCGCGAGGAGCGCGGCGGGCACACGGCGCGCGGACCAGAAGCGGGGGGTCTTGTCGTCGTCGGGGGCGAGCGTGGGGTGCGCCTCGTAGGAGGCCGCGGACGTCCACTGCTCCGGCCCCGCCGCCGGGTCGGAGCCGCCGGGGGCCCGCTCGACCACGGGCACGGGCCGGGTGCCGCCCCGGCCGGGGTCCTTGGCTGCGTCCGGGGCCCGCTCGGGGCCTTCGTGGGGCTCGCTCATCGGGTCCTCCCCTGTGCCGCGGCCCGCGCCTGCGCCGAGTGCAGCCGCTCGACCTGGACCGCCACCTCGGGCACTTCCATGCCCGCCAACGCGTGTACCCGCTCGGTGACATGGCGACGCACGGCCGCGCACTGGCCGCCGATGTCACAGGGGTAGTCCAGCTCAAGGCTGACGCGGATGCGTGCCGCCGCGGACGGGGCCTCCCCGGCGCGGGCCGAGCCGTGCGCCCGGGCCAGGACGCTGACCGTGGCGTGCGGCAGCGCGGCTCCTTCGGGAAGGGACCACAGCGCTTCCCGGGCCGCGCGCGCGGCGATCTTCGCGATGACGCGGTCGGCGATCCGGGTCGCGCCGCGCTCGGCGGGCGCTACCTGCCCCACGACCTCCGCCGCCACCGCTCACCGCCGCCGGTCGCCGCGCGTACGGAAGAATTCGCCGGGCTCCAGGTCCCCTTCGAGGAACCGCCCGGCGACGAAGCCGATGGCGCCCAGGGCGGCTACCAGCAGGAAGGCCCCGAACCCACCGAAGTACCCGGCGAAGCCCAGGGCCATTCCGGCGATCATGCCGATGACGGCCATGCTCATCGTGCGCTCCTTCGCTCCTGCGCGTGTGCTGTTGAGGCTGTTTCCCGCTGCTGCCGCCCACGACTCCGACGGCGCGGGTCCCGGGTGGCGCGCGGGGCGCCGCGCGCCGCCCGTGCCGCGGGTCCGCGCCGTGCGCGCTACTGCAACCTGGGCTGCTCGTCGTCCTCGTCGTCCGGCAGCTTCACGTCGCTGACGGCGATGTTCACCTCGACCACTTCGAGGCCGGTCATGCGCTCCACGGCCGTGACGACGTTCTCCCGCACGGCGCGCGCGACATCGGCGATCGATACGCCGTACTCGACGACGACCTCCAGGTCGAGGGCCGTCTGCACCTCGCCGACCTCGGCCTTCACCCCGCGCGTGACGGACTTGGAGCTGCCGGGCACCCGGTCGCGCACGGCCCCGAAGGTCCGGGCGAGGCCGCCGCCCATCGCGTGGACGCCGACCACGTCACGGGCGGCGAGTCCGGCGATCTTCTCCACGACGCCGTCCGCGATGGTGGTGCGCCCGCGGGTCGCCGGATCACCACCGCCGCCGCGCCGTGCCGACCCGCCGCGGCCCCCGGATTCGTCGGACGAGTCGGGTCCGCTCTTGTCGAGCGTCTGGGACTTCCTCTGCTCTCCGGTGTCGGTCATCACCGCGGTCCTTTTCGACAGGGGGTCTGCTCCTCGCCCCACACTAAGCGCGGCCCCGCGCCCGCGCGCCCCGGATGCGGCAGGGTGGAGCCATGACGGGTGACGGATGGGCGTCGGCGGTACGGCGCCAGCTGGGCCTCGGCCGGGTGCTGCCCCTCGGCGGGGCGGGGGACGGCGCGTGGCTGACCGAGGAGGCGGCGACGGCGGTGCTGCGCCGGTCGGCCGAACGGGTGACGGGGGCGCGTCTGACGTCCGTGCGCGTGGCCCTGGCCGACCCGGACGCCGCGCACGGCTCCCCCGACGCCGGGGCCCCGCCGGACGTGAGTGTCTCCGCGGTCCCCGCGCCGCCGAGCGCGCTGCCGCCCCGGCCGCTGCGCATCGACGGGGAGGTCGCCGCGGGCACGGCCGAGCCGCTGCCCGCCCTGGCGTCCCGGCTGCGCGCGGCCCTCGCGACGGGCGCGGCGGACCGGCTCGGCCTGGTCGTCGCGACGGTGGACCTGCGGGTGACGGCCCTCCTCGACGAGACGGCGATCCTGGACGAGACGGCGGCCCCCGCGAGCGACGCGGCCCCGGCGGGCTCGGCACCGGGCTCCCCCTCGGACGCAGCCGAGGACGCTCCGTCAACCGAGGACACGCCGCCAGCCGAGGACGCCCCGTCAGCCGAGGACGCCCCGTCGGACTCTCCCGAGGACCGGATCGCCCGGACCGTGCTCGCCGTGCCGGGGGTGACCCGGCTGACCGGCGTGTTCGGCGGCCTGGGGCGCGCGGTCCACGTGCGGGAGCCCGAGCCGCTGAACTCGCTGCCGCGCCGCCACGTCCAGGTGGAGCTGGCCGTGGCGGCGGACCGCAGGGCCCTGGACGTGGCCCGCGCGGTGCGTACGGCGGTGGGCGGGGCGCTGCCGGACCGGCCGTCGGTGGCGGTCCTGGTGACGGCGGTCGACGAGCCCGGCCGGGGCAGCGCACACCCGGGCCAGGGGCCCGACTCCCTTACGGGCGAGGGCGGTTGATCAGTCGCCGATCCCGGCGAGGTCCCGCAGCCTGCGGGCCTGGGCCGCGCGCTCGGCGGTGCGCTGCTCCTCGTACGAGCGGCCCGTGACGCCCTGGAGCAGGGCCTTGGTCTCGATGACCGCGTCACGCGGGGCGGCGAGCAGCGCCGCGGCCAGGTCCCGGGCGGTGTCGTCGAGCTGGTCGCCGGGCACGACGAGGTTGGCGAGGCCGAAGCGCTCGGCCTCGTCGGCGTGCACGAAGCGGCCCGTGGCGCAGATCTCCAGGGCGCGCGCGTAACCGACGAGGGAGACGAGGGGGTGCGTGCCGGTGAGGTCGGGCACCAGGCCCAGGCTGGTCTCGCGCATGGCGAACTGCACGTCGTCGGCGACGACCCGCAGGTCGCAGGCGAGGGCCAGCTGGAAGCCCGCACCGATGGCGTGCCCCTGCACGGCGGCGACGGACACGATGTCGCTGCGCCGCCACCAGGTGAACGCCTCCTGGTACTCGGCGATGGTCGCGTCGAGGACGTCGTCCGCGCCGCGCGCCAGGTCGAGGAACGACGGCTCGCCGTCGAAGCCCTCGGGCGTGAACGCCTGCCGGTCGAGGCCCGCGGAGAAGGACTTGCCCTCGCCGCGCAGGACCACCACGCGGACGCTGCCGGGCAGCGTCCGTCCGGCCTCGGTCAACGCCCGCCACAGCGCGGGGGACTGGGCGTTGCGCTTGGCCGGATGGGTGAGGGTCACCGTGGCCATGGCGTCCTCGACCGTGAGGCGTACGCCGTCCTTGTCGAGAAGCGGTGCCGCCGCGCTCTGTCGGCTGTCGGGCGAAGCCATCAGTGCCTCCGATGGGTGCAGTCGTCGGTCGGGGCGCTGGGGAGCGCCCCTAAGTGACTGCACAGTAACCACCCGGCCGGACGAACGGCCGACCGGGTGGTCACCCTCGGGCCACGAGAGCCGCGGACAGCGGCGGGGTCAGACGGAGGCGGCCTTCTTGCCTCGCGTCGCACCGCCACGGCCGCGCAACACGACACCCGACTCGGTGAGCATCCGGTGCACAAATCCGTACGAACGGCCGGTCTCCTCGGCCAACGCCCGGATACTCGCACCGGCGTCGTACTTTTTCTTCAGGTCTGCCGCGAGCTTGTCGCGCGCGGCGCCGGTCACCCGGCTGCCCTTCTTCAGAGTCTCGGCCACCCGTGCCTCCTCATGGGAAGTGCGCTCTGGACTTCTCATGATCACCCCTACCGGGCCTCCTGGCCACCCATTCGGCAAGGTCCATGTGACTTGATTCGCAGTCCGGAAGCGGGCCGCCATGAGCGGAATTAACGATTCCGCACACTTCGGTCCCTGCCGCCGCATGGGTTCTGCCAGGAAGGGGCAGGTCAGAGGCGTGCCCGGAGAACATGGGCGCATCGGCCGCAGGCGGCGGCGAAATACGTGTATCGCACATCTCGGTATGAGGACGCCTCACACAGATGAAGGATCACGGATCGGCCGAATGATCCATACGGAGTGGATCAGTGATTCGATCACGCTCGCGGGGCCCCGCCCGCGCGCCTGAGGGGTGTCAGGCGAGGGCCACCAGGTCCGCGTAGTCCGCGCCCCACAGGTCCTCGACGCCGTCCGGGAGCAGGATGATCCGCTCCGGCTGGAGGGCCTCGACGGCGCCCTCGTCGTGCGTGACGAGGACGACCGCGCCCTTGTAGGTGCGCAGCGCGCCGAGGATCTCCTCGCGGCTGGCCGGGTCGAGGTTGTTCGTCGGCTCGTCCAGGAGGAGCACGTTCGCGGACGAGACGACCAGGGTCGCGAGCGCGAGCCGGGTCTTCTCACCGCCGGACAGGACGCCCGCGGGCTTGTCGACGTCGTCTCCGGAGAAGAGGAACGAGCCGAGCGTCTTGCGCACCTCGACCAGGTCGAGGTCGGGGGCCGCCGAGCGCATGTTCTCCAGGACCGTGCGGTCGGGGTCGAGGGTCTCGTGCTCCTGGGCGTAGTACCCGAGCTTGAGGCCGTGGCCCTCGATGACCTGGCCGGTGTCGGGCTTCTCGGCGCCGCCGAGGAGCCTGAGCAGGGTGGTCTTGCCCGCGCCGTTGAGCCCGAGGATGACGACGCGGGAGCCCTTGTCGATGGCCAGGTCGACGTCGGTGAAGATCTCCAGGGAGCCGTACGACTTCGAGAGTCCCTCGGCCATGAGCGGGGTCTTGCCGCACGGCGAGGGCTCGGGGAAGCGCAGCTTGGCGACCTTGTCGCTCTGGCGCACCTCTTCGAGGCCCGCGAGGAGCTTGTCGGCGCGCCGGGCCATGTTCTGCGCGGCGACGGTCTTGGTGGCCTTGGCGCGCATCTTGTCGGCCTGCGAGTGCAGGGCGGCGGCCTTCTTCTCGGCGTTCTGCCGCTCGCGCTTGCGGCGCTTCTCGTCGGACTCGCGCTGCTGCTGGTAGAGCTTCCAGCCCATGTTGTAGACGTCGATCGTGGAGCGGTTGGCGTCCAGGTAGAAGACCTTGTTGACGACCGTCTCGACGAGGTCGACGTCGTGGGAGATGACGATGAAGCCGCCCCGGTACGTCTTCAGGTAGTCGCGCAGCCAGACGATCGAGTCGGCGTCCAGGTGGTTCGTCGGCTCGTCGAGAAGCAGGGTGTCCGCGTCCGAGAACAGGATCCGGGCCAGCTCGATGCGGCGGCGCTGGCCGCCGGAGAGCGTGTGCAGGGGCTGGCCGAGCACGCGGTCGGGGAGGTTCAGCGCGGCGGCGATGGTGGCGGCCTCGGCCTCGGCGGCATACCCGCCCTTGGTGAGGAACTCCGTCTCCTGGCGCTCGTACTGCTTCATGGCCTTGTCGCGCGTGGAGCCCTTGCCGTTGGCGATGCGCTCCTCGTTCTCCCGCATCTTGCGGAGGAGTACGTCGAGGCCGCGCGCGGACAGGACGCGGTCGCGGGCGAGCACGTCGAGGTCGCCGGTGCGGGGGTCCTGCGGCAGATAGCCCACCTCGCCGGAGCGGGTGATGGTGCCGCCGGCCGGGGCGCCCTCGCCTGCGAGGCACTTGGTGAGCGTGGTCTTGCCCGCGCCGTTGCGGCCGACGAGACCGACGCGGTCACCCTTGGCGATACGGAACGTCGCGTTCTCGATGAGGATGCGGGCACCGGCACGCAATTCGATACCGGAGGCGGTGATCACGGTCAGACTCCTGGGCGGGTAAGGCGGCGGAAGCGGGCGAAAGGCAAGGCGGGATGCGCGCGCGGGGCGCGCCGCTGAGCCGTCTAATGCAGGAGGAGAATGGCCATGAGGCAATTCTACCGGGGGTCTGCAACCGATTTTCCGCCGCGCCCGGGCAGCCCGTTGCCCAGCGGGGTGCGGCCGGGCGCGATGCGGCCGAGGTCATCCACGGCGACCAGCTGCGCGGTCCACGCCGTCGCGCGGCCGCGGCAGGGCTGGGCGATCAGGAGCACCCGGTCGCGGCGCACGGCCCGGGCCGGCTCGAAGGCGCAGCCCTCGCCCGCGGGCAGCGTCCAGCGCAGGTCGCCGTCGGCGACGCGGTAGGCGGCCACGCGGCGCGGCGTGACGACGGCGAGCATGCGGGCCGCGGGGTCCAGGGCCCGCAGGACTCCGGTGCCGCCGTGCGCGGCGGGCGTCGCCAGCCAGCGGGCGCTCTCGGGGACCACCCGGTGCCAGCGGACCGTCCCGCGCGCGGTGCCGGTGACCATCCCGTCGTCCCAGAGCGCGACGGCGTGCCCGGACGCGGCGAGCAGGGCCAGCGGGCGGCGGCCCGCGCGCGTGTACGTCCAGTGGGCCCGGCCGCTGTCGCCGTCGTACGCCCTGACGGCCCGGTCCGTACGCCGCAGCGCCGGGGGCCGGGCGTCGTCCGCGCGCGCGTGGACGACGAGGTGGTCTCCGTAGGGTGCCGGTCGCGTGTCCTGGGCGGCCGTGACGAGCGGCAGGGCGAGGAGCGCGAGGGCCAGGGGAAGCGCGAAACGAGAGACCCGGCGGCGGGGCGCCGCATCCGTCACGCCCGGCCCGTCCGTCGCGCTCGGCACACCTGGCGCGGCCGACGCCCCCGGCGCAGCCGTCGAGGTCGGCACACCGGACATCAGGCCCCCTTCGCACCCCGTGCGCACCCACGGCCACGGAACAGCGGCAGAGCGTAGCCGTGGCGCGGGCCGACCGGGGCCCGGCCGGCGTGACACGGCGCGCGGGTGCGGGCCTTGTCGCCCGTTCGGACCTCCGTCCGGGGCCGGGAAGCGGGTGGCGTACCAGGATGAAGTGGCCGGATCCGGCGCGAGGCAGAGGGTGGTGCGCCCATGCAGTTCGACGACGACGCGAACCTGGACACCTCCGAGGTGCAGGACGTGCGCGGCAGCCGCATTCCCGGCGGCCGGGCGACCGTCGGCGGCGGCATCGCCGGTCTCATCGCGCTGTTCCTCGGGCTTTTCTTCGGCGTCGGCCCCGAGCAGCTCGGCCTGAGCGACTCCGGCGACGAGCCCGCCGTCTCGTCCTCGTCGCTCGCGCAGGTCCAGCAGAGCTGCCGCACCGGCAAGGACGCCAACGCCCGTGAGGACTGCCGGATCGTCGCCGTGGTGAACAGCGTCCAGGACTACTGGCGCCAGGAGTTCCCGCGCCGCCAGGGGCGGTACGCGCCCGCGCGGACCGTGTTCTTCACCGGCCGCGTGGGCACCGCGTGCGGCGCGGCCTCGTCGGCGGTCGGCCCGTTCTACTGCCCCGGCGACCGGCAGGTCTATCTGGACCTGGGGTTCTTCGACGAGCTGCGGACCAAGTTCGGCTCGAGCGGCGGGCCGTTCGCACAGGCGTACGTCGTCGCGCACGAGTACGGGCACCACGTGCAGAACCTGATGGGCACGCTGAGCCGCGCCCAGGACGGGCGTACCGGCGCGGACAGCAACGCCGTGCGGGTCGAGTTGCAGGCCGACTGCTACGCGGGGGTGTGGGCGCACAACGCCACGCGGACGCCCGACGAGTCGACGGGCAGGCCGCTGATCACCCGGCTCACGGACGAGGACATCCGGGACGGCCTGGACGCGGCGGCGGCCGTCGGCGACGACCGGATCCAGGAGCGCTACCAGGGCCGGGTCACCCCCGAGTCGTGGACGCACGGCTCGGCCGAGCAGCGCCAGCAGTGGTTCTACCAGGGCTATCGCACGGGTGACATGGGGCAGTGCAACACCTTCCGCTGAGCGGCGGGGGCGCTGTCGGACCCGGGTGCCATGCTGGGGAACACGGTCACGCGGAGTTCTTCGAGGAGTGAGCGACATGGCTGGCGCTGTCAGGATGCGGCCGAGCATCTTCCCGACGCTGCTGTACGCGGACGCGAAGGCGGCGATCACCCAGCTCACGGAGGCCTTCGGCTTCACCGAGATGAGCGTGTACGAGAGCGAGGACGGCACGGTCCTGCACGCCGAGCTGAGCTATGGCAACGGCGCGGTGATGCTCGGTTCCAAGGGCCACGGCGGTGTCTTCGCGGAGACGATGAAGAGCGCGGGGCCGACCGCGATCTACGTCGTCGTGGACGACGTGGACGCCCATCACCAGCACGCGGTGGAGCACGGCGCGGACATCCTGGCGCCCCCGACGGACCAGGACTACGGCTCGCGGGACTATCTGGCCCGCGACGCCGAGGGAAACGTCTGGAGCTTCGGGACGTACGCGCCCGAGATAGGCGGCTGACCGGTCCCGCGCGGGACCGGTCGGGGCCGGCCCGGCGTCACACTCCCCCGGTGTGCACCTGGAACGCGGCGCGGCGCACGGCCTTCGCGAGGGCCGGGTCCGGGTGGGCCGCGGCGAGCGCCACGAGGACCTGCACGGTGCGCGGGTGGCCGACGGTGCGTACCTCGTCGAGCAGCGCGGGCACGGTGGGCTGCGGCGCGGACTCCAGGTGGCGCACGAGGAGTTCGGCCTCGCCGTGGTCGGCGACGGCGGCCGCCGTGTCGACCCACAGCCAGGTGGACTCCTCGCGGGTGAGCACCAGGTGGACGTCCTCGGGGTCGGTGCCCTCGTGCTCGGCGAGCCACAGCAGGGCGTAGGGCCGCAGCGAGGGCACGTCGGCGACGGCGCGCACATCGGGCTCGGCCGGGGCGCCGACCACGCGCAGCGCCTCGAAGGCGAGGCCGCGCAGCAGGGCGTCCTCGCCCCGGGCGGCGTCGAGGAGTTCGGTGACGGCGCTGCCCGCGTCCCGGGCGGCGAGCCAGGCGCGGTACTCGGCGCGGGCCGCGTTCGGCCGCAGGCGGGCGCAGCCGCGGAGCATGTCCTCGGCGGACTGCTCGATGTTCCCCGCCGGGCTCTGCGCGGCCACGCAGATCTGCTCCAGCTTGACCCACACCGCCCAGCTGCCCAGAGGGGTGAGCGTGGCATGGCCGTCCGCGCAGGTCAGCGCGTCGACGGCGGCCAGCGCGCGCAGCGCCCAGCCGAGCAGGTCGGCCAGCGGGACGTCGTCGGAGCGGTCAGTTCCCGCGGTGCCTGACGCGTCTGCCGCGTCTGATCCGTCCGGGGCGCTCCCCGGGGGCTCCTCCTGGGGGCCGTACGGGATTTCGCAGCGCTCCGTGCGCAGCTCGCGGACGCGCTGGTCGAGGAGGTCGAGGAGCTGCGGCACGGGCACGGGGCCCGCGGACAGCTGGAGGAAGGACAGCAGCTGGGGGACGGCCTCGACGGTCTCCGCGACGGTGGCGGGCGGCAGCTCGGCGGGCGCCGGGTGGACGAGCGACCAGGCGTCGAAGAGCGCGACCCAGCCGCGCAGGACGGCCGCGTCGTCCCGGTCCCAGGCGCGAAGGCGCCAGCCGGGGCGGGCGGTGGTGCCGTGCACCTCGACGAGGCCTGCGAGGCGGGCGGCGTCCCAGTCCGCGCGCAGCTGGTGCACCGTCACGTCGAGGTCGGCCGCGGCCCGTTCGGCCACGGCGTCGGACAGGGCGCCGGTGGTGCCGGCCGGGGCGGGGCGGCCCGCGGTGCCGAGGCGGGCAGTGCCGGGCGCGGGGCGCAGGGCGTGCTCGGCCCAGCGAGCGGCGCGGACGGCGCCCGCGAGGCCCGCGCGCGCCATGCGGGCCAGTTCGGCGGGCGCGGGGGTGCCCTCGGGGGGCGGGGGCGCGGGGCGGCGCGCTCGGCGCTGGGTGACCGCGCCGGGGCCGCCGAGGGGGCCGCGGCCTTGACCACGCTCGGCCTCCGCTCGCCTTTCGGCCCGGGGCGAGGGGGTGCGGACGAGGTGGAGCCGGGAGTCGCGCGGGATACGGGACGTCACGGGAGCAGTCTTCCTGTTGACGGTCCGAAAACCCAAACGGAATCCCGGGCGACCGCCACGAGGCCGGTGGACGCACGGGACGGGAGGTTCACATGAGCGGGGTGAGGAAGCGGCGCAGCGCCTCTTCGTAGCGCGCGGGGTCGGCGTTCCACATGGCGCCGTGGGGCGCATCCGGAACGGTGTGCAGGGTCACCAGGTCAGGACGTGCCGCGGCCAGTCGCCGGGACAGGGCCCAGGGGGCGACGGTGTCGCCGGGGCCGTGGGCCAGGAGCGTCGGCACCCGCAGCGCGCCGGGGTCCGCGCTCTCCACGGCGCGGTCGCCGCGCAGTCCGGTGCGGCCCTGCGCGGCGCGCACGGCGAGCGGAAGGAGCGGGGCGGGGGTGCCGCGCGCGGTGGCGAGGGCCCGCAGCGTGATCTCCCAGTCGAGCACCGGCGAGTCCAGGACGAGTCCCCCCACGCGGTCGCGCAGCGCGGAGTGCGCGGCGGCGTGCAGCGCCATGGCGGCGCCGGTGGACCAGCCGTGCAGGACGACGCTCCGCGCGCCGTGGCGCACGGCGTAGCGGATGGCGGCGTCCAGGTCGCGCCACTCCGTCTCGCCCAGGTGACCGAGCCCGTCCAGGGACCGCGGGGCGCCCGGGTCGCCCCGGTAGCCGAGGGAGAGGACCGGGAGGCGCTGCGCGCGCAGGAAGTCCAGGACGACCAGGGGGTGCGCGCGGGTGGTGCCGAGGCCGTGCACGGCGATGACCCAGGTGTCGCGGGAGCCGGGCACGAACCACGCGGGCAGCGCGCCGAGTTCGCCAGGGATCTCGACGTCGGCGTGCTCGATGCCGAGGGCCGAGCGGGGGTCGCCGATGTGGACCTGCGGGGTGAGCCAGACCTTGCCACCGGGCTCCAGGGTGCCGTGGGTGACCCGTTCCAGACGGCGTACGACGGTGTCGGCCGGGTGGGGGGCCGCCTCGATGACCGGTCCGACGACGGCGTGGCAGCCGGGGCCCGTCAGGCCGTAGACGCCGGGGCGGCCGGACGCGAGGGAGCGGGTCAGGGCGACCTGGCCCGCGGCGGTGGCGTGCACGGTCAGGCGCCGCTCCGTGGGCAGGGGGCGGTCCGGCGTGGTCTTGAGGGCGGCGTCGCTGGCGTAGCGGCCGGCCGCGATCGCCGTCAGGGCGGCCGTGGTGGCGGCGGTCACGGCCGCGGCCGTTGCTTTGGCTGGGCGCACGGGTCCAGTGTCTGCGGGGGTGGGCGGTGCGGCCAGTGGGCGTGGCCCTCGCGGGTGCGCGGGCGCGGCCGTCGCGGGTGCGCGCGGGGCGCCCTGGAGTCATCGGCGCCGCGCGCGCCGCCCTCGGTCGCCGGGCGGGCTCAGGGCTTCTTCTGGCCGTAGCCGCTCAGCTTCCCGCCCGCTTCCGCCACCTGGTCCGGTGACAGGAGCGACGGGGTCAGGCCCGGCACCGAGCTGGCCGTCAGCCACAGGTGGCACATCCACTCCAGCTGGGCCGTGCGGTCGTAGGCCTGGGTGAGGGTGTCTCCGTAGGCGACGGTTCCGTGGTTCTGGAGGAGGCAGGCGTTGCGGTCGCGCAGGGCCCGGAGCATGTTCGCGGCCAGTTCGTCGGTGCCGTAGAGGGCGTAGGGGGCGACGCGGACCGGGCCGCCGAGGGCGCCGGTCATGTAGTGGACGGCAGGGAGTTCGGGGACGAGCGTGGAGACGGCGGTGGCGTGGACGGCGTGGGTGTGGACGACGGCTCCGGCGCCGGTGGCGCGGTAGATCTCCAGGTGCATGGGCAGCTCGCTGGTGGGGCTCAGGGCGCCGAAGAGCCGCTTGCCGTCCAGGTCGACGCCGACCGCGTCGGCCGGTCCGAGGTCGTCGTAGGCGACGCCGCTCGGCGTGACGAGGACGGTGTCCCCGACGCGTACGGAGACGTTGCCCGACGTGCCCACGACGAGGCCGTCGGCGACCGTCCTGCGCGCGGTCGCCACCAGCGCGTCCCAGGCCCGGGCGACCGCCTCGCCCGCGGCGCCGTCCGCCGTGCCCCGCCCCTGCTCCTGCCGCTGCTCAGTCATGCCGCGATCCTGCCAGGCGGCGGCCGCGGAAGGGACCCGTCCCGCGGAGGCCGTTCGCACGCGCAAGACCAGGCCCATGAGCCCCTTTGGGACGGTTCGCACCGCTCGACACGCTTGGCTGACGATTGAACGGTCTTAGGTGAATCTTCCAGTACTCTCTGGGAGATTTGTCACACACGTCGCCATCTGGGGGAAGAATGGCCCGTGATCACACACCGTCCCGCCGTCGGGCACCCGCCCTCGCCGCGTCCGTCGCGGCCCTCGCGATCGGCGGGACGGCGCTCGCCGAAGCGCCGGCGTCGGCGGCGGGCGGGCCACGGGGGCACGACGTGTCCTCGCACCAGAAGAACGTGGACTGGCCCGCGGCGAAGGCCAAGGGCGCGCGCTTCGTCTATGTCAAGGCCACCGAGTCCCACACCTACCGCAACCCCTACTTCCGTCAGCAGTACGACGGCTCCAGCGCGGCCGGGCTCATCCGCGGCGCGTACCATTTCGCCCTGCCGCACCGGTCGTCCGGCGCGACGCAGGCGGCGCACTTCATGCGGAACGGCGGGCAGTGGACGCCCGACGGCCGGACGCTGCCGCCCGCGCTCGACATCGAGCACCATCCGTACGGCGGGCGGAAGTGCTACGGCCTGAGCAAGGCCCGCATGGTCGCCTGGATCAGGGCGTTCAGCGACGAGGTCAGGCGCCGCTCGGGGCGCAGGCCCATGATCTACACGACCACGAAGTGGTGGAACGACTGCACCGGCGCGAGCCGGGCCTTCGGCGATCACCCGCTGTGGCTCGCCCGTTGGTCGGGCGCGCCGGGGCCGCTGCCGAGCGGCTGGTCGTCCTGGACCGTCTGGCAGTACGCGGACCGCGGCAGCCTGCCGGGTGACCAGAATCTCTTCAACGGGTCGACGGCACAGCTCAGGCGGTTCGCGCGGGGCTGAGCGGAGGCCTCCGCAAGCCCTCCGGACGGCCTAATTCCGGGCCTGCGCCGGGCCCGTGCCGCCCCGTCGGCGCGCCCTTCGGTGTATGCCGGAAGGACGTGGGGCGGCCCCTTCTCCGGGAGGGTCACCGCCAGGCCCTGCCCAGTTCACTTTCCGTTCACTCAGGTTGCCTACGGTCCACGAGCCACTGACGTCCAACAGAAGCCTGGGTAAATGGAACACATCACGCTTCTCCTCGGGATCGTGATCGTCACCGCTCTCGTGTTCGATTTCACGAACGGTTTCCACGACACAGCCAACGCGATGGCGACGACCATCTCGACTGGCGCTCTCAAGCCCAAGACGGCGGTGGCCATGTCCGCCGTGCTGAACCTCGTCGGAGCGTTCCTCTCCGTCGAAGTCGCCAAGACCATCTCCGGCGGCATCATCAATGAGGACGGCCTCAAGACAGAGGTCATATTCGCCGCCCTCGTCGGCGCCATCCTCTGGAACCTGCTGACCTGGCTCCTGGGTCTGCCGTCCAGCTCCTCGCACGCCCTGTTCGGCGGCCTGATCGGCGCCGCCGTGATGTCCATGGGCTGGTCGTCGGTGAACGGCGGCACGGTCGTCACCAAGGTGCTGCTCCCCGCGATCGCCGCCCCGCTCGTCGCGGGCATCGCCGCCTCGCTCGCCACCCGGCTCACGTACCGGATCAGCAGCAAGACGGACGAGAAGGCGACGTCGAAGGGCTACCGCGCCGGGCAGATCGCCTCGGCCGGCCTCGTCTCGCTCGCCCACGGCACGAACGACGCGCAGAAGACCATGGGCATCATCACCCTCGCCCTGATCACCGGCGGCGTCCTGAACCCCGGCGCGAACCCCCCGATGTGGGTCATCGTCTCCGCGGGCATCGCCATCGCGCTCGGCACCTACCTCGGCGGCTGGCGGATCATCCGCACCATGGGCAAGGGCCTCACCGAGCTGGCCCCGCCGCAGGGCTTCGCCGCGCAGACCTCCGCCGCGACCGCGATCCTCGCCTCCTCGCACATCGGCTTCTCGCTCTCCACCACCCAGGTGTGCTCCGGCGCCGTGATGGGCGCGGGCCTCGGCCGCAAGGGCGGTGTGGTCCGCTGGTCCACCGCCACCCGGATGTTCGTGGCGTGGGGCCTGACGCTGCCCGCCGCGGGCCTGGTCGGCGCGGGCGCCGAACTGCTCACCAAGCAGGGCGACTGGGGCGTCGCGGCCACGGCCGCGCTGCTCGTCGGCGGCTCCGCCGTCATCTGGTCCCTGTCGCGCCGCGAGCCGGTCGACCACACCAACGTCACGGCCGACGAGATCGGCGCTCCCGCCCGGAACGCCGAGCCCGCGGGCGTCGTCACCACCGCGATCGCCGCGGTCACGCCGCCCCCGGCCGGCCCGCTCGCCGCGGTCTCCGTGGCCGCCGAGCCGTCCGAGAACTCCGCGCCCGTGGCGGATCCCGCCCGGCCCGCCACGGTCTAAGGAAGCAGCAGCATGAAGATCGACTGGGCAGCTCTCGGCTCCGTCTTCGGGGTCAGCCTCGTGGTGACCGTCGCCCTCGTGGGCCTGTTCACGCTCGGCATCGTCGGCCTCTCCAAGCAGGAACAGGCCCGCACGGCCGGGGGCGGCACGGCCGCGCTCGCCCCGCGGGTGAGCGCGTACGCCTGCTTCGCGCTGTGCGCGGCGGCGGTGGCGTACGGGATCTATCTGATCGTCGCCTGACGGCGATCCGCACGACGACGGCGAGGGGGGGGGGGGGGGGGGGGGGGGGGGGGGGGGGGGGAGGGGCGCCGTCTTGTTTTTTTTGCGTGGGGAAGAGAGGGGTCGGGA
>NZ_JBWKJZ010000020.1:87693-136512 GCF_056431945.1 Streptomyces sp. NPDC045778
TCCCGACCCCTCTCTTCCCCACGCAAAAAAAACAAGACGGCGCCCCTCCCCCCCCCCCCCCCCCCCCCCCCCCCCCCCCCCCCCTCGCCGTCGTCTGTTCCGTCGCAGGTCAACCGCGAGTTGACGGGCGCTGAGCGGCGTGGTGGACTGCCGGGGCCAACTACGGCGGCAGCAGAGGAAGTCCGGTGCGAATCCGGCGCGGTCCCGCCACTGTCACCGGTCGGGCGCCCGAGCGCGCCCTCCCGGAAGCCAGGAACTCTCGCCGCCTGTCACGTCGAACCAGGGCGCGGACACCCTGAGTGAGGACACATCGCCATGCGCGGCCGACCGCCGTTCCCTGCCGGGGCTCCCTTCGGGCCGAGCGTTCCCCTGGGCGCTTCGTCCGGCGTCCAGCGCGAGACGGCGGGCTGAACCGATGCGTGCTGCCGATCGCGACTTCGCGTACGGCGCCGCCGCCGGACTCCTCGGTGACCTGCTGCTCGGCGACCCCCGCCGAGGGCACCCGGTCGCCGCGTTCGGGCGGGCGGCGGGAGCCGTCGAACGCGTCCTGTGGCGCGACCACCGGGGCTGGGGCGCGCTGCACACCGCCGTGTGCGCCGGGGGCGCCGTCGCCATGGGCGCCCTCGCCACCGTCGCGGGGCGCCGCTCACGGGCCGCGTCCATCGGTCTGACCGCCGCCGCGACCTGGGCGGTCGTCGGGGGTACCTCGCTCGGCCGGGAGGCGCGGGCCATCGGCGGCGCGCTCGCCGCCGGGGACGTGGACGTCGCCCGGGAGCGCCTCCCCCACCTGTGCGGCCGTGACCCCGAGGCCCTGGACGCGGACGGGATCGCGCGGGCCGTCGTGGAGTCCGTCGCGGAGAACACGTCCGACGCCGTCGTGGGTGCGCTGGTGTGGGGCGCCGTGGGCGGCGTGCCGGGCCTCCTCGGCTTCCGGGCCGTCAACACGCTGGACGCGATGGTCGGCCACCGGTCGCCCACGTACCTGCGGTACGGATGGGCCTCCGCGCGGCTCGACGACGTCGCGGGCTGGCCGGGGGCGCGGCTCACCGGTCTGCTCGCCGTCGCCGCCGGGGGCGCGCCCCGGCGTGCGCTGCGGGCCTGGCGGCGGGACGCGCGCCTGCATCCGAGCCCCAACGCCGGGGTGGTCGAGGCCTCCTTCGCGGGGGCTCTGGGGGTGCGGCTCGGGGGGACGCTGTCGTATGCGGGGCGCGTCGAGGAGCGGCCCGTGCTGAACGGGGAGGGGCGGAGTGTGGTCGTGGACGACATCGAGCGGGCCGTGCGGTTGTCCCGGCGGGTGAGCTGGCTCGCCCTCGGGGTCTCGGTCGGTACGCGCCTGGCCCTCGCGGGGCGGAAGAAGAGGTGGGCCCGGTGAGTGGTGGACTGCTCGTCGCCGGTACGACCTCCGACGCGGGCAAGAGCGTCGTCACCGCGGGGATCTGCCGGTGGCTGTCCCGCAAGGGGGTCTCCGTCGCGCCGTTCAAGGCGCAGAACATGTCGCTCAACTCCTTCGTGACCCGCGAGGGCGCCGAGATCGGGCGGGCGCAGGCCATGCAGGCGCAGGCCGCGCGGGTCGAGCCGTCCGCCCTGATGAACCCGGTGCTGCTCAAGCCGGGCGGCGAGAAGTCGAGCCAGGTCGTCCTCATGGGCAAGCCGGTGGGCGAGATGAGCGCGCGCGGCTACCACGGCGGGCGGCAGCAGGCGCTCCTTGAGACCGTCGTGGGATGCCTGGAGGAGCTGCGGGGCACGTATGACGCCGTGATCTGTGAGGGGGCGGGCAGTCCCGCCGAGATCAATCTGCGACGCACCGACATCGTGAACATGGGGATCGCGCGGGCCGCCCGCTTCCCCGTGGTCGTGGTCGGCGACATCGACCGAGGGGGCGTCTTCGCCTCCTTCTTCGGGACCGTGGCGCTGCTCAGCGCAGCCGATCAGGAGCTGGTGGCGGGGTTCCTCGTCAACAAGTTCCGCGGTGACGTGTCGCTGCTCGAACCGGGCCTCGACATGCTGCGCGGGCTCACCGGCCGTGACACCTTCGGCGTGCTGCCCTTCCGGCACGGGCTCGGGATCGACGAGGAGGACGGCCTGCGGGTGTCGCTGCGCGGCGCCGTCCGCGAGTCCGTCGTCGCGCCGCCGCACGGCGACGACGTGCTGCGGGTCGCCGTGTGCGCCGTGCCGCTGATGTCCAACTTCACGGACGTGGACGCGCTCGCCGCCGAACCGGGCGTCGTGGTGCGGTTCGTGGACCGGGCCGAGGAGCTGGCCGACGCCGACCTCGTCGTCGTACCGGGCACGCGCGGCACCGTGCGCACCCTGGCGTGGCTGCGCGAGCGCGGGCTCGCGGACGCTCTCGCGCGCCGGGCGGCGCAGGGGCGACCGGTGCTCGGCGTCTGCGGCGGCTTCCAGGTGCTCGGCGAGCACATCGAGGACGACGTGGAGTCCCGCGCCGGGGCCGTCGACGGGCTCGGGCTGCTGCCTGTGCGCGTACGGTTCGCACGCGAGAAGACCCTGGCACGGCCCGTCGGGGAGGCCCTCGGCGAGCGCGTCGAGGGGTATGAGATCCACCACGGCGTCGCCGAGGTCCTCGGGGGCGAGCCGTTCCTGGACGGCTGCCGGGTCGGCGAGGTGTGGGGCACGCACTGGCACGGCTCCCTGGAGAGCGACCCGTTCCGGCGGCGCTTCCTCACCGAGGTCGCCCGCGCGGCCGGGCGCCGCTTCGTGCCCGCGCCGGACACGAGTTTCGCGGCGCTGCGCGAGGAGCAGCTGGACCTGCTCGGCGACCTGATCGAGGAGAGCGCGGACACGGACGCGCTGCTGCGGCTCATCGAGAACGGGGCGCCTGCCGGGCTGCCCTTCATCGCGCCGGGGGCGCCCTCGTGACGGTCCGTCCCCGCACCGAACGAACCCCGCATGCGCGGGGAGCACAGCAGCAGTTCCACGAGGTGATCGTGCAGCAGTGGACCATCCCCGCAGCAGTGGGGAGCACTCGCTCATACTGTGCGCCACGCCTCCTTCGCTGCACGACTACCGGCATGAATCGCACGAAGGAGTGATCCGCGTATGAGTACCCCCTACCCGTTCAGCGCTCTCGTCGGTCAGGACGACCTAAGGCTCGCCCTCCTGCTCAACGCCGTATCACCCCAGGTGGGCGGCGTCCTTGTCCGTGGCGAGAAGGGCACGGCGAAGAGCACGGCCGTCAGAGCCCTCTCAGCTCTGCTGCCCGAGGTCGGCATCGTGGCCGACTGCCGCTTCTCCTGCGATCCCTTCGCACCCGACCCCGGATGTCCCGACGGACCTCACGAGCCCGGAGTCGGAGTCTCACGCCCCGCACGGATGGTCGAACTGCCCGTCGGCGCGTCCGAAGACCGGCTTGTCGGGTCCCTCGACATCGAGCGGGCCCTCGCAGAAGGCGTCAAGGCGTTCGAACCCGGGCTGCTGGCCTCGGCGAATCGCGGCATCTTGTACGTGGACGAGGTCAATCTGCTGCATGACCATCTGATCGACCTCTTGCTCGACGCCGCCGCCATGGGCGCCTCGTACGTCGAGCGGGAGGGCGTCTCCGTGCGGCACGCCGCGCGGTTCCTGCTCGTCGGGACGATGAACCCCGAAGAGGGCGAGCTGCGGCCGCAGTTGCTCGACCGGTTCGGGCTCACCGTGGAGGTCGCGGCCTCGCGCGAGGCCGACCAGCGCGTGGAGGTCGTGAAGCGGCGCCTTGCGTACGACGACGACCCCGAGGGTTTCGCGGGGCGCTGGGCCGAGGACGAGGCGGCCGTGCGGGCGCGCATCGTGGCCGCGCGGGCGCTGCTTCCCCGGGTGCGGCTCGGCGACGGCGTGCTGCGGCAGATCGCGGCGACCTGTGCGGCCTTCGAGGTGGATGGCATGCGCGCGGACATCGTGATGGCGCGCACGGCGACCGCGCTCGCGGCGTGGGCGGGGCGCGAGGACGTGCTCGCCGAGGACGTGCGGCAGGCCGCGCTGCTCGCGCTTCCGCACCGGCGGCGGCGCAACCCGTTCGACGCGCCCGGCCTCGACGAGGACAAGCTCGACGAGACCCTGGACGAGTTCGGCGACGACGGTGACGGCGACGGTGACGACCCGGGCCCCGACGGCGGCGGTGGCGGTGGCGTGCCGCCGCAGGACCAGGGGCCCGACGCGCCCGCCGAGGGCGGCGCGCCCGCTCCGGGCGAGGCCTCCGACGGCGGTCAGCCGCAGGGGGCCGGGGCCGGTGAACAGCAGCCGGTGCGGGCGGCCGAGCCGTTCCGCACGAAGGTCCTGAGCGTGCCCGGGCTCGGGGACGGCGCGGCCGGGCGGCGCTCGCGGGCGCGCACCGAGCACGGCAGGACGACGGGCTCCCGGCGGCCCCGGGGGGCCCTGACGAAGCTGCACCTGGCGGCGACCGTGCAGGCCGCGGCGCCGTACCAGCGGGCGCGCGGCCGGGCCGGGCGCGGTCTCGTCGTGCGCAGGGACGACCTGCGGCAGGCCACCCGCGAGGGCCGCGAGGGCAACCTCGTGCTCTTCGTGGTGGACGCCTCCGGGTCGATGGCGGCGCGCAAGCGCATGGGCGCCGTGAAGGGCGCCGTGCTCTCGCTGCTCCTCGACGCCTACCAGCGGCGGGACAAGGTGGGGCTCGTGACGTTCCGCGGGTCGGCCGCCGATGTGGCGCTGCCGCCCACGTCGTCCGTGGACGCCGCGGCCGCGCGTCTGGAGTCCCTGCCCACGGGCGGGCGTACGCCGCTCGCGGCCGGGCTGCTCAAGGCCCACGAGGTGCTGCGGATCGAGCGGCTGCGGGATCCCGCGCGGCGGCCCCTGGTCGTGGTGGTGACGGACGGCCGGGCCACGGGAGGGCCGGAACCTGTGGCGCTCGCCGGGCGGGCCGCCCGGCTCTTCGCGGCCGAGGGGGTCGCCTCGGTGGTCGTGGACTGCGAGGCGGGCCCGGTGCGCCTCGGGCTCGCCGGGCAGCTGGCCGGTGAACTGGGCGGCACGGCCGTGACGTTGGACGAACTGCGGGCGGACAGCATCGCCGGTCTCGTACGGGACGTGCGGGCGGGTACGGGCGGTTCAAACGAGAGGAAGGTCGCGTAATGCCGAAGGGACAGCCGAGCGTGGTGCCGGAGGACGGCCTGACGACACGTCAGCGCCGGAACCGGCCGCTGGTGATGGTGCACACGGGCGTCGGCAAGGGGAAGTCCACGGCCGCGTTCGGGATGGCGCTGCGCGCCTGGAACCAGGGCTGGCCGGTGGGGGTGTTCCAGTTCGTCAAGTCGGCGAAGTGGAAGGTCGGCGAGGAGAACGCGCTGAAGGTCCTCGGGGCCAGCGGCGAGGGCGGCCGCGTCGACTGGCACAAGATGGGCGAGGGCTGGTCGTGGATCCAGCGGGAGCCCGCCGCGGGCGAGCAGAGCCACGAGGAGAAGGCGCGCGAGGGCTGGGAGCAGGTCAAGCGGGACCTGGCGGCCGAGACGTACAAGTTCTACGTCCTCGACGAGTTCGCGTACCTGCTGCACTGGGGGTGGGTGGACGTGGACGAGGTCGTCGCGGTCCTCCGGGACCGGCCCGGCACCCAGCACGTGGTGATCACGGGGCGCAACGCTCCGGAGAAGCTGGTGGAGTACGCCGACCTCGTCACCGACATGTCCAAGGTCAAGCACCCGATGGACGCCGGTCAGAAGGGCCAGCGGGGCATCGAGTGGTAGCACGTCTCGTCATCGCGGCGCCGTCCTCCGGGAGCGGCAAGACGACCGTCGCGACCGGGCTCATGGCGGCCTTCACCCAGGCGGGGCTCGCCGTCTCGCCGCACAAGGTCGGGCCCGACTACATCGACCCCGGGTACCACGCCCTCGCCACCGGGCGCCCCGGGCGCAACCTCGACGCCTATCTGTGCGGGCCCGGCCTGGTGGGGCCGCTGTTCGCGCACGGTGCCGCGGGGTGTGACCTCGCGGTCGTCGAGGGCGTGATGGGGATGTTCGACGGGGCGGCGGGGCAGGGCGAGCTGGCGTCCACCGCGCACGTCTCCAAGCTCCTTCGGGCGCCGGTGGTCCTCGTCGTGGACGCCTCCTCGCAGTCCCGGTCGGTGGCCGCGCTCGTGCACGGCTTCGCGTCCTGGGACCCTCGGGTGCGGCTCGGCGGGGTGATCCTGAACAAGGTGGGCTCCGACCGCCACGAGGAGCTGCTGCGCGAGGCCCTCGACTCCTCCGGGGTGCCGGTGCTCGGCGCCCTGCGGCGGGCTCCTCAGGTGCGGGCGCCGTCCCGGCACCTGGGCCTGGTGCCGGTCGCCGAGCGGCGGGCCGAGGCCGTGGCGTCCGTGGCGGCGCTCGCCGAGCAGGTGCGCGAGGGGTGCGACCTGGAGGGGATCCTGGCGCTCGCGCGGAGCGCGGGGGCCTGGGCCGGGGACGCGTGGGACCCCGGGGCCGGTGCCGGGCGGGGCCGGCCCGCGGGGCGGCCCGTGGTCGCCGTGGCGGGCGGGGCCGCGTTCACGTTCTCCTACGCCGAGCACGCCGAGCTGCTCACGGCCGCCGGGGCCGACGTCGTCGGCTTCGACCCGCTGCACGACGAGCGGCTGCCCGAGGGCACCGCGGGCCTCGTCATCGGGGGCGGGTTCCCCGAGGTGTACGCGCCGGAGCTGTCCGCCAACGAGCCGCTGCGCGAGGCCGTGGCCGCGCTTGCGGAGAGCGGGGCGCCGGTCGCCGCCGAGTGCGCCGGGCTGCTGTACCTCACCCGGGAGCTGGACGGAAAGCCGATGTGCGGGGTGCTCGACGCCCGGGCGTCGATGGCGGAGCGCCTGACCCTCGGCTACCGGGAGGCGGTGGCGGTGTCCGACAGCGTCCTCGCCCCGGCGGGGACGCGACTGCGCGGCCACGAGTTCCACCGCACCGTCGTCGCGCCGGGCGCGGGCCCGGCGCCCGCGTGGGGCCTGCACACTCCCGAACGGCGGGTCGAGGGCTTCGTGCGACGCGGAGTCCACGCGAGCTATCTGCACACGCACTGGGCCGCGGAGCCGGGGATCGCCCGCCGGTTCGTGGAGAGGTGTGCCGCGGGATGAGCCGGGGCGGGCGGGCGCGTCGGCCCCGTGCGGCTCACTCCGCCAGGCCGACCACCAGCCAGATGAACCCGGCGCCCGCCACCGTGCACAGGAGCGTGGAGCGCGCCGGGTGGTCGTGGTGCGCCTCCGGCAGGATCTCGGCGGCGGCGAGGTACAGGAGCGCGCCGCCGAAGAAGCCGAGATATCCGCCGAGCAGTTGCTCCGGAATGGTGAACAGGAGCGTCGAGGCCGCGCCCACGACAGGGGCGACGGCGTCCGCGAAGAGCATCGCCACCGCCCGGCGGCGGGCGTTCCCGTACAGCTTCGTGATCGTGTACGTGTTGAAGCCGTCGGCGAAGTCATGGGCGATGACGGCGAGCGCGACGGCCGCGCCCATGCCGCCGCCCACCTGGAAGGCCGCGCCGATCGCGACGCCGTCCATGACGCTGTGCCCGACCATCGCGGCCGCTGCCGTCAGACCCACCTCCGGCACCCGGCCGCCGTGCTCCGCCCCGCCGTGCGCCGCCTGCCGCAGCGCGAGGAGGCGCTCCACCACATGCGCGAACAGGAAGCCCGCGACCGCCAGGAGCAGCGCCGCGGGCACCCCGAACACCGGCCCGCCGGCCGCCTCCAGGGCCTCCGGCAGCAGATCGAGCCCGACCACGCCGAGCATCAGGCCGCCCGCGAGGCCGAGCACCAGATGCCGCCGGTCGGTGACCCGCCCCGCCGTCCAGCCGCCTACCAGGGTCATCACGAACGCGCCGAGCGCCACGAACACCGCCATGCGCCCTTGCTAGCGGATCGGCCCGGCGACCGCTAACCGGTGCCTCGGCGCACCACCCGTGCGGGCGCACCTGTTCTTGGCCTTTCACCTTCCACTGTCCGTTCTCTGCTTTTCGCTTTTCGTAGGAGAGGAGCCGCCATGAGGGACCGTGCCCCCGAGCCCGGCGACCGGGGCGCCGGGCCGCGGCCGTCCGCCGCCGTCGTCGTCGGGGTCGGCGCTCGCGGGGGCGTCCCGGCCGCGGAGGTGCTGGGCCTCGTACGGGAGTGTCTGCGCGACGCGGGACTCTCGCCGCTGTCCGTACGGGAGTTGGCCACGGTCGACACCAAGCGGGACGAGCCCGGGGTCGCCGGGGCCGCGGCACGGCTCGGGGTGCCGCTGGTGACGTACCCGGCGGACGAGCTGGCCCGCGTCGCGGTACCGAACCCGTCGGGCGCAGCGCTCGCCGCCGCCGGTACGCCGTCCGTGGCGGAGGCCGCGGCCCTCGCGCGGGGTGGTGAACTCCTGGTCCCCAAGCGGAAGTCGGCGGGGGTGACGTGTGCGGTGGCGCGCCCGCCAGGGCCCGTGCCCCTTCGGACTCCCCCTCCCCCTCCCCCTCCCCCTCCCCCTCCCAATCCGACTCCGACTCCGACTCCGACTCCGACGAAAGGCACCGTCATCACGGCCATGGACTTGAGCACGGTCACCACGGCGGCCGGGGCCGCGGGCGGCGACGTCGATCTGCGGCACCACGGCGACGCGGAGGTGCGCGGGCGCGGCGACCTCGTCGACCTGGCCGTCAACGTCCGCTCCGACACGCCTCCTTCCTGGCTGAAGCAGCACATCGCCGCCTCGCTCGACGGCCTCGCCGCCTACCCGGACGGCCGGGCCGCACGGGCCGCCGTGGCGGCCCGGCACGGCGTCGAGCCGGAGCGGGTGCTGCTCACCGCCGGCGCCGCCGAGGCGTTCGTGCTGATCGCGCGGGCGCTGCCGGTGCGGCGGCCGGTGGTGGTGCATCCGCAGTTCACCGAGCCGGAGGCGGCGCTGCGGGACGCCGGGCACACGGTGGGGCGGGTGCTGCTGCGGGCCGCGGACGGCTTCCGGCTCGACCCCGCGGCGGTCCCCGACGACGCGGACCTCGTCGTCGTCGGCAACCCGACCAACCCGACGTCGGTGCTGCACCCCGCCGCCGACCTCGCCCGCCTCGCCCGGCCGGGGCGGGTGCTGGTGGTGGACGAGGCCTTCATGGACGCGGTGCCCGGTGAGCGGGAGGCGCTCGCCGGGCGCGTCGACGTGCCCGGGCTCGTGGTCCTGCGCAGCCTCACCAAGACGTGGGGCCTCGCCGGGCTGCGCATCGGGTACGTCATCGCCGGGCCGGACACCGTCCGGGCCCTGGAACGGGCACAGCCGCTGTGGCCGGTGTCGTCGCCCGCCCTCGCGGCGGCCGAGGCCTGTGTGGCGCCGCGCGCGCTCGCCGAGGCGGGGCATGTGGCGCACCGGGTCTCCGTCGAGCGGCAGCACCTGGTGGCCGGGTTGCGGGCGCTGCCCGGGGTGGAGGTGGCGGGTCCTGCCGAGGGGCCCTTCGTCCTGGTCCGGATGGCCGGGGCGGCGACCGTCGTACGGGAACGGCTGCGGGAGGAGGGCTTCATGGTGCGGCGCGGCGATACGTTTCCTGGCCTGGGGCCTGACTGGATGCGGGTCGCGGTGCGTGACCGGGCCACCACGGAGGCCTTCCTCCGGGCCCTCCCGAAGGCCCGGCCCCGCTGACGCGGGGGCCTCTCCCACCCACCCGCCCGTTCCTGGGCACCACAAGGCCGAGCCCCCACCCCGCCGCTCCGCGGCGGCCCCTCCCCACCCGCCCACCCCTCACTCGGCACCTCCCAGCCCAGCCTCAAACCCCGCCGCTCCGCGGCGACTCCTGCCCACCCGCCCACCCCTCACTCGGCACCTCCCAGCCCAGCCTCAAACCCCGCCGCTCCGCGGCGACTCCTGCCCACCCGCCCACCCGTTCGCTCGGAACTGGACAGCGCGGGTGCCGAGCAACGGGCGGCTCAGCCGGGAAGTGCCCAGGAACGGGCGGGCGGGTGGGAAAAACCGCCGCGAAGCGGCGGAGGCAGGGCCCGGCCGGGAGGCGCCGAGCAACGGGCGGCTCAGCCGGGAAGTGCCCAGGAACGGGCAGGCGGGTGGGAAAAACCGCCGCGAAGCGGCGGGGGCGGGGTCCGGCCGGGAGGTGCCGAGCAGCGGGCGGCTCAGCCGGGAGGTGCGCAGGGACGGGCGGGCGGGTGGGGAAGGCCCCGCCCGGGCAGGGGCAGGCAGGGGGCGCTTCCGACGGGCCCGGGGGCCGGTCCGAGGCGCCCCCGCCAGGGTCAGCGGCGGCGAGTGTAGGCCAGAACCCCGCCTCCGCCCAGGAGGAGGACCACCGCCCCGCCGGCCACGTAGGGCGTCAGGGAGGAGCCCCCGGTCTCCGCTAGGTCGTCACCCTCCTCCCGAGGAGCCTCCCGCTTCACGGCGACCGGCTCGGCCGGCTTCGCGCCCCGCGGCTCGGGCAGCGGCTTGGCCGCGGGCCCGGGAGCCGCACAGGTCGCCCCCGCCAGGGTCACCGTGCCCTTGACCGCGGCGACGCCGAGCTTCAGCGGGTCGACGGACACGTTCAGGCGGAGCGCGGTCGCGGCGGCCGTACGGGAGGTGGTGCGCGTCGAGGACACATCGAGGCGGACCTCGCCGACGCCGGGGACGGACACCTGGGTCGTACCGGCGGACTTGACGGCGACCTTCTTGCCGAGCACGGTCACGCCGCCGAGGAACGTCGACGAGGCGACGGGCCGCTTGCCCGCCGCGCACACGGCCTTGGAGGTGACCTGGTCGAGTTCCACGAGCGGGAGGAGCGGCAGGCCGGGCACGTGCACCTTGGCGCGGGCGACGTTGCTGTAGCCCTCGGCGGTGCCGCCCTTGACGGTGGCGTGCGAGGTGGCGACGTCGGCGCGGAGCACGCTGAACGGCTGCCCGCCCTCGACGCCGTCGAGCTTGGCGGTGAGGGTGGTGCGGCTGGCGCTCGCGGGCGCGCTCACGTCGTTCAGGGCGACGTCGAGCGGTGCCCGTACGGTCTTGTTGAGCAGGGAGACCTCGAGGCCGGTGCGGAGCACGACGGCTCCGGCGCGGCCGCCTCGGTGGTCGTCCGTCGCGTGCGCGGTGCCCGCGGTGCCGAGCGCCGCGGGACCGGCGGCGACCACCGTGGCGGCGGCGAGCGCGCCGATGCGGCGCGTGGGCAGGCGGCGGAAGGCGTTGCTGGTCAAGGTGGTGGAACCCCCACATGAGTCATGAAGGCGCCGCCGCGCACGCCACACGGGGACATCGCGTGCGCGGGGCGCCACTGATGCCGGTGTGCGCCGGGAGGCGCCGCCGACTCCGGCATCTTTACGCACTGAGAGTGAACGGGCAGCAACCTGGCGTGAGTTCACTCCATCGGGAGGTTTCCGCCCCTGCTTTCGAATCGGCTGACACGGGCGTTCCCCGCTGCCCCGGGCATCACGCGGGCCCGCGGTCCGTGGAGCGCGGCGGCACGCGGCGGAAGCGGGGAACAGCGAAGGACAACGACCCGGCCGCCTCGTCCGTCACCGTCCGTCAACACCGCGCCCGGTGCGTCGCCTCGCGCCGTCAGCCCACGATCCGGCCGTCGAGCACCACACGCCGGGGCGAGGTGAGCACCCGTACGTCCGCGCGCGGATCGGCCTCGTACACGACGACGTCACCGGGCGCGCCCTCGACGAGCCCGGGGCGTCCCAGCCAGGCCCGCGCTCCCCAGGTGGTGGCGGAGAGGGCGTCGATCGCGGGGATGCCCACCTTGGTCAGCTCGGCGACCTCGCCGCCGATCAGGCCGTGGGCGAGGGAGCCTCCGGCGTCGGTGCCCGCGAACACCGGCACTCCGGCGTCGTACGCGGCCCGTACGGTGTCGTAGCGGCGCTCGTGGAGGCGGCGCAGATGGTCCGCCCACTTCGGGAACTTCTTCTCGCCGCCGGCGGCGAGCTGGGGGAACGTCGCGATGTTCACGAGGGTCGGCACGATCGCGACCCCTCGCTCGGCGAACAGGGGGATGGTGTCCTCGGTCAGGCCCGTGGCGTGCTCGACGCAGTCGATGCCCGCCTCGACGAGGTCGCGCAGCGAGTCCTCGGCGAAGCAGTGCGCGGTGACGCGGGCGCCGAGCCGGTGCGCCTCGGCGATCGCCTCCTGGACGGCGCCGCGCGGCCAGCACGCCGCGAGGTCGCCCTCCTCGCGGTCGATCCAGTCGCCGACGAGCTTGACCCAGCCGTCGCCGCGGCGGGCCTCCCGCGCGACGTAGGCGGTGAGGTCGCCGGGCTCGATCTCGTGCGCGTAGTTGCGGATGTAGCGGCGGGTGCGGGCGATGTGGCGGCCCGCCCTGATGATCTTCGGCAGGTCCTGGCGGTCGTCGATCCAGCGGGTGTCGGACGGCGAGCCCGCGTCGCGCAGGAGCAGCGCGCCCGCGTCGCGTTCGGTGAGGGCCTGCTTCTCGGCCTCCTCGGCCGGGACGGCCCCGTGCGCGTCGAGGCCCACGTGGCAGTGGGCGTCGACGAGGCCGGGCAGCGCCCAGCCCTCGACCGTCACCGCCTCCCGTGCCGCGGGGCGTTCGAACGTCACGCGCCCGCCGACCACCCACATCTCGTCCCGTACGTCCTCGGGCCCGACGAGCACCCGCCCCTTCACGTGCAGCACCGCGTGATCGCTCATGGACAGCAGCTTAGGAGGCGTCGGACCTGACCGGGGGTGCTCGGTAGGCTCGGACGAGCCATCCGTCCCGACGCAGCGCGAAGTGAGCCGAAGCACCATGACACACCCCCTTCTCGACCTGGCGCCGCTGAGCGCCGCGCACTTCGCCGCCATCGAGGACCGCGTCGCCCGGCTCCTGGACACCCGGCAGGACGTGGTGATCACGCAGGGCGAGGCGCTCCTCCCGCTGGAGGGCTGCATCCGGGGCGCCGCGCGGCCCGGCACCACCGCCCTGAACGTGATCACGGGCCCGTACGGGCAGACCTTCGGGGACTGGCTGCGCGACTGCGGGGCGACGGTGGTCGACCTCGCGGTGCCCTTCCACACGGCGGTCACCGCGGCGCAGGTCGAGGAGGCCTTCGCCGCGCACCCCGGGATCGACTTCGTGTCGCTCGTGCACGCCGAGGCGGCGACCGGCAACACCAACCCGGTCGCGGAGATCGGTGAGGTCGTGCGCGCGCACGGCGCCCTGTTCATGCTGGACGCGGTGGCGTCCGTGGCGGCCGAGCCGCTGCTTCCGGACGCCTGGGGCGTGGACCTGTGCGTGATCGGCGCACAGAAGGCCATGGGCGGGCCCGCGGGCGTGTCCGCGGTGTCGGTGAGCGAGCGGGCCTGGGAGCGGATGGCCGCCAACCCGCAAGCCCCGCGCCGCTCGTACCTGTCGCTCCTCGACTGGAAGCAGCGCTGGATCGACGGCGGCCGCAAGGCCCTCCTGCACGCGCCCGCGCAGCTGGAGATGCTCGCCCTGGAGGCGTGCCTGGAGCGGATCGAGTCGGAGGGTCTGGACGCGCTGACGGCCCGGCACGCGACGGCCGCGGCGGCGACGCGGGCGGGCGCGCTGGCCCTCGGCGGCGGTCTGGAGCCGTATGTGTACGAGGCTCGGGACGCGGCTCCCGTGGCCACGACGCTGCGCGCCCCGCGCGGGGTCGACGCGGGCGACCTGGTGGCCAGGTCCCTCGCGGCCGACCCGGTGCTTCCGCTGGTCGCGGGCGGTGGGGCGCTCGCGAAGGAGATGATCCGGGTCAACCACTACGGCCCGGACGCCACCCGTGGCGTGGTGCACGCCTCCCTCGCCGCGCTCGGCGCCGCGATGGGTGAGCTGGGCCTCGCGGTGGACCTGGAGGGGGCCCGCCGCGCGGTCACTCAGGCCTGGCAGGCCTGACCCGGCCCCGGGGCCCCGCTCCCCGGTCGCGTCCCCACTTCGCCCACCCGCCCCCGGACCGGGGCGGGTGGGCGAAGCGCGGCCACCGGCGCATTGCCCGCGAGCGACCACCATGGCATTTATTCGGGGTTTTGCGGGACGCTTTTCAGGTCCCTTTAACGCGGCCTTCATGAATTCCTTACGAGAATAGCTTCCCGTATTCTTCTGCCCGCTTTCCCCACTCCTAAACACTAGGATTTCGTCAGCACGAATCGTGGCCATGCGAGGCTGTGACGCACTCCACATCGTGCCAGATTTGCCCGAAATAACCTGGGCAAATCACCATAAAGTGTCGGGGTTTCATGCGGGCGTACGCGCCTGCGTGATAACACATATGAGCCCGCCATGTAACCCCTCCCCCCGATGCAATCCCAGAAATTGCTCGGTAAATTCAATCCGCATGACCGCTGCACAAGCCGATCTACCGACCGACCTGCAAGCGAATTACCTCGGAATGCCCGAGGGGCTGCGACTCGACACTCCGGACGTCGTCGACGGCGCCGCGATCTGGCGCCTCGCCCGCGACTCGAAGGTCCTCGACCTCAACTCGTCGTACAGCTATCTGCTGTGGTGCCGCGACTTCGCGGCCACGTCCGTGGTGGCCCGGGACGCCGACGGCGAGCCCGTCGGCTTCATGACCGGCTACGTCCGCCCGGACGCGCCGGACACCCTCGTGGTCTGGCAGACGGCCGTCGACCACGCGCACCGCGGCCGCGGTCTCGCCGGCGCGCTGCTCGACGGGCTGACCGCGAAGGTCGTCGGACCGCGCGGGATCACCACCCTGGAGACGACCATCACGCCGGGCAACACCGCCTCCGAGCGCCTGTTCACCTCGTACGCGCGGCGGCACGGGGCCGGTATCGAGCGCACGGTCCTGTTCGACGCGGCCCACTTCCCCAGCGACGACGACGGGCACGAGCCCGAAGTCCTCTACGCCATCGGGCCGTTGGGCACCTGAGCGGCGGCCCTCCGGCCGCGCGCCCCCGACCACGGCCCGCGGCCTCGGCCCGCTCCACCGCCCGCCCCCCACGCTTCTCCCCCTCACTCCCCCACTCCTCCTCACTCCTCGCACGCCCCTTCATCTCCCAGGAGATTCGCTGTGACCATCACCCAGCCGGACCTGAGCGTCTTCGAGACCCTTGAGTCGGAGGTGCGCAGCTACTGCCGCGGTTGGCCCACCGTCTTCGACCGCGCGCAGGGCAGCCGCATGTACGACGAGGACGGCCATGAGTACCTCGACTTCTTCGCCGGTGCCGGGTCCCTCAACTACGGGCACAACAACCCCGTCCTGAAACGGGCGTTGCTCGACTATCTGGAACGCGACGGCGTCACGCACGGCCTCGACATGTCGACGACCGCCAAGCGCGCCTTCCTCGAGTCGTTCCAGAACCTGATCCTGCGCCCGCGCGACCTGCCGTACAAGGTCATGTTCCCGGGCCCGACGGGCACCAACGCGGTGGAGTCCGCGCTGAAGCTGGCCCGCAAGGTCAAGGGCCGCGAGTCGATCGTGTCGTTCACGAACGCCTTCCACGGCATGTCGCTCGGCTCGCTCGCCGTGACCGGCAACGCGTTCAAGCGGGCGGGCGCCGGCATCCCGCTGGTGCACGGCACGCCGATGCCGTTCGACCAGTACCTCGACGGCAGGACCCCCGATTTCATCTGGTTCGAGCGCCTCCTGGAGGACCAGGGCTCCGGCCTCAACCAGCCCGCCGCCGTGATCGTCGAGACGGTGCAGGGCGAGGGCGGCATCAACGTGGCCCGCGCCGAGTGGCTGCGCAAGCTCGCCGACGTCTGCGAGCGCTGGGACATGCTGCTCATCGTCGACGACATCCAGATGGGCTGCGGCCGCACCGGCGCGTTCTTCTCCTTCGAGGAGGCGGGCATCACGCCGGACATCGTGACGGTCTCCAAGTCCATCAGCGGCTACGGCCTGCCCATGGCGCTCACCCTCTTCAAGCCGGAGCTGGACGTCTGGGAGCCGGGCGAGCACAACGGCACCTTCCGCGGCAACAACCCGGCCTTCGTGACGGCCGCCGCCGCCTTGCAGACCTATTGGTCCGACGGGCCCGCGATGGAGAAGCAGACCCGTGCCCGCGGCGAGCAGGTCGAGCAGACGCTGGTCGCGCTCGTCGACGAGCACCGCGCCGACATCGTCGAGTACCGGGGCCGCGGCCTGGTCTGGGGCATCGAGTTCCGCGACAAGGAGCGCGCGGGCCAGGTGGCCCGGCGCGCCTTCGAGCTGGGCCTGCTCATCGAGACCTCGGGCCCCGAGGGCGAGGTCGTCAAGCTCCTGCCGGCCCTGACCATCACGGCCGACGAACTCGACGAGGGCCTGCGCACCCTGACCCGCGCCGTCCGCGAGACGGCCTGACCCACCCCGCGCGGCCCCCACGGGCCGCGCACCGCCCCACCGAACTCGTACGACCGGCAAGAACCGCGTACGACCAGCAAGAAAGGCAACGACTCACCGTGATCGTCCGCTCGTTCAAGGACATCGAAGGCACCGACCGGCACGTGAAGGCCGCGTCGGGCACCTGGGAGAGCAAGCGCATCGTGCTCGCCAAGGAGCGCGTCGGCTTCTCGCTGCACGAGACCATCCTGTACGCGGGTACGGAGACCGCCATGTGGTACGCGAACCATGTGGAGGCCGTGGTGTGCACCAAGGGCGAGGCGGAGCTCACCGACCACACCAACGGTGAGACGCACCGCATCACCCCCGGCACCATGTACCTCCTCGACGGGCACGAGAAGCACACGCTGCGCGTCAAGGAGGACTTCCACTGCCTGTGCGTCTTCAACCCGCCGGTGACGGGCCGCGAGGACCACGACGAGAACGGCGTCTACCCGCTGCTCACCGAGCCGGACCCCGAGTAGCAGAGAAAGGCCGGGGCAGAAGACCCCGGCATCCCCGTACGGGCCGCACGAGAGGAGAGGCAGGCACCACCATGACCACCGCACCCGAACGCACCGCCGATCTGTACCCGACCCGAGGCGCCCGGGAGGTGCTCGTCGAGCGCAAGGACCCCGTGGTGTGGTCCGCGCCGGGCACCCGCGGGCCGTTCACGGACGAGGATCTCGCGGGGTTCGACCGGGACGGTTTCCTGGCCGTCGAGCAGCTGATCACGCCCGAGGAGGTCGGCACGTACCACGCCGAGCTGGAACGGCTGGTCAACGACCCCGAGATGCGCGCGAACGAGCGCTCCATCGTCGAGCCGCGCTCCCAGGAGATCCGGTCCATCTTCGAGGTGCACAAGATCAGTGAGGTCTTCGCGCGCCTGGCCGCCGACCCGCGCGTGGCGGGGCGGGCCCGCCAGATCCTCGGCTCGGACGTGTACGTCCACCAGTCGCGGATCAACGTGAAGCCGGGCTTCGGGGCCTCCGGGTTCTACTGGCACTCGGACTTCGAGACCTGGCACGCGGAGGACGGCCTGCCGAACATGCGGACCGTCTCGGTGTCGATCGCGCTCACCCGGAACTACGACACCAACGGCGGGCTCATGATCATGCCGGGCTCGCACCGGACGTTCCTGGGCTGCGCGGGCGAGACGCCGAAGGACAACTACAAGAAGTCCCTCCAGATGCAGGACGCGGGCACGCCGTCGGACGAGGCGCTGACCGCGCTCGCGGCCGAGCACGGCATCAAGCTGTTCACCGGCGAGGCGGGCTCGGCGACCTGGTTCGACTGCAACGCCATGCACGGCTCGGGCGACAACATCACCCCGTATCCGCGCTCGAACGTCTTCATCGTGTTCAACAGCGTGGAGAACGAGGCGGTGGAGCCGTTCGCCGCCCCGGTCCGGCGGCCGGAGTTCATCGGCGCGCGGGACTTCACCCCGGTGAAGTGACCCCGCGCTCGTCCTGAGGAGGCCCGGCACCGTGCGGTGCCGGGCCTCCTCGCGCGGGCGCCGGGCGTCAGAGCGCCGGGTAGTCCGTGTAGCCCTTCGCGTCGCCGCCGTAGAACGTGGCACGGTCGGGCTCGTTGAACGGGCCGCCCGCCTTCAGGCGCGCCGGCAGGTCCGGGTTGGCGAGGAACAGCGAGCCGAAGGAGAGGAGGTCGGCCGTGCCGTCCTCGATGAGGCCCAGCTCGCCGGGGCCGGTCGGCCCCTCGGTGGCCGGGTTGAGGATGAACGGCCCGTCGAAGCCCTTGCGCAAGGCGGTGACCAGATCGCGGATCGGGCCGACCTCCATGACGTGCAGATAGGCGAGGCCGAGCGGGGCGAGCTGCCCGACGAGGCCGAGGTAGGTCTCGTCGGGGTCGGGCTCGTGGATGTCGTTGAGCGGGTTGCCGGGCGAGAGGCGGATGCCGGTGCGGGCCGCGCCGATCTCGGCGGCGACCGCCTTGGCGACCTCGACGGCGAAGCGGGCGCGGTTCTCCGGCGAGCCGCCCCATTCGTCGGTGCGCTGGTTGGAGCCCGGCGCGAGGAACTGGTGGATCAGATAGCCGTTGGCCCCGTGCAGCTCGACGCCGTCGAAGCCCGCCTCGATCGCGTTGCGCGCGGCGCTGACGAACTCGCCGATGGTGGCGCGCACCTCGTCGCCGGTCAGCTCGCGCGGCGTGACGTAGTCCTTGGGGCCCTCGTGCGTGTACACCTGGCCCGCGGCGGCTATCGGGGAGGGGCCGACCGGGACGAGGCCGTCGGGCAGGAGCACCGGGTGGCCGATGCGGCCGGTGTGCATGAGCTGGGCGAAGATCGTGCCGCCCGCGGCGTGCACGGCGTCGGTGACCTTGCGCCAGCCCTCGATCTGGGCCGCGCTGTGCAGACCGGGGGTGTCCGGGTAGCCCTGGCCGACCGCGGAGGGCTGGACGCCCTCGGTGATGAGGAGGCCGGCGGTGGCGCGCTGGGCGTAGTACTCGGCGTTGAGGTCCGTCGGCACTCCGCCCGCGGCGGCCCGGCTGCGGGTCATCGGGGCCAGCGCGATGCGGTTGGCGAGCGGGGTGCCGGCGAGGTCGATCGGGTCGAACGCGGTGGTCATGGCGGGCTCCAAGGCATGCGTGACAGGTCCTGACCCACCATTGTTGGTCGGCCAAGTAATTCAACCGAGAGCCACTGTAGCGCATTCATTGGCCGACCAAGGTAATCTCGTGGGAGACGTCGGGTACGCGGGGACGAGACGTCGAGGACATCGGCGAAACGGCCGACACCCCCCACCGACCAGGAGCTACGCCATGAAGACCGAAGCCGGGCGGGCCGAGCCCGCGTGTCCCTCCGCGGCCGCGGGCGGCCCCGTCAGCACCACCATCGCCCGGGTCGCGCGCCTGCACCGCATCGCCGCGGGCAAGCTCCTGAAGGACGCCGGGCTCTATCCCGGCCAGGAGCTGATGATGATGCACCTGTGGGAGTCCGGTGCCGTGCGCCAGTCGGAGCTGATCCGGATGGTCGACCTCGACCCGTCGACGGTCACGAAGATGCTCCAGCGCCTGGAGCAGGCCGGGCACGTCCGGCGCCGCCCCGACCCCGCCGACCGGCGCGCGGTGCTCGTCGAGGCCAGCGACGACAGCAGCGGCCTGATGCGCGCCGTGGAGCGGGCCTGGACCCAGCTGGAGCAGCACACGCTCGCGGGCCTCGACCCGGACGAGCGCGCCCAGCTGGGGCGACTGCTCTCCCGCGTCGAGACCAATCTGTGCGTGGAGACGGCCGACTGCCCGGAGGTCAGACGCCGAGGGCGGTAGGTCCGGCGCCGAGGGCGGTAGGTCCGGCGCCGAGGGCGGTAGGTCCGGCGCCGAGGGCGGCGAGGAGGCGGTCCACGTCCGCCTCCGTGTTGTAGAAGTGGAACGCGGCCCGCAGATGGCCCGCGCGGTCCGACACCTCGATGCCCGCCGCGCTCAACTGCGGCTGCCGCGCGCCGAGTCCCGGCACCGCCACGACGGGCGAGCCCGGCGCGGGCACCGGCTCGTGGCCGAGCGCGGCGAGCCCGGCGCGGAAGCGGTCCGCGAGGGCCAGGTCGTGCGCGCCGATCGCGGCGACGCCCAGCTCCTCGATCAGCTCCAGGGAGTGCCGGGCGCCCGCGTACGCGAGCAGGGCCGGGCTCTCGTCGAACCGGCGCGCGGAGTGGGCGAGTTCCTCGACGGGGCCGTAGCAGCTGTCCCAGGGGCGCTCCCCCGCGACCCAGCCCGCGAGCAGGGGGCGGAGCCCGCCGAAGCCGTCGGCCTCCTCCGGCACGACGAAGAAGGCGACGCCGCGCGGGCAGGTGAGCCACTTGAACCCGACGGAGGCCGTGAAGTCGGCCGTCGCGACGTGGTCGCCGAGGTCCATCCAGCCGGCGGCCTGCGAGGCGTCGAGGTAGAGGCGGGCGCCGTGGGCACGGGCCGCCGCGCGGAGCGCGTCGAGGTCCGCGATCCGGCCGTCGGCCGACTGCGTGACACTGACCGCGACCAGGTCCGTGCCCGGGCGGACCGAATCGGCGAGCCGCTCCAGGGGCACGGCGCGCACCTTCAGGTCCGCGCGCATGTGGAAGGGGTTCACCGTCGAGCTGAAGTCGCCGTCGGCGGTGAGGACTTCGGCGCTCTCCGGCAGCGAGGCGGCGACCAGGCCGCTGTAGACGGCCACCGAAGCGCCCGCCGCGACCCGGCTCACCGGCACGCCGACGAGCCGCGCGAAGACGGCGCGGGCCGCCTCCACGTCCGCGAACATGTCGGCGGGGCGGCCCTCCGCCACGGAGAGGGCCCCCTCGTGCATCGCGGCGACGGCGCGGGCCGGGAGCAGGCCGGTGCTCGCGCTGTTCAGATACGTGGTCCTGGGGGCGAAGGCGGAGTGCACGAGAGTCGGGTCGAGGCTCTGGCCGGTGCGCGGTCCGGTGGTCTCCATGAGATCACTGTGCCCCCTGACCGCGCCCCGGTCCATCACGGATGTCTGAGCGGTACCGGTAAGCGCCGCTAACCCATGAGCGCGGCCCCCGCGGGGTCAGGCCCCCGGCACCGCGCAGCCGTCCGGGCCGCAGGCCTGGGCTTCCTGGCCGCCGGTGGCGCCGCCGTCGCTGTCGCCGCCGAGCACCGTCAGGGGCGACCGGCTCCCCCAGGCCTGCTGAAGGGCCTGCTCGAAGACCTCGGCGGGCTGGGCGCCGGAGACGCCGTACTTGCGGTCGAGGACGAAGAACGGCACGCCGTTCGCGCCAAGCTCCGCGGCCTCGCGCTCGTCGGCGCGCACGTCGTCGGCGTAGGCGGCGGGGTCGGCGAGGACCGCGCGGGCCGCCTCGGGGTCGAGGCCCGCCTCTGCGGCGAGGGCGACGAGGCGCTCGTCGTCGTCGAAGACCGACTCCTCCTCGGCGAAGTTCGCCCGGTACAGGGCGGCGATCAGCGCGTCCTGCCGGTCGGCGCCCGCGGCCTTGGCGAAGTGCAGCAGGCGGTGCATGTCGAAGGTGTTGCCGTGGTCGCGGCCCTTCGTGCGGTATGTGAGGCCCTCCGCGCCCGCCTGCGCGCCGACGCCCTCCTCGGCCGCCTCGGCCTGCGCCCGGGACATGCCGTACTTGCGCTCCAGCATGGTGAGCACCTCGGTGGTGTCGCCCTTGGCGCGCTGCGGGTCGAGTTCGAAGGAGCGGTGCACCACCTCGACGTCCTCGCGGTGCGGGAAGCCCGCGAGCGCCCGCTCGAAGCGGGCCTTGCCCACATAGCACCAGGGGCAGGCGATGTCGCTCCAGATCTCGACGCGCATGTGCTGACTCATCTCCAGGTCGTACGATGCGGAGACAGCCTCCGCTCCTGGGGTTCAACCCCCGGCGGGCCCCGTCCATTCCTCGGACCGGGTGAAATGTGCCGCGTTCGCCCGGATCCAGGTGCGCAGGTGGGCCAGCGGCTCCAGGGCGCCTTGGCCGAGGGCGGTCAGCTCGTACTCGACGCGGGGTGGCACCTCGGCGTGGACCGTGCGCAGCACCAGGCCGTAGTCCTCCAGGCGGCGCAGCGTCCGGGTGAGGACCTTGGGGCTCACGCCCTCCAGCTTGCGGCGCAGCTCGCCGAAGCGGCGCGGCCCGTCGGCGAGCGCGGTGATGGCCAGGCCCGTCCACTTGTTGGCGAGCAGCTCGAAGATCTCCCGGCCGGGGCACAGCAGCCCGTAGATGTCGTGCCGGTACGCGGCGTCCTTCTGGGCTGCGGCTGCGGAAACACCGCTCTGACCTGTCATGGTTTCCAGAATATAGTTGGGGCCCTTGCGGGTGATCAGGGGTCCGTTCGTACGTTGCGGGGCATGAAGATCTCCCCGTACAGCCCCGTCAGGACCGGCATCGTCGGGCTCTCCGCCCGTGGCGGCTGGGCCTCGCAGTCGCACCTGCCCGCCCTGGCCCGCCTCGACGGCTACGAAGTCCTCGCGCTTGCCGCGTCGAGCCCCGAGTCCGCCCGCGCCGCCGGTGCGCGCTACGGCGTTCCGCGCGCGTACGGCAGCGCCCGCGAGCTGGTTCAGGACCCCGATGTCGACCTCGTCGTGGTCAGCGTGCGCGTGCCGCTGCACCGCGAGGTGATCCTGGCGGCGCTCGCGGCGGGCAAGGCCGTCCTGTCGGAGTGGCCGCTCGGCAACGGCCTCGCGGAGGCCGAGGAGCTGGCCGCCGCCGCGGCGGACGCGGGCGTGCGCACGTTCGCCGGGCTCCAGGCGCGCTCGGCGCCCGCCGTGCGGTACGTCCGCGACCTGGTCGCCGAGGGCTTCACCGGTGAGGTCCTGTCCACGAGCCTCGTCGCGTCGGGGCGCCGCTGGGGTCCCACCTTCGAGCCGGGCGCCGACTACCTCCTGGACCGGGACAACGGCGGCACGATGCTCACCATCCCCTTCGGCCACACCGTCGACGCTCTGGCCATGGTGCTCGGGGAGTTCACCGAGGTCTCAGCGACCACCGCGACCCGGCGCCCGGTCGTGCGCGAGGAGGGCTCGGGGCGCACCGCCGCCATGACGGCCGCCGATCAGGTCGCGGTCACCGGACGCCTCGCGTCCGGCGCGGTCGCCTCCGCGCACTTCCGGGGCGGGCTCACGCGCGGCACCAACTTCCACTGGGAGATCAACGGCACGGACGGCGACCTCGTGGTCACCGGCGACCACGGGCACCTCCAGCAGGCCCGCCTCACCGTGCGCGGCGCCCGGGGCGCGGAGAGCGCCCTGCGCGAACTGCCCGTGCCTGAGCGGTACTTCGGCGTACCCGCCCTGGACGCGCTGCGCGGCGAGGTGGCGTACAACGTCGGCGCACAGTACGCCGACGTCCTACGCGACCTGCGCGAGGGTTCCTCGTCGGTGCCGGACTTCACGCACGCGGCCCGGCGGCAGCGGCTGCTCGACGGGATCGAGCGGGCCTCCGCCACGGGTGGGCGCATTGCGCTGTGACCGGAGACCTGCGGGTCGTCTGTGGCTGAGCGCGCAGTTCCCCGCGCCCCTTCGGGGCGCCCTGCAAGGGGCGCGGGGAACTGCGCGGCCAGCCACGGGCGGCCCGCAGAGCACGGATCGCTCAAGAACCGTCCCTCAGGGCCTTCGGCCAGTTGGGGCGGAATTCGATGTGGTCGAAGGTCACCACGCAGCCCTCGCCCTGGGGCGACTGCGCGAGGAAGCCGACCAGCGCGGCGGACGCCGCGGCCGCGTCGCCGAGCTGGAAGATCCGGACGAACGTCCAGTGCGTGCCGTCGATCGACGCGTGGAACGCGAACGCCGCACCGGTGCGGCTGATCCGCAGCCACACGCTGGAGCCGTCCACGGTGAAGGCGTTGGCGTCGTCGGAGCGGCCGCGGGTGACGACGGTGCAGATCGTGGGCAGGTCCGGGGAGCGCTCGAAGCAGAGCTTGGCCCACTCCCGCTCGCCGGTGTGCAGATAGAGCACGCCCGCGTCGAAGGCGGCGGCGAAGCCGACCGTGACGCGGGCGATGAGCTGGAAGTCGCCCTCGGGCGCGCCCAGCAGCCGGGGCGCGTCGGACGCGGGGTCCAGGGCCTCGCCGGTCGGCGGCACGAAGCGGTCCTGGCGGGGGCCCGCCCAGCCGGTGAGGACTCCGTCCTCGTACCTCCAGTCGCCGTCGGGCCCGTACGGTCTGAGCGGGAAGGGCAGTTCGGGCAGGGCGAGGCTGCCGGTGTCCTTGGCGTTCATGCCGTCAGTGTTCCAGGCGGCCGTCGTAACGGCGCGGCAGACCCAGCGGATTGGCGTCGTGCAGCTCCGGCGGGAGGAGCGCCTGGGGGGTGTTCTGGTACACGACAGGGCGCAGCCAGCGCTCGATGGCGGTACCGCCGACGGACGTGGAGGTGCTGGTCGTCGCCGGGTAGGGGCCGCCGTGGTGCTGCGCGGGGGCCACGGCGACGCCGGTGGGCCAGCCGTTGACGAGGACGCGGCCCGCGAGCGGCGTCAGTTCGGCGAGCAGCGCGGTGCCACGGCCCTCGCCCGCGGCCTCGGCGGCCGAGAGCTGCACGGTCGCCGTGAGGTTGCCGGGGAGCCGGGCGAGCACGGCCGTGATCTCCTGCTCGGACGCGTAACGGGCGACGACGGTGACCGGGCCGAAGCACTCCTCCAGGAGCAGGTCGTGCGGGCCCTCGTCGGCCAGGCGCGCCGCGGGGACGGTGAGGAAGCCGGCCGTCACCGTGTGCGCGGTGACCGCGCCGGGCGGCACCGGCGCGGTCACGTCCGGGAGTCCGGCGCGCTCGGCGACCCCGGCGACGAAGGCGTCGCGCATGCGGTGGTCCAGGAGCACGCCGGGGCCGGTGTCGCCGACGGCTTCGGTGAGGGCCTTCACCAGGCGGTCGCCGTCCGCTCCCTCGGGGGCGAGGACGAGGCCCGGCTTCACGCAGAACTGGCCGACGCCGAGCGTCATCGAGCCCGCGAGGCCGGTGCCGATCTGCTCGGCGCGCTCGGCGGCCGCGGCCGCGGTGACGACGACCGGGTTGAGCGAGCCCAGCTCGCCGTGGAAGGGGATCGGCACCGGGCGCGCGGCCGCCGCGTCGAAGAGGGCGCGCCCGCCGCGCACCGAACCGGTGAACCCGGCGGCGGCGACCAGCGGATGCCGGATCAGTTCGAGGCCCGCGTCGAAGCCGTGCACCAGGCCGACGACGGCCTGCGGGATGCCGTGCGCGGCGGCCGCGCGGCGCAGCACGGACGCCACGAGTTCGGAGGTGGCGGGGTGGTCGGGGTGCGCCTTGACGACGACGGGGCAGCCCGCGGCGAGCGCGCTCGCGGTGTCGCCGCCGGGCACGGAGAACGCGAAGGGGAAGTTGGAGGCGGCGTAGACGGCGACGACACCCAGCGGGACCCGGTAGCGGCGCAGGTCGGGGGTGGGCGGCGTGGTGCTGTCGTCAGAGTGGTCGATGATCACGCCCAGGTAGGCGCCCTCGTCGAGGACGTCCGCGAAGGCGCGCAGCTGGAAGCGGGTGCGGGCCAGCTCGCCGCGGAGCCGGCCCTGGCCGAGCGCGGTCTCCGCGTCGGCGGCCTCCACCAGCGGGTCCTCGGCGCCTTCGAGGAGGCCCGCCGCGGTGCGCAGGAAGGCCGCGCGGGCCGCGCGGCCGGCGAGGGCGGCGCGCGCCGCGTGGGCAGCCGTGACGGCCCGGCCGACCTCCTCCGCCGTGGCTTCGACGGCGACCTGCTCGCGCCGCTTCCCGGTTCGGGGGTCGACGCTCCAGACTGGTGCTGCTGCCACCGGGGGTCCTCCAGGTTTCCCAGAAATCCGCGATCGACGTGCCGTGAGCCGCCGCTGTGTGCTGCCGCCCACCAAGGCCGTTCGATATACTGAACGCCGTCTCCCATGGTGAATCCAGCGGGGACAGTGGAGACTATTTCTCGTCGCACGTGAGGGGTCAAGGGCGATGGCGGCTGCTGAGACGGGCGGGGGCGCACAGGTCAAGTCCGCGGTGCGGACGGTGGAGTTGCTCGAGTTCTTCGCGGGCCGCCCCGGGATGCACTCCCTGGCCGACGTCCAAGAGGCGGTCGGCTACCCCAAGTCCAGCCTCTACATGCTCCTGCGCACGCTCGTCGACCTCGGCTGGATCGAGACGGACGCCACCGGCACGCGGTACGGCATCGGCGTACGGGCCCTGCTCGTCGGCACCTCGTACATCGACGGCGACGAGGTGGTCGCGGCGGCCCGGCCCACGCTCGACCGGCTCTCGGACGACACCACCGAGACGATCCACCTCGCGCGGCTCGACGGCACGAACGTGGTGTATCTGGCCACCCGTCAGTCCCAGCACTATCTGCGCCCGTTCACCCGCGTGGGCCGCCGCCTTCCCGCGCACTCCACCTCGCTCGGCAAGGCGCTCCTCGCCACCCACACCGACGAACAGGTGCGCAAGCTCCTGCCGGAGACCCTGCCGTCGCTGACGGAGAACACGATCACCGACAGGGAGCAGCTCATCGAGGAGCTGCGCACCGTCCGGGAACAGGGCTTCGCCGTGGACCGCGAGGAGAACACGCTGGGCCTTCGCTGCTTCGGCGTGGCGATCCCCTACCGCACGCCCGCCCGGGACGCGATCAGCTGCTCCGTGCCGGTGGCCCGGCTCACGCCCGCGCACGAGCAGATGGTCAAGGACGCCCTCTTCGACGCTCGCGACCGGCTCACCCTGGCCACGCGGCGGCTCTGACCTCCGCTTTTCCGGCGGCCTTCCTCCCCCGTACGGCGGAAGCGGTTCGTCGCCCGGCAGGAGGTGGCGCGGGCGGCCGCGCGGGAGCGTGGAGGCATGACCCAGCCCCTCGCCCCCACCCTCGCCCTCCCCGCCGCGGCGCCCAGCAGGGCCCGCCGCGCGCTGCGCACCGTCGCCGTCGTCTCCTGCCTGCCTTACCTCTCCCTGAAGGTGGCCTGGATCGCCGGGAGCCGCCTCGGCATCCCGGAGGGCAGCTCGCTCCTGGACCACCGCGGCGTCATGGTCGTCGCCAACACCCTGACCGTGCTCATGGACGCGGCCGTGATCGTCCTCGCCCTGCTGCTCACCCGGCCCTGGGGGCGCCGCGTCCCGGCGTGGCTGCTCGCCCTGCCGATGTGGGCGGCCACCGGGCTGCTCACGCCGATCATGGCCGGGTTCCCCGCGCAGCTCGCGGTGCGGGCGCTCGGCGGCTCGGTGAACAGCGCCGAGGACACCGGCCGCGAGCCGTTCCTCGACGAGTGGGTCTTCGGGGTGGTGTACGGGGGCTTCATCCTCCAAGGCCTCAGCCTGGGCCTGCTGTTCGCGCTGTACGCGCGCGACCGGTGGGGCCACGTGTGGCGCGGCCGGGTGGCGGGGCTCGCGGCCCCCGGGCGGGCCGCGCGGCTGTACGCGCTCGCCGCGGCCGTCCTCGCGCTGTACCCGGCCGTCCTGCGCCTGCTGTGGGCGGGCGGCTCGACGCTCGGCCTCGACGAGGCCCGGGCCGCGGAGCGCACCGGTGACTTCTACGTCCTCCAGGCCCTGGAGGTCTGCTTCCTCGCGGCGGCCGTCGCGGGCGCCCTGGCCCTCGCCTTCCGGTGGGGCCGCGCGCTGCCGGTGCGGGTGCCGCTGGCCCTGGCCTGGCTGGGGTCGGGGTCGGTGGCGTGCTGGGGCGCCTGGATGTTCCTCGTCTCGCTGGGGCCCGTGGACGACGTGACCGAGCAGCCGACGGCGGCGATGTTCCTGTCCTACGCTGTGCAGATGATCATCGGAACGCTCGTGGCCGTCGTCGGCACGCGCCTGCTCAAGGAGCGCGCGGCCGGCGGTGGGGCCGCGTGAGACGCGTCGCCTCCGCCCTGTTCGGGCGGCGGGCGCGGCGGCGGTGGATCCATCTGGTCCTCGGCGGCGCGGTCGCCATGCCGTACGTCTTCGTGGGCTCGATCCTCTCCGGCCCGCTGCTCGGGGACGACCGGTTCTTCGGCTCGCTCTCGGCCCAACTCCTCGCGTTCGCCTTCGGTTTGCCGCTGGCCGCGATCACCGCGCTGTTCCCGCTGACCCGGCCGATGTCGGTGGCGGCGGTGCGCGCGCTGTGCGGGGTGCCGGACGAGGCACTGGCCGACGGGCCGCCGCGCACGCGCCAGGAGCGCGGGCGCACGGCCTTGTGGTTCACGCTGCACCTCGGGTTCGGCGGGGTCATCAGCGGAATGACGCTCGGGCTCGTGCCGTTCGCGTCGTTCCAGCTCGTGCTGCCGCTCGCCGTGGGCCTTGGGGACTCCTGGCTCGGTCTCCCCGACGGCCTCCGCGGCCCCTGGACGCTGGTCCTCGCGCCGGTCTCGGGCGCCCTGTCCCTCCTGGCGCTCGCCGGGTGCGCGGCGGCGAGCGGCGGACTGCTCGCGCGGTGGGCGCCCCTGCTGCTCGGGCCCACGCCCGCCGACAAGCTCGCCGCCGCCGAGCAGCGCGCCGCCGACCTCGCCGTGCGCAACCGCCTCGCCCGCGAGCTGCACGACTCCGTGGGCCACGCGCTGAGCGCGGTCACGCTCCAGGCGAGCGCCGCCCGCCGCGTCCTCGACCACGACCCGGAGTTCGTCCGCGAGGCGCTCGCCGCCATCGAGGACACCACCCGGCGCACCGTCGGTGAGCTGGACGCGGTCCTCGGCGTCCTGCGCGAGGGTGACCAGCGGGCGTCGACGGCGCCCGCGCCCACGCTCGCCGCGGACCTGGACGGCCTGCTGCGCCGCACCCGCGCGGGCGGCCTGCGGGTGAAGGCCGCCGTCGACCTCGGCCCCGGAGGCGCCGACGCGCTGCCGCCGATGGTGTCCCGGGAGGCGTACCGCATCGTGCAGGAATCCCTCAGCAACGCCCTCAAGCACGGGGGCGCCGGCACCGCCGTGACGCTGCGCATCGCGCGCGACGACACCGGCCTCGACCTGACCGCGGAGAACCCGCTCCCGTCGGCGCCGCCGGCCACCGCGGCCGACCGGGCGGGTGGCGGCCACGGCCTGCGCGGCATCGCCGACCGGGCCCGGCTGCTCGGCGGCACCACCGAGTCCGGCCCCAAGGCCGGGGTGTGGCGGCTGCGCGTACGCCTGCCGCTCCCACCGCCCGCGTGACCGATTCGCCCCACCCTCTGCCCGCGTGACCGACCTGGAGGCCCCGTCCATGACCGACACCCCGCTGCGTATCGTGCTCGCCGACGACGAGCGCATGGTGCGCACCGCGCTGCGCGTCATCCTCACCGCCGAGCCCGATCTGGAGGTCGTGGGCGAGGCGGCGACCGGCGCCGAGGCGGTGGCCGTCGTGCGGGAGCTGCGGCCCGACGTGGTCCTGATGGATGTGCGCATGCCGGAGGTCGACGGCATCCGCGCCACCGAGCAGATCCTGCGGACGATGGCGGAGCCGCCGCGCGTCGTGGTCGTCACCACCTTCGAGAACGACGCGTACGTGTACGAGGCGCTGCGCGCCGGAGCGTCCGGCTTCCTGCTCAAGCGGGCCGACGCGGACGCGCTGGTGCAGGCGGTGCGCCTGGTCGCGCGCAGCGACTCGCTGCTGTTCCCCGCGGCCGTGCGCGCCCTGGCCGCCGAGCACGCGCGGGCCACGACCGCGCAGGCCCCCTGGGTGGCCCGGCTCACCGGGCGGGAGCGCGAGGTCCTGAAGCTGATGGCGGCCGGGCTCACCAACGCCGAGATCGCCGGGCGCATGGAGGTGGGCCCGGCGACGGTGAAGACGCACGTGGCGGCGGTCCTCGCGAAGACGGGCGCGCGGGACCGCACCCAGGCCGTGATCGCGGCGTACGAGGCAGGCTTCATGAAGAACACCTGAGAAACAGGACACATCAGCGCAAGACGGGAACGCCACGGCCCCCGGTGCTCGTCCTTGTCAGGGATGAACAAGACGATCAGGCACACCGCCGTCTTCACGCTGCTCCTGGTGTTCGCGCTGCTTGTGCGGGCCACCTGGGTGCAGTTCCACGACTCGAAGGCGCTCGCGGAGGACAAGCTGAACCGGCGGAACGCGATCAAGACGTACGCGTACCCGCTCGGCGACATCATCGTGGCCGGTGAGTCCGTCACCGGCTCGAAGCGCACGTCGGGCGGCGACCTGGCGTACAAGCGCACGTACAAGAACGGACCGCTGTACGCGTCCGTCACCGGCTACAGCTCGCAGGTGTACGGCGCCACGCAGCTGGAAGGCATCTACAAGGACCTCCTGGACGGCAGCGACAACCGGCTGAAGAACCCGCTCGACACGCTCACCAACAAGCGTGCCGACCCCGGTGACGTCGTGACCACCATCGACCCGGCCGTCCAGAAGGCCGGGTACAAGGCGCTCGGCGGCAAGAAGGGCGCCGCCGTCGCCATCGACCCCAAGAGCGGCAAGATCCTCGGGATGGTCTCCACGCCGTCCTACGACCCGTCGAAGATCAGCAGCTCCGTCGACTCCGAGGAGTGGAAGGCGCTCACCGGCGACGAGGACAAGCCGATGGTGAACCGCGCGCTGCGGCAGCCGCTGCCGCCCGGCTCCACCTTCAAGCTGGTGGTCGCGGCGGCCGCCCTGGAGGACGGTCTGTACGACTCGGTGGACCAGAGGACCGACAGCCCCGACCCGTGGACGCTGCCCGGCACGCGCACGTCCATCCCGAACGAGGTCAAGTCCGCCCCCTGTGAGAACGCCTCGCTGCGCACCGCGCTCCAGTGGTCGTGCAACAACGTCTTCACCAAGCTCGCCGTCGACCTCGGCCAGGACAAGCTGCGGGCGCAGGCGGAGAAGTTCGGCTTCAACGCGGACAAGCTGGACGTGCCGGTGCGCGCGGGCGTCAGCCTGTACCCGAAGGACATGGACAAGGCGAGCACCGGCCTCACCGGCATCGGCCAGTTCGACGTGACCGCGACGCCGCTCCAGATGGCCATGGTGTCGGCCGCGATCGCCAACGGCGGGGAGCTGAGGTCCCCGCACATGGTCTCCAAGACCACGGACTCCGACGGCGACGTCCTGAAGAACTACGACGAGGACGCGGGCTCCGAGCGCGTCGTCAGCGAGTCCACCGCCGAACAGCTCCAATCCGCGATGCAGTCGGTCGTCGAGAAGGGCACGGCGACGAACGCGCGCATCAGCGGGGCGACCGTGGGCGGCAAGACCGGCACGGCCCAGCACGGCGAGAACAACAGCAAGACGCCGTATGCCTGGTTCACGTCCTACGCCAAGGGGTCCGACGGCAAGGAGGTCGCCGTCGCGGTCATCGTGGAGTCCTCGGACGCGGCCCGCTCCGAGGTCAGCGGCAACGGCCTGGCGGCCCCCATCGCCACGGCCATGATGCGCGCCGCGCTGCGCTGAGCGGAGCACGGCGCCGGAGCCGACGCGACGGGGCCGCCCCCGGGGGCACGCTCCGCTACGGGCGCCAGAGCGGGTCCCGGCCGCTGAGCGCGACGACGCGGTCCAGGAGGGAGGCCTCCGGCGGGACGGGCACCGGCGGTCCGAAGAGCGTGCCGCGCGCCGCCGGGTCCTCCGTCTCGGCGGCGGCCAGCAGCTCGTGGGAGACGCCGACGCTCGCCGCGTCCGGCGCGTACGCCTGGCCCGTGGCCCGGGCCAGGTCCCAGCCGTGCACGACCAGCTCGTTGAGGGCGACGACCCCGGCCACCTCGCCGGGCAGGTCCACGCCGCCCGCCCGGGTCCGCCCGGTCCACGCGGCGGAGTCGCGCCACACCTCCGCCAGCTCGGCGAGGCGGCGCGGCAGCTCGTTGCGCCAGTCGGCGTCGAGGTCGGGCAGCGTGCTCGACGGGTCGGTGTCGGCGCGCGCCCCGAGGTCCTTGCGCGCGGCGTCGGTGAACGCGGCGGCGAGCCCGGCGAGGTGGCCGAGCAGATGGCGCACGGCGTAGTCGGGGCAGGGTGTGCGCCCGTCCAGCTGGTCGTCGGTCACGCCCGCGGCGAGGCTCGCCACGAGGCGTGCCTGCGGCCTGAGGTCCGGCAGCTCGTGCGGCCGCGCCGCGGGGTCCACCGTGTCCGGTGTGGGGTTCGTGATCTCCGGCATGGCCGTCTCCTTCAGGTCGTCGCGCGCCCCGGCGGGCCCTCTTCTGACCTGACTGCCCCGGCCGCCGGAATTCATCGCCGCCGGTTCGGGGCAGGCGCCCCGACGCGCCCCCGTGGGGGCGCGGCCGCGCCCGGCCGCGCCCCCACGGGCGTGCTCACTTCACGTTCGCCCAGCGCTTGATCGTCGCGATGACCCGGGACTGCTGCGGCTCGGGCAGCTTCGCGATGGACGCGCCGTGGTTGGCGCCCGGCACCTCGTAGCGGTACGAGTCGCGGTGGCTCGGGGTGAACTTCTCCGCGCTCCACGGGTCGTTCTCGCCGTAGATGAACATCATCCGCTGGCCCCGGGTCTTCACCCAGCGGTCGACGTCGGCGATGGTCGCGTTGTCGTACGAGCCCCGCATGGCGGCGGGCAGGACCGAGTTCGGCTGGTAGATGTCCGGGTGGTGGCGCACGCCCTTGAGGTGCTTGAACTTCAGGTCGGCCCAGCCGAGCTGGGTGGCGGCCTGGCGGTAGTAGGGGCCGGAGCTGTTCACGCCGAGGTCCTCGTCGTAGTAGACGCTCAGGCCGTGCCCCTTGGACCAGGAGTACAGCTCGTCGTCCGTGGCCTTCTTGGCGTCGGGGACGGTGGCGCAGTTGTCGACGCTGCCCGACTGCCAGAAGTTCCAGACCTGGTCGAGGACCGCGAACTCATAGGCCCGGTCGGTGGTGCCGAGCGTCTCCTCGAAGGTCTGGCCGTTCGCCTCGGCGTCCGCCTCGAACTTGGGCAGGAGCGTGTCACGGCGGACGAGCATCTCGCGCTGCACGGCGTTCAGGGCGGCGCGGCACTCCTTGGTGCCGACAGTCCGGAAGAAGCGCTCGTAGCCGGAGTCGTCCCGGTTGTTCTTGTCGTTGGGCGCGACGAACGCGACCACGGCGTCCAGGTCCTCGGGGTAGAAGCGCTCGTGGTACGTGGCCGTCATGCCGCCCTTGCTGGCGCCGGTGCCGATCCACTTGCCCTTCTCGATGCCGCGCAGGGCCTGGGTGACGCGGTGCTCGTCGGCCGCCTCCTGCTGGACGGTCATCTTCGTCCAGTCGTCGCCCGCCGCGCCCTGGGGGCGGGACTGGAGGAAGTAGCGGTGTTCGAGGCTGACCTGGTTGGCGTCCAGGAGCTTGGTGACGGCGGTGGTGCCGGACCCGATGCCGTAGCCGGTGGTGTACAGGACGGTCGGCCGGTCCGTGGACTTGTGCCACAGCGTCAGGCGCTGGGTGAAGGCGGCCTTGTGCGGCCGCTTGTGGTCCACCGGCTGACGGTACGTCAGGGAGTAGAAGGGGTAGCCCTCCCGGTCCGTCACGGAGGTGACCGTCATCCCCGGTATCTTCTCCAGGCGTTCGCGGATGTCCTCCGCGGCGACTCTCGCCGTGGTTCCCGCGGTCCCCGTGGTCCCCGAGGCGGCCCGTGCCTGCGTCTCCCCGTCCCGCGCGGTCGCCGTCCCCGCCGTGGCGAGCACGGCGGCGCCCGCCGTGAGTCCTGCGCAGAGCAGCGCGGATATCCCCTTGTTGCGCACGTTGTCTCCCCTGTTCCCCGCCCACGTGAGCGATGTGTGGTGCGCGGATCGTAACGGCTGTCAGGTGAGCCGCGACAGGGCTTTCCGTACGTGCGCGAGGTCCTCGTCGGAGGCCAGACCCGCGTGGTAGAGGCGCAGTTCGGTGGCGCCGAGCGCCGCCGCGCGCCGGGCGTCGGCGGCGAGCGTGGCGGGGCTGCCGCCCAGGCCCGCGACCACCGTGAGGTTGGCGGCGAGGACGGTGTGCTCGCGCGCGTGGGCGGCGAAGGGCGCGAGCGGCTCGGCGCCGCCGGCGCAGGGCACGACCACGCCGTCGGCGACGGACAGGACGTGCTGCGGATCCACCCCGGCGTTGGCGCCGCAGCGGTACGTCACCGGGTCCGCGTGCAGCAGCACGGGGAAGCCGTCGGGCGCCTCCGCGCGCACGGCCCCGACCGCCGCCTCCTGGAAGGTGCGGGCGCTGTGCTCGCGCCACGCGCGCGTGGCAGCCGCCGCTTCGGCGCCCAACAGCCGCTCCACGCCCGCCCAGCCGGGGTCCGGAGCGGCGCCGCGCCACACCGGCTCCAGGCCGCGGCGCACGGTGGCGGCGAGCCGGTCGGCGTCCTGGCCGTGCTCGCCGTACCCGGCGCGGCAGGTGGGGCAGAAGCACAACGACATCGCGTACTCGCCCGCCTCGCCGAGCCGCACCCCGGCGACCTTGTCGTGGGCGTGCAGGTGCGCGAAGCCGTACCAGCCGCACGACTCCAGTTCGGCCCCGGCCGCGCCCGGGCGGACGGCGGCCTCGGCGGCGAGGTCGACGAGGTAGGCGCGGTTGGCGGGCCGCGCTACGCAGGGCGCCCAGGGGTAGCGGTCGCCGTAGGCGTTGACCACGCTGGTGTCCGGGTGCTCGGCGCCCAGGCGGGAGTTGTGGGCGAGCACCACCCAGGCGTGCACGTCGAGCCCGGCGGCCGTCAGGGCCTCGGCGGCCTCCGCGTAGGCGTCGCCCGGCGCCCAGTCCCCGGCGGAGTACGGCCGCGGCACCCGGCCCCGCCAGCGCTCGCCCGGCGGGTACAGGACGGCGGAGTGTACGGCGGTGACGACGCGGTGGCGCGGGTGGCGCGGGGTGAGGGCCCGGGTGGAGTGGTAGGCGGCGGCGAGGGTCACCTGGCGCACGCCGAGCGCGGCGACGCGGTCGGCGGCTTCGGGGTCGCCGACCACGTCCCAGGGGTAGAGGAAGGCGGCGGCCCTCACGCCCCGGCCTCCGCCACCAGGGCCCGGCCGCGCTCGATGAGTTCGGCGAGGCGTTTGACGTGGTCGTCGGCCGGCTCGTGCAGCGGCGGGCGCACCCCGCCGACGTCGAGGCCGCCGAGCCGCACGCCCGCCTTGACCAGTGAGACCGCGTACCCCCCGCCCTGCGCGCGCAGTTCCGCGAAGGGACGGTAGAAGCCGTCGACCAGGCGGGCCGCCGTCAGGTCGTCACCGCTGTTCAGGGCCCGGTGGAAGGCGAGCGCGAGGTCGGGCAGGAAGCAGAACACGGCCGACGAGTACAGGCTCACGCCGATGCCCCGGTACGCGGGTCCTGTCAGCTCGGCGGTGGGCAGGCCGTTGAAGTACAGGAAGTCCTTCAGGCCTTCGGTGCGTACGGCGCTGACGATCCGCTGCATCAGGTCGAGGTCGCCCAGGCCGTCCTTGAAGCCGATGACGCCGTCGGTGCGGGCGAGCCCGAGGACCGTGCCGGGCGTGAAGACGGCGTTGTCGCGCTGGTAGACGATGACGTCGAGGGAGGTCGCCGCGGCCAGTTCGGCGTAGTGCCGCAGCAGGCCCTCCTGGCCCGCGACGACCAGGTAGGGCGGCAGCGCGAGCAGTCCGTCGGCGCCCGCGTCCTCGGCGAGGCGCGCGTACCGCGCGGCGAGCGCGGTGCCGTAGCCGGTGCCCGCGACGACCGGGACGCGGCCCGCGGTCTCCGCGACGGCGGCGGCGACGCACTCCTGGAACTCCTCGGGCGTCAGGGCGTGGAACTCGCCCGTGCCGCAGCAGACGAAGACCGCCGCGGCGCCCGCCCCGACGCCCTGGCCCACGTGCGCGCGCAACACGTCGACGTCGACGGCTCCACCGGGCCCGAAGGGCGTGACGGGGAAGAACAGTGGCCCGCTGGGAACGCGGAGCCGGGAGGCGAGGGATCCTGACCGACCTGACCTGCCTGACGTCACGGGCGCTCCCTAAGCGTGCACGTTTCTGATTCAAGTCCATGTCCCTGAACGCGCCCACGCTAGGGCGGCTCCGTACGCGGGTCAAGCGCGCGCACGCGCGAGGCAGGAACAGATCGGCCGCCTCCGTGACCGCCCCCGCGCCCCCTTGACTCCATCCGGCGCCGCTCTCTAGCGTGTCCACGGATGTGAATCCTGGACACAAGCGCGTACGTACGCCCTGTTGCCCGGCTCGCCGCCCCATCCCCGTCACGCCCCCGAGGAGACCGCCGCATGCCCGCTCCCCGCACCGTCCTGCTGACCGGAGCCGCCGGCGGTATCGGCACCCTGATGCGCGGCCTGCTGCCCGCGTACGGCTACGAGCTGCGCCTGCTCGACCTGCGCCCCGTCGAGGGCGAACCCGGCGCGCTCACCGTGGACCTCACCGACAGGGCGGCGCTGCGCGAGGCCGTGCGCGGCGTGGACGCGGTGCTCCACCTCGCGGGCATCTCCCTGGAGTCCACCTTCGAGAAGGTTCTCAAGGCCAACGTCGAAGGCACGTACCACCTGTACGAGGCCGTGCGCGAGGAGGGCGTGCCCCGCGTCGTGTTCGCCTCCTCCAACCACGCGGTGGGCTTCACCCCGCGCCCCGTCGGCGCCGATCCGCTGATCCCCGTCGACACGCCGCGCCGCCCCGACACGTACTACGGCCTGTCGAAGTCCTTCGGCGAGGACCTGGCCCAGTTCTACTGGGACAAGCACGGCGTGCAGACGGTGTCCGTGCGCATCGGCGCCTGCTTCGCCGAGCCCGCCGACGTACGGATGCTGTCGGTGTGGATGTCGCCCGACGACGGGGCGCGCCTCTTCCACGCCGCGCTGACCGCGCCGGACGTCGGCCACACCGTGGTGTACGGCTCGTCCGCCAACACCCGGCTGTGGTGGGACCTCGGGCCCGCGCGGGCCCTCGGCTACGAACCCCGGGACGACTCCGAGCGGTTCGCGGAGAAGCTCGTCGCCGAGCAGGGGGAACTGGACCCCGCCGACCCCGACCACGCGCACCTCGGCGGGCGCTTCTGCACGAACCCGCCAGTGTGGCCGTATTGAGCCTCATCCCTGGAGGGGACCTCGCCCTCAGACCGGGGTCGCGCCCGGGTCAGACCGTCGGCTGACGTGCGCGAACAGCCGCCCGCCTAACCTGACTTGACATGACAACCACCCGGAAGCCCGTGCGCGGCCGTGCCGTCACGACCGTGCTCGCCCTGGCCCTCGCCCTGCCGTTCGCGGCGGCGTCGGGAGCGCTCGCGGCGCCGCGGACCGCCGATCGCCCCACCACCGCCGACGCGCCCGTCACCCGGCCCGAACTCCCGCGCCCCACCGGCGAGTACGCCGTGGGCCGCGACACCCTGCACCTCGTCGACAAGAGCCGCAAGGACCTGTGGGTGCCGCGGGAGCCGCGCGAACTGATGGCGTCGATGTATTACCCGGCGAGAGCGGCGGGCGGGCACGCCACCGCGTACACCTCCCTCAAGTCCGCCCGCGCCCTGCTCACGTACTTCAAGCTGGACGTCTCGCCCGCCGCCTACAGCTCGACGCGCACCTACGCCCGCACCGGGGCGCCCGCCGCGCCCGGCAAGTTCCCGCTCGTGCTCCTCTCGCCCGGGTTCACCGCGCCGCGCTCGACCCTGACCCACCTCGCCGAGGACCTGGCCAGCCGCGGCTACGTCGTGGCGGCCATCGACCACGCCCACGAGGCGGCCGGCGCGGAGTTCGAGGGCGGGCGCATGCCGACGTGCCTGGGCTGCGACCCGGACTCCACCGTTCCCGGGCCGCGCATCACCGCGAACCGGGCCGAGGACCTGTCGTTCGTCCTGGACCGCCTCGTCGGCGGCACGTCCGGCAAGCCGGCCACCGGCGCCACGCCCGGCAAGGCGGCCTGGCGGCACGCGAAGATGATCGACGCCAAGAGGATCGGCTCGGGCGGCCACTCCATCGGCGGCGCCGCCACCCTCGCCCTGATGAACACCGACCGCCGGGTGCGGGCGGGCATGAACATGGACGGCGGCATCCAGATCAAGCCCGAAGGCCTGCGCGGCCGCCCCTTCCTGATGCTCGGCACCCAGCGGACCACCCAGCCGGACGACCCCTACGGCTGGGGCGGCGCCTGGCCCCTCATGGACGGCTGGAAGCGCTGGCTCGCGGTCGCCGGGTCCGGGCACTTCACGTTCACCGACGCCCCGGTCGTGTTCCAGCAGCTCGGCGTGGACGACCCCGAGGCGCCGATCTCCGGCAAGCGCTCCGCGGAGATCACCCGCGCCTACATCGGCGCCTTCTACGACCAGCACCTGCGCGGCATCGAGCGGCCCCTCCTGGACGGCCCGACCCCCGGCAACCCGGAGGTGACGTTCCACCAGCCCTGATCCGAGCGTCCGGTGCGGGCGGCAAACGGGCGCCGTCCGCACCGCGAACGGACCCGCACGCGGCCCGCACCCCAGGCCAGGGCCACGCCGCGCGGGCACATCCGGGCATCATCAAGTCCGCTTTCCGCCTGTTCAGGCCCCTGATCGCCCCTGTAGAAACAACCCCATGGGCCCCAACGGGTGGCCGGATCGAGCCAGGGCGAACCGAAGGGGCAACCACCATGACGGCGGAGGAGCGACAGCGGCAGATCGTCCGCGCGGCCCGCCGCTCGGGGTCCGTCGACGTCAGCGCGCTCGCCGTCGAGCTGGGCGTCGCGAAGGAGACCGTACGCCGCGACCTGCGCGCCCTGGAGGACCACGGCCTCGTCCGGCGCACCCACGGCGGCGCCTACCCGGTGGAAAGCTCGGGCTTCGAGACCACCCTCGCCTTCCGTACGACCATGCACGTACCGGAGAAGCGGCGGGTGGCGGCCGCCGCGGCCGCGCTGCTCGGCGACGCCGAGACCGTGTTCGTCGACGAGGGCTTCACCCCGCAGCTCATCGCCGAGGCCCTGCCGAAGAACCGCGAGCTGACCGTGATCACCGCGTCCCTCGCCACGGCGGGCGCCCTCGCCGCCGCCGACCACGTCACCGTGCTGCTCCTCGGCGGCCGGGTCCGCTCCGGGACCCTCGCGACCGTCGACCACTGGACCACCCGCATGCTGGCGGGCTTCGTCATCGACCTCGCCTTCATCGGCGCCAACGGCATCTCCCGCGAGCACGGGCTCACCACCCCCGACCCCGCGGTCAGCGAGGTGAAGGCGCAGGCGATGCGGGCGTCACGGCGCGTCGTGTTCACCGGTGTCCACACCAAGTTCGGGGCGGCGAGCTTCTGCCGGTTCGCGTCCGTCGGCGACCTGGAGGCCATCGTCACGAGCACCCGCCTGCCCGCGTCCGAGGCCCACCGCTACGCGCTCCTCGGCCCGCAGGTCATCCGCGCCTGAGCACCCCCCACTCCCCTCCGGGGTCCCGCACGCCCCGCTGCGCCCCCTATGCCCCTCTTTATCCCAGGAGCGATTCATGCGAACCCAGAGCCGACGGAGGCCGCGGTCCCTGCTCGCCGCTGCCGCCGCAGGGACGCTGCTCGCCCCGCCGCTGTCCGGCTGCTGGGCCGGCGCGGGCGGGTCCGGATCCGGCGGCGACGCCGTCAACGTCCTGATGGTGAACAACCCGCAGATGGTCGAGTTGCAGAAGCTCACGGCCGCGCACTTCACCGCGGAGACGGGCGTCAAGGTGAACTTCACCGTGCTGCCCGAGAACGACGTCCGCGACAAGATCAGTCAGGATTTCGCCAACCAGGCGGGCCAGTACGACGTGGCGACGCTCAGCAATTACGAGATACCCATCTACGCCAGGAACGGCTGGCTCCGCGAGCTGGGCTCCTACGCCCGCAAGGACCGCGCCTTCGACCAGGACGACATCCTGCCGCCGATGCGCCAGTCCCTCACCGGCGAGGACGGCAAGCTCTACGGAGAGCCCTTCTACGGCGAGTCGTCGTTCCTGATGTACCGCAAGGACGTCTTCGAGAAGGCCGGACTCACCATGCCCGCGCACCCCACCTGGCGGCAGGTCGCCCGCCTCGCCGCGCGGGCCGACGGCGTCCAGGACGGCATGAAGGGCATCTGCCTGCGCGGCCTGCCCGGCTGGGGCGAGGTCATGGCACCGCTGACGACCGTCGTGAACACCTTCGGCGGCACCTGGTTCGACAAGAGCTGGAAGGCGCGCCTCGACTCCCCCGCCTTCGAGCGGGCCACGCGCTTCTACGTCGACCTCGTACGCGAGCACGGACAGTCCGGCGCGGCGCAGTCCGGCTACGCGGAGTGCCTCAACAACCTCACCCAGGGCAAGACCGCCATGTGGTACGACGCCACGGCCGCCGCCGGCTCCCTGGAGTCCGCCACCTCGCCGGTCAAGGGGAAGATCGGCTACGTGGCCGCCCCCGTGGAGCGGACGCGCAGCTCCGGCTGGCTCTACACCTGGGCCTGGGGCGTGCAGAAGGCGTCCCGCAACCAGGACAAGGCCTGGAAGTTCATCTCCTGGGCATCCGGCAAGAAGTACGAGGAACTCGTCGGCGAGAAGATCGGCTGGTCCAACGTGCCCGCGGGCAAGCGCTCCTCGACGTACGACAACCCGCGGTACCGCAAGGAGGCGGCCGCCTTCCAGGGCGTGACGCGCGCCGCCATCGCGGGCGCGCGCCCGCGCGACCCGGGCGTGCAGCCGCGGCCCGCGCCCGGCATCCAGTTCGTCGGCATCCCCGAGTTCACCGACCTCGGCACGAAGGTGTCGCAGGAGATCAGCGCGGCCATCGCGGGACGCACCTCCGTGGAGTCCGCCCTCGGCCGGGCCCAGGACCTCGCCGAGAAGATCTCCGAGGAGTACGAGGGACGATGACCGCCACGACGCCGGCCACCCGCCCCCACGCGCGCGTGCCCGCTCCCGCGCCGCGCCCCTCGCCCCGCCTGCGCGCCTGGGTCACCCGGGCCCCGCTGCTCCCCGCCCTCGTCTTCATGATCGCCGTGACCCAGCTGCCGTTCGTGGCCACCCTGGTGATCTCGTTCTTCGACTGGAACGCGCTCTACCCGGAGGCGCGCGGCTTCACCGGCCTCGCCAACTACCAAGAGGTCCTCACGGACGCCGACCTGCGCGAGTCCGTGCTCACGACGATCGTCCTGACGGCGACGGTCGTCCTCGCGAGCCTCGTCATCGGGCTCGGCCTCGCGCTGCTCCTGGACCGCCGCTTCCCCGGCCGGGGCGTGGTCCGCACGCTGCTCATCGCGCCGTTCCTGCTCGTGCCGGTGGCGGCGGCCCTGCTGTGGAAGCACGTCCTCTACAACCCCGAGTACGGCCTGTTCAACGGGCTCCTGCACGCGGTGGGCGGCGACGGCGCGGCCCAGCCCGACTGGATCTCCAACACCCCGCTCATCGCCGTCGAACTGGCCCTGATCTGGCAGTGGACGCCCTTCATGATGCTGATCCTGCTCGCCGGGCTCCAGAGCCGCGACCCCGAACTCGTCGAGGCGGCCCGCATGGACGGCGCGGGCCCCTGGCAGGTGTTCCGCCATCTGACCTTCCCCCACCTGCGCCGCTACCTCGAACTCGGCGGGCTGCTCGGCTCGATCTACATCGTGCAGAACTTCGACGCCGTCTTCACCCTCACCTCCGGCGGCCTCGGCACCGCGAACCTGCCCTACACCGTCTACCAGAGCTTCTACCAGGCCCACGAGAACGGCCTGGCGTCCGCCGCCGGTGTGCTCGTCGTCATCGGCTCGATCGTCATCGCGACCTTCGCGCTGCGCGTGGTGTCGTCGCTGTTCCGCGAGGAGGTGTCCCGCGCATGACGCGTGCCCCGCGCACGGCCGGTGTCCCGCGTATGAAGGGTGGGCCGCGTACGGCCGGTGTCCCGCGTATGAAGGGTGGGCCGCGCATGACCGTCCGGCGCGTCCCCCGCGCGGTCCGGGCCCGGCGGCTCGGCCTCGGTCTCGCCGCCTGGCTGGCCGGAATCGTGTTCTTCCTGCCGATCGCCTGGATGACCCTGACGTCCTTCCACTCCGAGGAGGACGCGGCGACCAACCCGCCCTCGCTCGCCGCGTCGCTCACCCTGGACGGCTACCGCGCGTTCTTCGGCGCGGACGGCGGCGCCAGCCCCTGGCCCTCGCTGATCAACTCCCTGGTGGCGTCGGTGGCGTCCACCCTGCTCGTCCTGGTCCTCGCGCTGCCCGCGGCGTACGCGCTGTCCGTCCGCCGGGTCCGCAAGTGGACCGACGTCCTGTTCTTCTTCCTCTCCACGAAGATGCTGCCGGTGGTGGCGGGCCTCCTCCCGATCTACCTCTTCGCGAAGAACACCGGCCTCCTCGACAACATCTGGCTCCTGGTCCTCCTCTACACCTCGATGAACCTGCCGATCGCCGTGTGGATGATGCAGTCGTTCCTGTCCGAGGTGCCGGTCGCCGTCATCGAAGCCGCGCACGTGGACGGCGCGCGCCTGCCCACCGTCCTCACCCGGATCGTCGCGCCCATCGCCCTGCCCGGCATCGCCGCGACCGCCCTCATCTGCTTCATCTTCAGCTGGAACGAACTGCTCTTCGCCCGGGTGCTCACCGGCGTCGTCGCCCAGACCGCACCCGTGTTCCTGACCGGCTTCATCACCAGCCAGGGCCTGTTCCTGGCGAAGGTGTGCGCCGCGTCGCTCGTCATCTCCCTGCCGGTGCTCGCCGCGGGGTTCGCCGCCCAGGACAAGCTGGTCCAGGGCCTGTCGTTGGGAGCCGTCAAGTGAAGGCCGCCATCATCGAGTCCGTCGGCACCGCGGTGGTCGGCGAGGTGCCCGACCCCACGCCGGGGCCGCGGGACGTCGTCGTCGAAGTCGCCGCGTGCGGCCTGTGCGGGACCGATCTGCACATCCTCCAGGGCGAGTTCGCGCCGACGCTGCCCGTCGTGCCGGGGCACGAGTTCGCCGGTTCGGTGGTGGAGGTCGGCTCCGGCGTCACCGAGCTGCGGATCGGCGACCGCGTCGCGGTCGACCCCTCCCTGTACTGCTACGAGTGCCGCTACTGCCGCACCGGGCACAACAACCTGTGCGAGCGGTGGGCCGCGATCGGCGTCACCCGGGCCGGGGGCGCCGCCCAGTACGCGGTGGCTCCGGTCGCCAACTGCGTACGGCTGCCCGAGCACGTGCGCACCCAGGACGCGGCGCTCATCGAGCCCCTCTCCTGCGCGGTGCGCGGCTACGACGTGCTGCGCACGCGGCTCGGGGCGCACGTGCTGATCTACGGGTCCGGGACCATGGGCCTGATGATGCTGGAGCTGGCCAAGCGGACGGGCGCGGCGAGCGTGGACGTCGTCGACCTCAACCCCGACCGGCTCGCCACGGCCGAGCGGCTCGGCGTCACCGGGGCGGCCGCGTGCGCCGACGAGCTGGACCGGCCGCGCGGATGGGACGTCGTCGTCGACGCGACGGGGAACGCGGCGGCGATCCAGGACGGCCTGGGCAGGGTCTCCAAGGCGGGCACGTTCCTCCAGTTCGGCGTGGCGGACTACGACACCCGCGTGACCATCGACCCCTACCGCGTCTACAACCAGGAGATCACCATCACCGGCTCGATGGCCGTCCTGCACAGCTACGAGCGCGCCGCGGAGCTGTTCGCGAACGGCGTCCTCGACCCGGACGTCTTCATCAGCGACCGCCTTCCGCTGACGGACTATCCGCAGGCCCTGGCGAAGTTCGCCGCGGGCGAGGGCCGGAAGATCGTGGTGCTTCCCTGAGCGGTTCCACCGGCGCTCCGCGCCTCGTCCTCGAACGCGCCGGCGCGATGAAGGGCGGACCCGGGGGCGGGCGGAAAAGGCGGCGAGGTAAGGGAACGGCAAAGTCCCCTCGCTCGTTACCCCAGGCATGACCGCTATGACCCCCGGCTCGAACATCCCGCTCGCCGCGACCCGCGTCGCCGTGGACGTCTCCGCCCCCGTGCGGCTCGACGTATCGGGCCTGCTGCTCACCGCCGACGGCAAGGTGCGCTCCGACGACGACTTCATCTTCTACAACCAGCCCTCGGGCCCCGGCGTGACGTACCGCTCCGGCGGCGGCAGCGCGCCGGACGCGATCACGGTGGACACCGGCGCCGTCCCGCCCGGCATCGAGAAGATCGTCGTCACGGCCAGCCCGGACGCCGCAGGGCAGACCTTCCAGGGCACCGAGCCCACGGCCACGATCCGCAACGCGGACGACGGCTCGGTCCTCGCCACCTTCACCCCGCCCCAGCTGGGCTCGGAGACGGCCCTCGTCGTCGTCGAGATCTATCTGCGCAACGGCGCCTGGAAGGCCCGCGCGGTCGGCCAGGGCTATGCGAACGGCCTCGCGGGCATCGCCACGGACTTCGGCGTCTCGGTCGAGGAGCCGGCCCCGGCCGCGCCCCCGCAGCCCGCCGCGCCCGCGCCCGCGCCCGCGCCCGCGCCCGCCATGGCGCCCCCGTCCGGCCCGCCGGTCCAGGGCCCGCCGCCGCCCGTCGCGGCCCCGCAGGCCCCCGCCGCCCCGCAGGCCCCCGCGGCCCCGGCCGCGCCCGCCCCCGGCGCCGGGAAGATCAATCTGGACAAGGGCCGCGTCAGCCTCCAGAAGAACCAGACGGTGTCCCTGGTCAAGGGCGGCCGCCCGCTGCTCTCGCAGGTCAAGATGGGCCTCGGCTGGGAGCCCGCGTTCCGCGGCAAGGACATCGACCTGGACGCCTCGGTCATCGCGTACGGCCCGCAGCGCAACCACATCGACAGCTGCTATTTCGGCAAGCTGTCGATCCTCAAGGGCTCCGTCAAGCACTCCGGTGACAATCTCACGGGCGAGGGCGGCGGTGACGACGAAGTGATCGTCGTGGACCTCGGCCGTCTCCCCCAGGAGGTCAGCGGCCTGGTCTTCACGGTGAACTCGTTCTCGGGCCAGAAGTTCACGGAGGTCGCCAAGGCGTACTGCCGTCTCATCGACGCGGCCACCGGCGAGGAGCTGGTCCGCTTCGACCTGACGAACGCGGAGGCGCAGACGGGCGTCATGATGGCCAAGTTGATCAAGCAGTTCTCCGGTGAGTGGGAGATGACCGCCATGGGCGACTTCGTCAAGTCCCGCACGGTCCGCGGCATGGTGAAGCCCGCCGCGCAGGCCCTGTAGTCGGCACCACGCGGCGGGGGCCGGGACGTCCGGGCCCCCGCCGCGCCGCGTCCGCCGACCGGCCCGGGTCAGGGGCGCCGGCGCCGCCACGGCCCGGTGATCGCGAACATGATGCCGGGGGTCTGGATGTTCGCGTACAGGGTCCTGCCGTCCGGCGAGAAGGTGACGCCCGTGAACTCGCTGTAGGCGGGCTTCTCGGGCGTGCCCTCGTTGAGTTCGTTGCGGGCGACGGGGTACGTGCGGCCGCGGTCCGTCGCGCCGAACAGATGCTGGACGCCGTCGCCGTCCTCGGCGAGTATCAGTCCGCCGTACGGCGAGACGGTGATGTTGTCCGGACCGTCGAAGGCGCCGTCCTTGCCGGGGTCCGCGTTCACACCGAGCAGCACCTTCAGGGTCAGCGTGCGGCGGCCCGGGTGGTAGAACCACACCTGCCCGTCGTGCTGGGCGCCGGGGCTCTCCGACCGGGCGTACGAGGAGACGATGTACGCGCCCCCGTCGCCCCACCACATGCCTTCGAGCTTGCGGGCGCGCGTGACGGCCCCGTCGGTGAACTGCTTGCGGACCGGGACCGCGCGGGCGTCGCGGTCGGGGACCTCCACCCAGTCGACGCCGTAGACGGTGCCGATCCGCGTGGCCCGGGACAGGTCGTCGACGAACCGGCCGCCGGAGTCGAAGCACTTGGGCGCCTTCAGGACGCCCGCGTCGTCGGCGAGGGCCCGCAGCTTGCCGCGGCCGTGCTTGAAGCCGTGCGGCGGGGTCCAGCGGTAGAAGAGGCCGTTGGGCCCCGAGGCGTCCTCCGTGAGGTACAGATGGCCGCGCTTGGGGTCGACGACGACGGCCTCGTGGGCATAGCGGCCGAGGGCCTTGACGGGCTTGGGGTTCCGGTTGGCGCGCCGGTCGTAGGGGTCGACCTCGAAGACGTATCCGTGGTCCTTGGTCATGCCGTTCTGGCCGGCCTTGTCCTCGGTCTCCTCGCAGGTCAGCCAAGTGCCCCAAGGGGTGGAGCCCCCCGCGCAGTTGGTACTGGTGCCCGCGACGCCGACCCACTCGGCGACCTGGCCCCCGCGCCGGTGCTCGACGACCGTGCAGCCGCCGGCCGCCGCGGGGTCGTAGACGAGCCCGTCGGTGAGCGGGACCGGGTGCTTCCACTTGGTGCGGGCGCCGCTCAGCTCGTGGTTGTTGACGAGCAGCGTCACCCCGCGCGGCCCGTCGAAGGTGGCGGTGCCGTCGTGGTTGGAGGGCGTGAACTCGCCGGTCTCCAGCTTGGTCCTGCCGCTGTACGTGAGGACGCGGTACGAGAACCCGGCGGGCAGGGCCAGCAGGCCCGCGGGGTCGGGCACGAGCGGGCCGTAGCCGGGCCCGCCGTGGCCGCCGCGGCCCTCCGCGTCGGCCGCGTCGGTCATGTCAGCCACCTCGGTGTCCTGCGCGGCCAGCGCGCCGGGCGCGGTGGCGAGCGCGCCCACGCTGCCGGCGAGCGCGACGCCCGCCCCGGTGAGCGCGGATCGTCTGGTGAAGTCCCTGCGGGTGAGCGACGACATGGTTTCTCCTCGGGCCTGAGGGAGCGAATGCGGGCGTCCGGGCCTGTCCCGGGGGGCGTGCGTACCACCGGGCCGCTGTCGGCGTCAGATTTCCGCTCACGTATAAACGGCGGTTGAACACGGTCCGACTTCGGCGGTCGACTTCCGGAGCGGGGCGTTCCAACCGGCACATCAGGGACCAGGAGATCCGTATGACTCTGGAGAGCACCGGCCGCCGCGTTCTGGTCAGCGGCGCCTCACGAGGCCTCGGCCGGGCCCTCGCCCGGGCGTTCGCGGACAACGGCGACCGCGTCGCGGTGCACTTCGGCGCGCGCGAGGAGGAGGCGCGCGAGACGCTCGACTCGCTCGCGGGCACCGGGCACGCGCTGGTCGGCGGCGATCTGTCGGACCCGGCGGGGGCCAAGGACGTCGCGGACCGCGCGGCCGGGGCGCTCGGCGGCATCGACGTACTCGTCAACAACGCCGCCGTGAACCTGCCGCACCCGCCCGCCACCACCGCGTACGAGGACTGGGCGGCCCTGTGGCAGCGGCACACCGCCGTCAACCTGCTGGCCACGGCGAACCTCAGCCACCTCGCCGCGCACCGGATGATCACCCAGGGCACGGGCGGACGCATCGTCAACATCGGCTCCCGCGGCGCCTTCCGCGGCGAGCCCGACCACCCGGCCTACGGCGCGACCAAGGCCGCCGTGCACGCCCTCGGCCAGTCCCTCGCGGTGGCCCTCGCGCCGCACGGCATCGCGGTGGCCTCGGTCGCGCCCGGGTTCTTCGCCACCGAGCGCGTCGCGCACCGGCTGAGCGGCGCGGAGGGCGAGGCCATCCGCGCGCAGAGCCCGTTCGGCCGCGCGGGCACGGCGGAGGAGATCGCGGCCGCGGTCCTCTGGCTGTCCTCACCGGCCGCGGAGTGGGCGTCGGGCACGGTCATGGACCTCAACGGCGCGTCGTACCTGCGGACGTGAGCACTCCGCGCCGGGGCCCGCCGGAGGGCGTCAGGGCTGTTGCGACCTGGCCTTGAAGGCCGCCTTGCGGGCCTCCTTCGCCACCTTCTTGTCGGAGTGCAGCCGCCCCATCGCCTCCAGGACCTCCGCCGTCGCGGGGTGGTCCACCCGCCACGCCGCGGCGAAGAACCCGCTGTGCTGCGCGGCGAGCCCCTCGACGAGCGCGCGCAGCTCCTCGGAGTTGCCCTCGGCCGCCAGTTGCGCGGCCACCGTGTCGATGGTCAGCCAGAAGACCATGCCCTCGGAAGGGGCGGGCACGTCCGCGGCGCCGTGCTCGGCGAGCCACACCCGGGCGAGACCGCCCAGTTCGGCGTCGTCGAGGACCTCGCGCAGGGCCGGCTCGGCCGCGCCCCCGACGAGGGAGAGCGCCTGCTGGCAGTGGAGGCGCCGCAGCGGCGCGCCCTCGTCCGCCCCGCGCGCGGCGGCAAGCAGCTCGCGCGCCGCGGCCAGCGGCTCACGTCCGCCGAGCCACCGCTCGATCTCGGCCTGCGCGGCGGCCCGCGGGAACGCGGCGGTGGCATCCAGCAGCGAGTCGGCGCCCTTGTCCGCGAGGTCGCCGACGGCGGGCGCGTCGACCCCGGCGTCCAGCATCCGCGCCCGCACGCCGTAGAGACCGAGCGGCGTCAGCCGGACCATGCCGTACCGCGTGACGTCCTCGTCGTCGACGGGCGGCAGCGGCTCCCCGGCCGCGTCGGCGTCCTCGGCGTCCTCATCGAGGTCCGCCATGAGCGCCTCGTCCACCGGCTGGTACTCGACGAGCCCGACGGGTTCGAGCATCCGGAACTGGTCGTCGAGCCGCATCATCGCGTCGGAGACCTGCTCCAGGATGTCGTCGGTGGGCTCGCCCATGTCGTCCGGCACGATCATGGACGCGGCGAGCGCGGGCAGCGGCACCGCGCCGTCCTCCGGGGCGCCCTCGCTGACGGTCAGCAGATACAGATTGCCGAGGACGCCCTCCAGGAACTCGGCCTCGGCCTGCGGGTCCCAGCCCAGTTCGGCGAAGTCGATCTCGCCGCCGCCCTGGATGACGTCGACGAGGTCCTCCAGGTCGGGCACCGTCGCGTCGGCGAAGACGGTGTCCAGGGCGCCGAGCCAGATGCCGAGGATGTCCTGCGGCCCGCCCGAGGTGATCAGGGCGAGTTCCTCGCCGGTGCTCACGGTGCCCTCGGCGTCCTCGGCGTCGGCGTCCTCGATCTCGACGAGGCCGGTGTCGACGGCGACCCGCCAGGCCTCGCTCGCGTACGCCGCCGCGTCTCCGGCCTCAAGGCCTTCGGCCCCGTCGACGAGCCCCAGCTCGGCCGCCGCCGCGGGCAGCTGCTCGTCGACCAGCTCGCCGCCCGCGCCGACCCGCGTGTCGGGCCCGGCCCAGCGGGCGAGCCGTACGGCTCGGCCGAGCAGGGGGGTCGCGAGCGCCTCCCGCGCGAGCTCCGCTTCTGAGTGCAGCAGCACCGGCGGCAGGGTGGCGGGGCTTTGGGACATCGGCTGGTCTCCTGACGGGCCTGACGGGGGTACGGGTCTGCTGCGAGCAGCGTAGACGGGTTTGCCCCGTTGCCGCCCACCGCGCCCCCGGGCCCGGCCCCCCGGTGCGCCCCGGGCCCCGCCCCACCCGCGCCTCCGCGCCTCTACGGGGGCACCCCGCCCGGGTCGGTGCCCGCGTCCCCCCGGGTCCCGCCCGGGCCTCCGCCCGTCCGTCGCCTGCGGGTTCGCCGTGGCTGCTCGCGCAGTTCCCCGCGCCCCCAAGGGGCACTCCGCCCGTCCTCACCTGCGGGTTCATCGTGGCCGCTCGCGCAGTTCCCCGCGCCCCCAAGGGGCACTCCACCCGTCCTTCACCTGCGGGTTCATCGTGGCCGCTCGCGCAGTTCCCCGCGCCCCTACGGGGCACTCCACCCGTCCTTCACCTGCGGGTTCGCCGTGGCCGCTCG